>JBLNBW010000077.1:0-30663 GCA_050260255.1 Rhodospirillaceae bacterium | reverse complement strand
ATGCCCCGAACGCTCCCACAACGAGCGATCCATGATCGTCGGCGTTGTCACTTCTTCATAGCCGGCCTTGTCGAGCACGCCGCGCATGTACTGCTCGATCACCTGCCAGATGATCCAGCCTTTGCGATGCCAGAACACCATGCCCGGCGCCTCATCCTGCAGGTGAAAGAGGTCCAGCTGGCGTCCGAGCTTGCGGTGATCGCGTTTTTCCGCTTCTTCGAGGCGATGAAGATAGGCCTCCTGGTCCTCCTTCTTCGCCCACGCCGTGCCATAGATCCGCTGGAGCATTTCGTTGCGCGAATCGCCGCGCCAGTACGCGCCGGCGACCTTCATCAGCTTGAACACCTTCAGCTTGCCCGTCGACGGGACGTGAGGCCCGCGGCACAAGTCGATGAAATTGTCCTGTGCGTACAGTGAAATCTGCTCGCCCGGCGGTATGGAGCCAATGATTTCCGCTTTGTAGCGCTCGCCGAGGCCCTGAAAGAAGCGCACTGCCTCGTCGCGGTCCATCACTTTGCGCTCGACCTTGATGTCGCGCTTTGCAATCTCCGCCATGCGCTTCTCGATCGCCGCGAGGTCTTCCGGCGTGAAAGGCCGCTTGTACGAGAAGTCGTAGTAGTAGCCGTCTTCGATAACCGGACCGATCGTCACCTGCGCGTCGGGAAACAGCTCCTTCACGGCGTGTGCAAGAAGATGTGCGGTCGAATGACGGAGGATGTCGAGGCCGTCCGCGTCCTTGTCGGTGACGATGGCGACGTCCGCGTCGGCATCGATGCGATACGACGTGTCGACAAGTTTTCCGCCCACACGCCCTGCGAGCGCGGCCTTCGCAAGCCCCGGCCCTATGCTGGCGGCGACTTCAGCCACCGTCACCGGATGGTCGTAGGACCGGACCGAACCGTCCGGCAATTTGATGTTCACCATAATTTCTTCCCGCGTGAGCAAAAAAAATGCGGCTGCGCCGCACTTTTGATCATGCTGTGCCGGCGGCGTTATCGATACGACTCGGTAGTGGTACGGTTGCGCTGTGACATTCGATATAGTGCCGCGGACGTTCCGTTACGGAGCGCCGCGCCAAGAACGCGCCATCAACGTAATAGTATCATCCACTTACGTTGCGCGGCCAGCGCAGGCGACATTCCTGGCTTGCGCTGAATCAGAAAACGGCGAGGGGGAAATTGGTAGGCGCGATTGGACTCGAACCAACGACCCCCACCATGTCAAGGTGGTGCTCTAACCAGCTGAGCTACGCGCCTACAGTGGGCGGTATTCTAAGCGAAACACCGGTACCCGTTCAAATAAAGTCGTTCTCTCGGAGGAGAAGCAAGACATGACCGCATACGTAATCGTCGAGATGACCATCACCGATGCTGTCGCTATCGAGGAATATCGCCGGCTCGCCGGGGCTTCGGTCGCTCAGTACGGCGGCCGCTTCATCGTGCGCGGCGGCAAGCTCGACTTCCTCGAAGGCGGATGGGCGCCGGAACGCGTCGTCGTCCTCGAATTTCCGAGCAGGGACCAGGCTCGCGCATGGTGGTCGTCACCCGAATACTCGGC
This sequence comes from Rhodospirillaceae bacterium, assembly GCA_050260255.1. Lineage (GTDB taxonomy): Bacteria > Pseudomonadota > Gammaproteobacteria > Burkholderiales > SG8-41 > JAQGMV01. Next base: position 29,106 of record JBLNBW010000077.1, on the reverse strand, counting down.
TGCCCGCGTAATCCGCGACCGTGCCGCGCGCACTCGCATGATCCTCGTCGAAGGAACGGCATGACACGACCGGTTGTCGCGCTCGTCGCCGCAGGCTGCATCGCGTCCATGCACGCCAGCGCCGCAGACGACATGGTCCGTGTCCCCGCTGGACGCTACGTTATGGGCTCGACCGACGGAGCGTCGGACGAGCGTCCCGCGCACGAACTGCATGTCGCGGCATTCGAGATCGATCGCTATCCGGTCACGAACGCCGAGTTCGCTGCATTCCTCACGCGCACCGGCGCGATGCGCGAGCGTTGGTACGATTTCGACGATCCCGACGCTCGCATACATAGCGCGGGCAGCGCATGGAAAGCCGACGCCGGTTACGAGCGGCATCCGGCCGTCGAAGTCACATGGGCCGGCGCGCGTGCCTACTGCGCAGCCCTCGGCAAGAGGCTGCCGACGGAAGCGGAATGGGAAAAAGCCGCACGCGGCAGCGACGGCCGACGCTATCCGTGGGGCAATGCGTTGCCCGACGCAACGCGCGCGCAATTCGGCATGGGCTTCAATCACACAGCGCCCGTCGACGCTCACCCCGCCGGCGCAGGTCCTTACGGCACGCTCGACATGGCCGGCAACGCATGGGAATGGGTCTCGACCCTGTACCGCCCCTACCCCTACCGCGGGGACGACGGCCGCGAAGATCCCCATGCGGGCGGCGCAAGAGGCACGCGCGGCGGCGGGCACGACTCCTCAGCAGAGGAAATCACCACCACGCAGCGTGGACGCAATCTGTCGCGCAGCCCGCGGTCCGGGCATCACAACATCGGTTTCCGCTGTGCGAGATGAGTACGTAGCGCCTATTCTGACGAAACGCTTCAGCGACGTGACGCACTCACCACACCGCGCACATCGCGTATCAAGGCGAGGACGCGCTGGAGTTGCGGCACGTCAGCGACCTCGACCGTAAAGCGCATGCGAGCCACGTGATCGACGGTAGCGGTGCTCGTCGCAGTGACGTTGATGCGCTCGCGAGACAGCACCTCCGAAATGTCGCGCAGCAGCCCCGTGCGGTCCACCGCCTCGACGGCGATTTCCATGGGGAAGGTCGCGCCGCGCGCTTCACCCCACTCCGCGGTAACGCAGCGCTCGGGATCGAGACGCTTCACGTTCACGCAATCCGCACGGTGCACGCTGACCCCGCGGCCGCGCGTGACGAAACCGATAATCGGCTCGGGCGGTGCGGGTTTACAGCATTTCGCCGGCACCGTCAGCAGACGGTCGACGCCGACGACCAGCACGCTGCCCGAGCTTGACGAAGCCGGCCGGCGCGGCGGCGCGGGCTCTATCGCCGGCTCTTCCGGCTCGGCCGCCGACGCCGGGCGCAACACATCCTGCAGCTGCTTGTGGCCGATCTCGCCGCGGCCGATTGCAGCCAGCATGTCGTTCAACTTGTCGTAGCCCAGGTCCGCGGTGAGCGTGTCGAGGTTCGCGCTCGTCATGCCCAGGCGCTGCAGTTCCTTGTCGAGCACGATGCGGCCCTGCCCCACCGCGGTCTCGTAGTTCTGACGATTGAACCACTGCCGCACTTTCGTCCGCGCGGCATGGCTCTTGAGATAGCCGAGCGCCGGGTTCAACCAGTCGCGGCTCGGCCCACCCTGCTTGGTCGTCAGTATCTCGACCTGCTGCCCGTTGTGCAGCGGCGTGTTGAGCGGCACCATCACGCCGTCGACCTTCGCACCGCGGCAGCGATGCCCGAGCTCCGTATGCACGTGATACGCGAAGTCGATTGGCGTTGCGTCCTTCGGCAGATCGATGACGCGGCCCTGCGGCGTGAGCACGTACACCGTGTCTTCGAACAAGCCGGTCTTGAACTGCTCGGCAAGCTCGCCCGCGTCGCGGACCTCGTCCTTCCACTCCAGTATCTGGCGCAGCCACGCGATCTTCTCGTCGTACCCACGGTCGTGGCGCGACTGCTCCTTGTAGCGCCAGTGCGCCGCGACCCCATACTCGGAATGCTGATGCATGTCATGGGTGCGTATCTGCACCTCGACCGCCTTGCCTTCGGGTCCGATGACGGCGGTATGGAGCGAGCGATAGTTGTTGCTCTTGGGCTTGGCAATGTAATCGTCGAATTCCTTCGGTATCGGCGACCATAGGTGATGCACCAGGCCGAGCGCCGCATAGCAGTCCTTCACGTCGCGCACGAGCACGCGCACGGCCCGCACATCGCGCAAGGCCTCGAAATCCATGCCTTTGCGCTGCATCTTCTTGTAGATGCTGTAGATGTGCTTCGGCCTTCCGGTGACTTCCGCTTCGATCCCGGCGCGCGCGAGCTCACCCTTGAGCAGAGCCATGACGTTCTCGATGTAGCGCTGGCGGTCGATCCGCCTTTCGTCGAGCAGGCGCGCGATTTCCTTGTACATCTGCGGCTCGAGGACACGGAAGGCCAAGTCTTCGAGCTCCCACTTCAGGTGCCAGACGCCGAGACGGTTCGCGAGCGGCGCGAAAATGTCGCAGGTCAGCTGCGCAGCCTCGTGCGCCTCGCTGCTTTCCGGCGATTTGACGGTATAGCGCAACTGCTGGGCATGATCGGCCAGCTTGATGAGCACGACCCGCACGTCCTGCACCATCGCGAGCAGCATTTTGCGCAAGCTCTCGAGCTGCGCTGCCTGCTGCTGCGGCTTGTGCTCGCCCACCCGGCTCGAGAGCGCACCGATCTGCTCCATGCGCAGCACGCCTTCCGCGAGCTCCGCGACACCCACCCCGAATTTTTTGCGGACGATGTCGAGACAGCCGGGTTCTATAGCGAGACAGCGAAAGAGAATCCCCGCAGCCAGCGTCTCGGGGTCGAGCTTGAGCTCGGCGAGAATTGCAGCAGCGGCGAGGCAGTGATCGGCGATCGTCTCGCCCGTCGGAAGCTGCGCCTCGCGATAAATGGAAACCGCATGCTCGACCGCAGCCTTCAGCATGTCGAGATCGGCAGGCGCATACTGCGACGCGAGCTTCTCTATCCACGCGGCGTGAGACGCCTGGTCGGACGCGACAAGGCGCAAATGAGAGACCTGTACCATACGAACCGCCTGCTGTGGATAAACCTTACTGTAAGAATGCCGGCATCTCGTCGTCAAGCGGGCCGGCCCGATCCCTCGGCACATCGTGCCAATATCGGCGATAGACATCGCGGTGTCGCTCGAGTTGCGCAACACCCTGCGCCGGCAGGTCGATGCGCACTGCGCCGTCGTAATCCGTGCGATACAAGTTGGCACCCGTGCGACGGTAACGGGCAACGACATCAACGTGCGGATGACCGAAACGGTTGCGATAGCCGGCCGGGAATACGACGGCACGCGCGGACACGGCGGCGACGAAATCGGGCGAGGATGAAGTCCGACTGCCCTGATGCGGCGCAACCAGCACATCCGCTCTCAGCGCTGCCGCATCGCGCTCGAGCAGCGACATCTCGGACTTGAGCTCGATGTCCGCCGGCAATAACAGGCTTGCGCCGCTTGTCGTGATCTTCAGCACGCAGCTGCGATCGTTGTCCTTGACGTGCCGCAGCGCATCGCCCTCGGGGGTCGGATGCAGCACCGCAAAGCGAACGCCGTCCCATTCCCATTCGAGGCCCGCACGGCAGCGAAGATCCGGCTCGGCGTGGAACAGCAAGGGATCGGCGTCATCGAGCGTGGACATGAGCCACCCTACCGGCATGGCCTGCAGCACCGACAGCGCGCCCCCGCTGTGATCGATGTCGTCGTGCGTGATCACCACGCCGTCGAGGCGCGCAATGCCCGACGCGCGCAGGAACGGCACGACGATGCGGTTGCCGGCGTCCGCGCCTGGCCCGTAGGTGGGGCCGGCGTCATACAACAGCGCGTGGGACTTTGTCTCCACAGCCACGGCGAGACCATGACCGACATCGAGCACCGTGATCCGCGCAGCGCCCCACGGCGGCACGGGCGGCGCGACGAAAAATAGCGGCAACATCGCCACCGCCCCGAGTGCGCGCCCTGGAAAGCCACGCGGCAGGAGGAGCCATAGCACGCCAAGGAGCGCCAGCACGACGGCCCATTGCGCCGGCGCATGCTGCTGCCACACCGGCGTGGGCAACGCGCTCATCCACTCGAGCATAGCCATGCAGGCCGCCGTCAACGCGTGCGCCACGTGCAACAACGCGTCGAAAGGCAGCAGCATTCCGAGCAGCACGAGCGGAACGACACCCAGGCTCACGAGCGGAATCGCGATCGCGTTTGCGAACGGCGAGACCACGGAGACTTGCTGGAACAGCGCAAGCAGCAGAGGGATCATTCCTATCGTGACGGCCCACTGTGTCTGCGCCCACGCGGCATACCAGCGCGGCATTCCTATGCGATGCATGGTCGCGTGGAGCATCACGGCAACCGCGCCGAACGAAAGCCAGAATCCGGGCGACAGCACCGCCCACGGATCGAACAACACGACGATGAACAGCGCCGTCGCCAGGATGCGCGTCACCGACGTGACTACGCCCAGCCACAACGCGGCCGCCACGACGATCAACATGTAGAGCGTGCGCTGGGCGGGAATGGCGAAGCCTGCCAACAGCGTATAGGCCAACGCGGCGAGCACACCGGCGAGGACCGCCGCCTTTCGCGCCGGCAATGCCAGCATGAGACGCGGACTGCGTCGCCATGCCCAGCTGCACAGCGCGAAGGCAAGTCCGGACACCATCGTGATGTGCAGGCCCGAAATGCTCATTAACTGCACAGATACACCCCATCCTCGTGAGGGGCACGCTTCGACGTGGCAAATAGACACGAACCAGATGTTCCGGAGCGGGTGGCAGCCCGCCCCGGAACCGACTACAGAGAGGACCTACAGCGTGAATATTCTATCTCGGGATACATCTTGGTGTTCCCTCGTTCAAGACCGACGCCCCTATTTCGATGTCGTGTGCTTGCACGCCAGCCGCGGCCTCCGGCAGTACGAGATGGACACCCTAGAGGCTTTATGCGGTCGGCGTCCTGCCCTGATCAGGTTCAAGCCCGACCATTGGCTTCCAACAACCCGGTGCGATGGACGAGTAGTGCCCTTGCGCTTTACGTTATGCGTATGGCAGCCCAGTATCGACGCCATTAGATTCTTGTGCGAACGAGAGAAACATAGCGGCCTTCATGTTGAGGTATCGCTGATCGAAATTAGCCTCGATTTTTTGACGCGCAGCCAGTCCGGGGCAGAACGTGTTCACACGGCACTCGCAGCTCATCTGGCGAAGCCCGGGAAGGGCCGCGCCAAAAATGTTGAAGTGATTACGAGTTCGCGTGGCACTACACACTACTTCGGCTCTCGTTATGGGCGCCCTGGACACATAAAGCTCTACTCCGGTCTTCCGAGCAAAGTGTCAGGCGGACCATGCGCGCACATCGAGGCCCGAATGGTCGGACGCCGCGCCGTTCGTGCAGCAGGTATCGAATCGCTTACTTCGCTGCTCACATTCGATCACCCTGAGTTCTGGCGAGCAAAACTAAGACTCTATTCGCTGGACCTTGACGCTCTCGGAAAACGTCTCGATCACAAGCATCTTAACTGCCGCTCGGAAATACACCAGTGCGGAAGCTTTTCGTATAACGTTGATCGGCAGCGCGCCGCCATTTATCTGCAGGCACAAAGGATTAACTACGGCGTGGAACATGACTTAACGCTTGTGGACGCACTTCGCATGCTAGCCGAAAATGGGATAGCCGCTCCGCGACGCCTCCTCGAGCCGATGAATGCCACGCCTCTGATGCCAATATCCAAGGGAATGCCATACGCACCCTCCGCGCGTAGGGAGTAACTACGTTGCATTCCTTTCGTTTTCTCGGTCCCCTTTCCTTTTTATAGGGTCCACAATTGCCTCAACTGGCTTAATTGCTTTTCATAGCCTCCGCAATTGCCGCAATCCAACACTCCATCACATCTGGGTTTCGATAATTCGGATTTCGCCGCCGATAGCCCTGGTCCGTCCGGCCCGCGCTGTTTTATCGGCTCCGCGATCTTCCTAATTCTCGGAGCCACGTACAGCCTCGCCCCGACCGCGGGAGGCAAGCAGCTACGGAAATGGGCCGAGAAAGCCCCCAAATGCCCTCAGGGGCCATTGCTGACGCCCTGGGCACGGATCACCCGCTCCGACCATCGAAAACGCTTCTAACGACGATTTAACCAGTACGCCTTCACGGACGGCCTCGGATTTTCAACCGCCTGGCAGGAAGATCCGACCGCAGCTTGTTCAACGTTGACACTGGGTCGCCGCCAAGTGCGAGCATCCATTCCAAATATTCAATGACGTCGAGGCGTCTCTCGCCGCTCTCGGTTTTCGAGACATATGACTGCGCCTTGCCCAATCGCTTCGCGAGTTCGAGCTGAGTAACGCCCGCAGTGCTCCGCGCCGCACGTAGTTGGCGGAGGAGAACCTGATATTTCGCGGTTCGAGTGGACTTCAACGCGGAGGCCGGGACGGAAACGGCCTGTTTTTATCCGCCTTTAGGATTTATCCCAATTTGGGATATAGTTCTCGTCGCTGATGCACCGACAACGATGAAGCGGTGACGGGGGGATACGATGGCGTTGATCGAATGCAAGGACTGCAATAAGCAAATCAGCCAAGACGCGAAAACCTGTCCGCAGTGCGGAGCGAAGGTCCCGCGGGCCGGCTTAGGGATGCCGACTAAGATACTGCTTGGCTTTACCGGCCTAGCCGCCGCTTTTCTTATTTTTGGCGCAATGCAGCCAGAAACTCCTCGATCCAGGGCCCGGGAGCAGTGTTGGACACTAGAGCGGCGCGCCTACACGCCGGCCGAAAAAGCGATTGCCGAAACGATGTGCGGTGAACTGATGAGGCGTGCCGATCGCGAGATGGGCCGTGCACCTTGACCTTTGGTTAACCGGAACACCCCCCCCCTCGCACGGTAGGCACTAGGACGAAGTCATTGGCGTAACGGTGAAACTTTCAACGAATGCATCGGGAAATAGCCGATACTCGCTTAACAACCCCGAAGCTCTCTCAGAATTTAGCGTATCCAAGTCCGCGGATGCAGCCGTGATAAACCGAGCGATTGCCTCTTTCATTGCGGCCAGACCTTCAACCGTCACTATACGAGCCCCCTCGTGCGGCGTTGCCGCGTGCTCAAAGACGCGGGATGGATGGATTAGAATAGGTGTACACGAGCAGGAGCCGTCATATCGCTCCTTAAACCAGTTTACGGAGCCGCTCAGCTGATTGCAGTCGTGCTTACTTACCTTTCCAGTTGTCGCCCCATTCTTACACTCAATAACGAAGTATTTAAGGTTCCCGACCGCCCACAGGTCATCCGGCCCCTTTCCAAACTCCGCTTCCGGTCTTTGCCCTCTAAAACCTAAGAACAGGGCAATGTCCTTGACGGCCTGCTCAAAACGCTTCGACGTCTCAGGCAAAAATCTCATGTCAGCAAGAATGGCGTTTACAGCGAGCAGAAGCTTATTCTTGGCTCCAATGTACGGCTTAAGCGCCCACACAACGTTCTTCGCCTGCTCCAACTTCTTCGCGTCAAGCTTTTCGTAATCGATTCCGCCAATGGGCTTTGTTATAGCGCGATTGCGCCCCAGAGCACTCTTCAGAATCTTTTGCGCCTCAACGGGATCCTGCAGATGCTTGTACTCGGCCAGTTGCCACATTAGCCAACCGCGTACGGTGTCGTCGACGATCTTGTCGCTCCCATCGTCATTCAAAATCTTCTCTAATACTCCAGTAGAGCCCTTAATGTCTTGGATGATCGCGTGATCGAACGCCTGTCGCTGAGCAAGCGCAACAGGTCGCACGCTTCCTTCTGGGGGATAGGTGATGTTAGCTAAAGCCTCTCGAGCCAACTTACGCCAATCCGGCGATTGTTTCAGGCAAAAATCAATAGCATCGTTAAGTTCCTCGATCCCTGGCCCAATCTGCGCGGCTACGTTGTGCGACAGCTTCAGCTGAGCAAGTGTGGCTCTGGAGAAGAGTGTCTGGGCATCAGCGACAAATAAATCGCGAATTAGCGAGGCGCCCATCAACAGCACTGCACAATAGTCGTCGTTTGACCGTATGCCGCGCCCCATACCCTGCTCTATACGCTGAATCTGCCTCCCAAGGATATGCGGACTACCGCGCAACATCTGCGTCTCGACGCGCTCCACTAAGCGGTGCGCACGCGGCAACCCATCGAGGACTAAGATCCGACACGCCTCGTCAGGCAAATCCACGCCGTCATACTTATTTACGAGGACGACTAGGCCGACATGCTTAACCTTCAACACGCTTACCGCCGAATCAATATTCTCGGCCGTGACGATTTGCGCCGCTTTATCTCGCCAAAACTCTGCACGATACGCCGACGGCACGATCACCACGACGTTATATTGCGCTGATTTAACCGACAGGAAGTCCCGCAGAGCCTCGTCGGTAATTTCCGGGTCAATCTCTTGCGGGACAAGAATCATCCGATCGCCTATGTCGTTCCCACTGCTCGGCGTAATGTGCTTTTTTATTAGATCAGCATTTGCGTTGAAATCAGTAACGAGGATGGAGTCGTCGGCCAATGTAGCCGTCATGAATATTTTTCGCTTCGCCTCAGCAAAACTAGGAATCGCCTCAATCGGCAGACATCGCGGCGCGATTTCGATCGCCTTACTGCCAATGACGCATCGACAAAGCTTCAAATAATCCTTAGTAAGACGCCACGGGAACATGAATGCCGGATCATCTGCGTGCGCTGCCAACACTTTGGCAACCGCTCCCAAATCCCTATCCCAAGCCCAAAATGGTACGAGCATATAGGCGTCTGGCGTGCTTACGTCCAATTCGGATAACGTGGTCTCACTTTGGGCAGCAAGGTCATCACGAAATATTGTGAGCAGTTCCGAATACACGGCGTGATGTGCCGGCACCTCAATCGTGAACTGTGACTCCGTAGTAGCGAGGCAGGCATGTGCGTCATCTATCAAAACGCTTCCAATTTTTATTTTTTGCCCTTCCGCACCAACACCAAAACGGGATTTGCCGTTGATCAGCGTTCTAATGTTTATCACGCCAATCGCCCGCCCTTGCAGAACGGCAGGCGCGTCTGGACTCTCAACGACAGAAAGACCTAGATCATGCGCCTCTCGCATCACCTGCTTTGACAAGTAGATATCAGGAGCGACGTAATATGCAGGCCCGCACCCTTCATTTAGACAACTCTTTAATGCAAGGAGACCGACAACTGTCTTGCCGCCGCCTGTATTCATCTTTATGACGATACTCGAGTCTGCCCGCCGGTCGAACCACCGAGCCAACACCTCGCCTTGCACATCGCGAAGGTATTCGTAACGCTTGTGCTTCGACGGCAGCAGGTTGAATATCTCGCGCGGGTGCGTCTCAGTGTCGAGTAGAGGCGCGCCGCTTAGTTTACTTAGGTCGAGTGGCATGGGGATTTCTCGAAGACTGCTTCTTCATTGGACCATCAATTTCGCCGATAGATCTTCCCGGATTCTCTTTGAGCCCAAATCAGTTAGGCGATAACGACCACTCGCCAATTTTACGATTTGCCTATGGTCCGGGCCCTCCAGTTTCTTAAGTGCATCACTTACTCTTTGAGAGGCGCAACGCACGTGGCTCCCGAGTTCAGATCGCGTTAAGCCAACCTCACCCGCATAGTGCAGCAGAACGAGAATTTCTTCTTCAGGACGTAAGTCGGTCCTCTGGACCAACAAAATTCCGTCATAGTTACCGACGCAAGGCACGTCGAATTGCAGGAGTTCGCGGATCGCCTTTGCAACCAGGTTCCGATCCCCGTTCCAAAAAATCCGCAACGTCTCGTTGAAGGCCCACCGCACGGACTCCACGACCCATTTAGAATCCATGTGGTTCGGCTTATATGTTGGCGATATGTGGACCGCGCCACGCTGACTTCGGAACTTATATATCGCTCGAAGTACTTTCGCGAGGTGCAGTGCATCATGCCGTGGCGTCATTGCATGAGGCATACTGTCCTTTTCGACATAGCTCAGGCAGCCGTCGAAATCTTTTGCTCTGTTCAACGTGCCGGAATCCTGGTGGTACAGGATTCGCGCGAGCACCTCGCAAAACTGCCCGCCGTCGAGTTCAGCCGGCTCCCAATCCCCCTGGATATATCGCCTTTCGCAGGAGAGAAATTCGTCGACGAGTTGCGTTGCGAGCAGATGGTCGAGCGGCGGCGACAGGTCCGCAAGAAGACGCCCCCTATCGATTAGCGCCACCCTCGCCCACCGCTAATGCCTGTGCAACCAATGTTTGCGCGTACGCACGTCCTTCCTGGGTGAGAAACCAACACGATGGCGATTTTGTGGTGTCTTCGCCAACAAGCGCTGGTGTTCTTTTCGCCTTTAGATTACCCAAATCGCGATGAACGTTTGGGATATGAACAGTCCCTGCCTGCTTGAAGTGTTTATTGAACGTGTATCCAATGACACCGGCAGGCATTTCACTCACGCCAGCGGCCTCCGCAGCAACGTACATCAACCAAATGCACTTATCCGCAGTCGTCCACTTTTGTTTAGGGTTCCCGTACAGTTGGGGATCATGCCGCCAGTCAATGGTGTCGGCCCCATTTGCGCTACCGCTGTCAGAGCGACCACCACGCACTCGCTTTTTGGATGCCCTCGTTGCGGTTCCGGAGATCACCTCGCCTTGGGGCACCGGTGACGACATAACAGCCTTCCCCTCTACGATTGCGCCGGCGGGTTGAAGCATTCCCGCGAGCTGTTGGCCGACATTCCTTGTGATGAGGGGAATGTCCTCACGAGCCCCTTCAACCTCAAGTTCTAACCCTTGCAGTTTCAGCTTAATTCTAAATTTTGAAGTCATGCATCCCTCGACGCTTTTCAGTGTTTTAGTCGTACCGTGGATAAATTTACCGAAAAAAAATTCCCTACGCCACAAGTACTTCAGTTGGCGATTCGCGCAAAATCTTTGAGTACTACTCCAAGAAATGCGTAGGTACAAGTCCCCTAACTATGGGCAACTCGCGTCCACGCGCTGGATCTTCGTGGTCGATTGCAATTCCGAATCGCGCAACCGAAATAAGATTCGTCCTCATGTGGACGTCATACGCCGTTTCAGCCCCCTTCTTTACCTTCCCCACTGCCCCCCTTGCTTCCTTGCCCTCTCCTGAACCTCCCTGGGCCCTCTAGGGGCCTCTGGGGCCTGCCTGGACCTCTAGGGGCCTTCTTGGAGCTTCCTGGGCCTCCTGGGGGCCTCTCTGGGCCTCCCTGGGCCTCCTAATCCCCTGCCCCTCCTAGGGCCTCCCTGAGCTTCCTGCATCCCCTTCAATCCCTTCCTGTGGTAAAATGACAACGTATTAAACGTTCCTTTAATAACGTAGTCAAACAGGGGTAAAACGGTGAAAAAGGAAAGAATTGAGTTCGTGGCGTATTACCGCGTGAGCACGCAACGCCAAGGCAATTCCGGCCTCGGCCTAGATGCCCAGCGAGAGGCGGTCGCCCACTACGTCAAGAGCAAGCATGGTGATGTCGTCGCGGAGTTCACGGAGGTTGAAACAGGCAAAGGTGCTAACGCTCTACAAAAACGGCCTCAGCTGAAGGCAGCGCTCAATCATTGCAAGCGCATGCACGCAACACTCGTAATTGCGAAACTAGACCGCCTAGCGAGGAACGTGCATTTCGTTTCCGGATTGATGGAGAGCCGCGCAAAATTTGTCGCTTGCGATCTTCCCGAGGCAAACGAGCTGACCTTGCATGTCATGGCGGCGTTCGCGGAACACGAGGCGAAGCGCATAAGTGAGCGCACTAAGGAGGCGCTTGCGCAGGCGAAGGCCCGCGGCAAGAAGCTGGGAACCGCAGGATGGGGGAACCTTCGGCCGAATCTACGAGAACGCCAGCAGAAGGCAGCCGAATTTGCAAACCGATTACGTGGACAAATTGAAGGCTTCCGGCTGCGGGGGCTGAGCCAGCGTCAGATGGTGGGCGAGCTCAATGCCCTCGGGCTTTGCGCACCACGAGGCGGAGGGTGGTCTCTCGTTCAACTCCAACGCACACTCGCACGAATCGAATCCCGGAACTAGCACAACAAACGAGGATGTCATGACATCGAGAAGAAAGCGATTCGCCATCCTTTGCCGCGTGAGTACACGTGGACAATTGGCGGGTGTCAGCCTTGACGTTCAAATTGACAAGGGGGAGAGCTACGTCAAACAAGTCGGCGGCGTCGTAGTGGAGCGATACGTATTTCAAGAATCCGCCCGCAAGGCCGTGGACGAAAGGCGAAAATTCAACCAAGTGTTGATGGACGGTCAAGCAGGAAAATGGGACTCCATATGGACGCTTGATACTACTCGCTTCGTCCGCAATGCGTCCGACACCGGACGTCTCATAGCTCACTTGCTCCAGCACGGTCTTGAATGGCACACGATGCTAGGCGTTATGCCAATCCATACGCCAGGTGGAAAGACCATGGCTCAACTTATGAGCGTGATGGGAGAGCATGAAACCGATACATCGTCATGGAAGACGAGAGAATCCCGCCAGAAAATGATGGAGCAAGGGCTCCATGCCTTCGGCCAACACCCTTGGGGCCGCATCCTCCATGATGACAAGAAGACGTGGTCTGTAGACCCGAAAGCAAAGCAACTCGCGCAACATGTTTATCGGCTCTACGTGGAAAAAGGGAAAAGTTGGGCGGAGATTGCATCTCTCACCGGCGAGAAGAAGACAACGCTAATCAAACGCATGCGTAGCGCCGGCGTCTCTCGTTGGAAACGAAAACTCACCACGCCTGAAAAGACCCTGTGGTTCACCATCGATATACCACCTTTGCTTACTCCTCAACAGGCTAGTGCGCTCGAACGCCGTTCTAAATCTAACTGTACGGTCCTTCCGATTGGAAGGCGAAAACGATCTCTGCTGCAAGGTCTCGTGCGTTGCAAGCACTGCGGTCGCCTTCTCACCCGAATGCCGTCAAAAAAGCGAAACGCCGATGGCTCCTACGATCTGCACATCTACCGTCACCCTCCCAACGATGCAGGCGAGCGTTGTTTTTGGCATGTCCCTGCCGATCTTATTGAGCCTGCCATCGTACGTGCCTGCGGCGAAATCATAGGAGACAACAGAGCCCTCAAGGCAGCAATCGAACGAGGGTTGCGAGGCGTTACTGCCGAAGCTGAAGCCGCGGCGAACGACGCAATAGCAATACGGAAGGAAGTCGCCAGGACAGAGAAGGCGATGGACGCGGTGATAGCCGAACTGACAGAGCGAACGCAGCCAGGACCGGCGAGAGAAAGACTGCGCGAAAAGCTCGATAAGCTCGACGCGCGTTTGAGCGAGCTCAGATGCGCAAGCGTCGACGCCTCGGAGATGCTTAATTCGCTTATACCGTCTCCGAAGCAAGCAAGCGAAGTAGCGGATCGCATTCGCGCGCTGTGCGGGCTAAATGGAAAGGCTCCCTTGCTATCGATGACGTCGGCGCAGCAACGACTCTTGGTCGCCGCTGTAGTCGGGCATCAGAGCGGCCAGGACTCATACGGCGTGTACGTTACAATGCACCGATTCGGAAACAAAAAAGAGGTCTACTGGAATTGGGAACTGCGCGGCGCATTGGCAGTCGCCGGCGGCAGCGTAAGCCAGTACGAGGCGTTTCATACTGGAACGGATGTTAAACGTATAGAGTTGGCAGACAACGCAACGGCATTGCAGCTCGCACAGCTGGCGTTGGGCGCTAAACCGATGAGGGCAAATCTGTTCACTTTATCCTCATGAGGTGATTCACGCCCGTGCGCGTGAACGTCTGCCATTGCTCCGCCGGCACCGCACGCTGGTCTCCGACCGCGAGCGCAGCGAGCACGCCGGCGTACTGGCGACCTTCGAGCGCGTTCAAGATGCGATCGCGCAACGCGCCGCGCGCAGCTTCCACCCAGTAGATCGGGCGATGAACCATGGCCGCAAGCCGCTCCGCACCAGTGCCGCGCACGTAGCCCGTGGCCCGTATGCCATGCTCCAGCAGCCATGCTTCGTAATCGTAGCCATGCGGATTCACCATACCGTGCGGGCGTTTCAAGCGGACGGTGAACGCCCAACGCTCGCCGGCGCGAATCTGCGGACGCTCGCGTGCGGCGCCCCACCACGACAGGCCGATGTGCGCGGGCACCTGCGCGCCGGGCGTCACGACCTCCTCGACATCGAGCGCGAACCGCATCCCGTGTTCCAGCATCTGCGGCAGCGTCGCGATGACGCCGATCACGCGTACATCGCGCCCTTCCCATACCTGCGGCAAACGATCGGCGAGCCGGATGTCGGCAAGCGTCGCAGCCCAGGCGAATCCCGCCGCGAGCCACGCCATCGCGCTGAGCAACCGGGCTGCATAGCGCCATCTCGAAGGAGCGGCAACACACGCTGCAGCCGTGAGCCCGAGGACGGCGGTGGCCATCCACACCGCAGCGAGCGGCGGCAACTCGGCCTGCCGCTGCAGCAACCAGGCGCCGAGCGCAAACAGGACGAAGTTGAGCCGCATCGCAAGCCTCCCTTCCGCCCTTAACGGATGACCCTCGCGGCCGACAGACACGATGCACTACAATGCCCGCAACCCGATACTCATTCGCTCCATGCCACGGAAGTTCTTCCGCCGTTACCTGCCCAGCCACGAGAAGGTACGCAACCATCGCTACATCAGCCGCCTCGGCCCGCGGCTGCAGGACGCGAATCTCTGGTGCCTGAACCGCAGATCGGTCGCAGGCGGCGTAGCGACCGGACTGTTCGCCGGTCTTGTTCCGGGCAGCAACCCGGTGCAGTTCCTCGCTGCCGCATTGCTCGGTATCGCATGGCGCGTGAACCTGCCGATCGCAGTGGTCGTCACGTTGTACTCGAACCCCTTCACCATCGTTCCGCTTTACTACGCGGCATTCAAGCTGGGGCAGCTCGTGCTGATGCGATCGGACGACAGTGTTCCCGAGTTCACCGGCGTGTTCGACGGCAAGCCGTGGCAGGAATGGGCGCCCGCGCTGGTCGACTGGCTCGCGCACGTTGGAAAGCCGCTCCTCGTCGGCGTGCCACTGCTCGCGGTGCTTCTCGCCGCAGTCGGCTACGTGGTCGTCAACTGGACGTGGAGGTCGTACATAAGCCTCGCGTGGTACCGGCGCAAGCGCCGCCGCAAAACCCTGCGTGCATGAAAACGCCGGCATACTGGACCACCGCGACGCGGGAGCTCGGCGCGCGCGACGAAACCCTGAGCGGGCTGGTGCGCCAATGCGAGGCCTACATCGTCGGCAGCCGCGGCGATGCATTCACGACGCTCGCCCGCTCCATCGTCGGCCAGCAGATTTCGGTGAAGGCGGCGCAATCCGTGTGGGCGCGGCTGCGCGCCGAGCTCGGCACCATCGCGCCCCACACGCTCATTGCGAAGGACATCGCCCAGCTGCGCGGCTGTGGTCTCTCCGGCCAGAAAGCCGCCTATCTGCTGGATCTCGGCCAGCGTTTCGCGAGCGGCGCGCTCGATCCTGCACGATGGAGCAAGCTCGACGACGAGGCGATCATCGAGGAGCTCGTCCAGGTCAAAGGCATAGGGCGCTGGACGGCAGAGATGTTCCTGATCTTCTATCTTGCACGGCCCGACGTGTTTCCGGTCGCGGACGTCGGACTGCAGCGGGCAATCAGCTTACACTACAATCGCGGCAAACCGGTCAGCAGAAGCAAAATGGCGAAGATCGGGGCATCATGGGCACCCTGGCGTTCCGTTGCCACGTGGTACATGTGGCGCAGCCTCGATGCCGCGCCGCTAAAAAAATAGAGAACTCGCATGGTGAGTGACGTCGCGGATTCAGCGCACGGAAAATCGTATCGGTTTTCTGTTGCTCGGCCGCCGCGCTTCTCGTCCCCGGGACGTTAGGCTATCGATTCTTGTCTGCCTCGAGCTTGAGCGTATACATGGCGTTGATCGACATTCCGGCCATACGCGGAGTCGTCGACATCGCGCTCGAAAGGCGGTTCGCCGAACCTTCCGCATGACGCATGCCGAATTCCGCGACGCCTACGCCAACGGCCGGGTGCGTCTGGAGATCGATCCCGCTGTCGCGGCCCGCTTCGTCAGCGCACGCCTGCTGCTGCCGCTCGCCACACTTCCAGTGGTCGGCATAGGCGTAGGGCTCGCACTTGTAGGATGGGTCGTCACGGGATTGATGATCATGACACTCGGCATCCTGCTCCCCAGGCTCATCAAGCGCAGTGCGCCCCACTTCATCGTGACGCAGGCGTTGTCGGACGAGCGGTTTTACAACGACGCCGTCAAGGACGGCGTGCTGCGCGTAACGGGCGGCGAGATCCAGCGGTGAAGAGCACGGCGTAGAGGCTAATCACTTCTTGCGTTGCTTCTCACACCTGGCCGTTACCCCTCGCCCTCGCTGTTGACCAGCACGCCATCGACGAGGCGCAGCACTCGATGTGCGCGTGCGGCGAGCGAATGATCGTGCGTGACGAGGACAAAGCTGGTTCCCAGGCTCTGGTTGAGCTCCATCATGAGCTCGAACACGGCTTCCGCATTGCGCCTGTCGAGATTGCCCGTCGGCTCGTCGGCGAGGACGCATGCCGGACGAGTGACGAGTGCGCGGGCCAGCGCCGCACGCTGTCTTTCCCCGCCCGACAGCTCACCGGGCGTGTGCGTCGTGCGATGGTTCAGACCCACGCGGTCCAGCATCTCGTGCGCGGCGGCGTACGCCTCTTCCTTCTTCTGCCGTCGGATCAGCAACGGCATTGCGACGTTCTCCAATGCCGTGAACTCGGGCAGCAGATGGTGAAACTGATATACGAAACCCAGAAAACGGTTGCGCGTGATGCCGCGCTCCGCCTCGTTCTGCGTGCGTATGTCGCGCCCCAGTATGCGGATCTCGCCGCTCGTCGCTTCGTCGAGCCCGCCGAGCAAATGCAGGAGCGTGCTCTTCCCCGACCCGGAGGCGCCGACGATGGCGACGCGTTCGCCTGCGCCGATGTCGAGATCGACGCCTGTGAGCACGGGCACTGCCGCCTCGCCCTGACGGAACGTCTTGCAAAGCTTCCGGCACGAAAGCACCGGCGTGTTCTCGGGCTGCGTGCTCATTCGTATCTCAATGCTTCGGCGGGATTCACTTTGGCCGCGCGGTAGCTCGGGTAAATCGTCGCGAGCAGCGACAGCACGAGCGAGACGACCGCCGTCGCTACGACGTCCGGCATCAGAAGCTCGGACGGCAGCTCGGTGATCTGGTAGACGTCTTTCGCGAGGAACTTGACCCCGAACACGCGTTCGATGAACGGCACCACGACGTCTACGTTGAGCGCGAGCGAGACGCCGCCCAGCAGCCCGAGCGCAGTGCCCACCACGCCGATCAGCGCACCCTGCACGAGGAAGACCTTCGTGATGCTTCCCGGCGCAGCCCCCAGAGTGCGCAGTATCGCAATATCGGACTGCTTGTCCTTCACCGCCATCACGAGGCTGGAGATGATATTGAAAGCCGCGACCGCGATGATGAGGAACACGATGAGGAACATCATGCGTTTTTCGATCTGAACCGCGCGGAAGAAATTGGCATTCTGCATGGTCCAGTCGCTCACGTACATGCCGGGGCCGAGCTGACCGGAAAGCTCGTATGCGACTTCGGTTGCGCGGAAGAGATCCTTGAGCTTGAGCCGCACGCCCGTTACGGCGCCTTCAAGCCGAAAGAGCTTCTGCGCGTCCTCGATGTGCATCAATGCTAGGCCGGAGTCGTACTCGAAATGATCGACGGAGAAGATACCGACCACGGTGAACTGGCGCAGTCGCGGCATGATGCCGGCCGGCGTCACCTGCCCTTGCGGTGCGATGAGAACGACCTTGTCGCCCGGGGCAACGCCCAATGAGCGGGCAAGCTCCTGTCCCAGCACGATGCCGAACTCGCCGCTGCGCAGCGACTCGAGCGTGCCGGCGCGCATGTGCTGCCCGAGCTCCGACACTTTTTCCTCGAGCGCGGGGTCTATGCCGCGAATGAACACGCCGCGCACCGCAGAACCGTTGCTGAGCAATCCTTGCGCGCTGACGTACGGCGCGGATGCGACGACTTGGTCGTTGCGCCCCGCCACTGCCGCGATGGACTGCCAGTCGGTGACGCCGTTGTCGGCGCCGCTGATCTGCACGTGCGACGCAACGCCCAGTATGCGGGTGCGTATCTCGCGCTGAAAACCGTTCATCACCGACAAAACGGTGATGAGGACCGTCATGCCGAGCGCGATGCCGACGATCGAGATGATCGAGATGACGGAGATGAAGCGGGTGCGCTGGCGGGCTCGCGTATAGCGCAAGCCGATGAACAATTCGTAGGGACTCACCGCACGGCCATGACGATAAAGAAGGGGCGAGTGTGCCACAAGCCCTACGGAGCGCCAAACTGACGGATGATGCGCCGTTCTCGCGTGCTAAACTTTCGCGCCGTCTTCGTAACACGCATCCGACGCACGCAACTTCAGGCACAGGCCGCCGATAGCCATGCATTGCACGCTGCTCGTTCCTGACCTCACCTGGGCTCATGACGCCGGAGACGATGCCGTCCGGGGGCTGTCCCTGCCCCTGCTGGAAACGGCGCTCGCGCGTGCGCGCCTCGAACGTCATGCGCCGATCTCCACGGAGGGCTGGCTGTGCCAGGCGTTCGAAGTCGAACGGCAGCAGGATTGGCCCGTGGCGCCACTTACTTTGGCGCTCGATGGCGGCGAACCGGGGCCGGCGTACTGGTTACGCGCCGATCCTATCCATCTTCAGTTACAGCGCGATCGCGTCGCGCTCATGGCGAGCAACACGCTCGCGATCACGCAGCGTGAAGCCGATCAGATCGGCGACGCACTGAACGCGCAGTTCTCTGCCGACGGTCTGCATTTCGAAGCGCGAACGCCGCGACGCTGGTATCTGCGCACGGAGCAGCGTCCGATGCTGGTGACGGAAACGATCAGCGCTGCAGCCGGCCGCGACGTTCGCGACGTGTTGCCATCCGGCGCCGATGCGGCTGCATGGCGGCAGATCTTCAATGAAATTCAGATGGTGCTGCATGGATTGCCAATCAACGCGGAGCGCGCCGATGCCGGCCAGCCGCCGATTAACAGCGTCTGGATGTGGGGCGGCGGGGTCAAGGCCGAGGTGCCTGGCCGCTTTTTCACCGCGGTATGGGCCGACGACGCGCTTGCGCAGGCACTGGGCGCGCATGCCGACGCGCATGCCGCATCGCTGCCCGCCGACGGTGCCGCATGGCTCGACGCGGCGCATTCGCTGCGCAGCGAGCAAGAGCATCTCGTCGTCATAGAGGATTGCGGGCGGGCGGCCGCGTACGGCGACATCGCCGGTTGGCGCAGCGCCGTAGAGCGTCTCGAACGCGACTGGATGGCGCGCCTGATTCCCGCGCTGCGCAAAGGCATCATCGAACGGTTGGTAATCGCATCGCCCGGGAACGTGGCGTCGCTGCGGTTCGAGCTTGCCGCACGGAGTCTGTACAAATTCTGGATGCCCGCCCGCTCGGTATCGGCCTATCGACCGTAATGGATCCCGTCATCATCGTCCGCACTACCCCACCGGATGCGATGCGCGCGCTGTGCGACGCCGGTATACCGCCTTTGCTCGCGCGCGTGTATGCGGCGCGCGGCATCACCAGTCCGGACCAGCTGTCCGACGGGCTCGATCGTCTGCATAGACCGGATGCGATGCTGAACATGCGCCGCATGGCCGGCTTGCTTGCCGATGCGCTTGCACAGCGACGGCGTCTGCTGATCGTCGCCGACTACGACGCCGACGGTGCGACAGCATGCGCCGTCGGCCTGCGCGCCTTGCGGGCGTTCGGCGCCGACGCGCACTACATCGTGCCCAATCGGTTCGAATACGGTTACGGGCTCACGCCGGAGATCGTGCAGCTCGCGCACCGCACGCATCGCCCCGACGTGCTGATCACCGTGGACAACGGCATCGCCAGTGTGGACGGCGTCGCCGAAGCCAACCGCCTCGGCATGCAGGTGCTGATCACCGATCACCACCTTCCCGGGGATACGCTTCCCGACGCGTGGTGCATTATCAATCCGAACCAGCCCGGCTGCTCCTTTCCGAGCAAGCATCTCGCGGGCGTCGGTGTGATGTTCTATCTCATGCTCGCGCTGCGCGCAGAGCTCAAGGATCGCCGAGCTTTCGAGGGCAACGGCCCGAACCTTGCCACATTGCTCGATCTGGTCGCACTGGGCACCGTGGCGGACGTCGTGCAGCTCGACGACAACAACCGCCGGCTGGTCCAGCAAGGACTCAAGCGCATGCGCGCCGGGCGTTGTCAGCCGGGCGTTGCTGCGCTGTTCCGCGCTGCGGGGCGCGACATGACGCGCGCATCGGCGTACGACCTCGGTTTCGCGCTCGGACCACGTCTTAACGCAGCCGGGCGCCTCACGGACATGACGCTGGGCATCGAATGCCTCACGACGGACGATGAGGCGCGCGCCGGCGACATTGCGCGCGAGCTCGATGCGCTCAATCGCGAGCGCCGTGACATAGAAGCCGACATGCAGGACGCGGCGCTTGCCGCCATCGAAGCCGCATCGTGCGGCGAGGAGTACACGCTCTCGCTCTTCCATCCCGACTGGCATCAGGGCGTCATCGGCATCGTGGCATCGCGCATCAAGGACCGCTACCACCGGCCGACCATCGCCTTTGCCCGCGGCAACGAAGGCGAAATAAAGGGTTCGGCGCGGTCGATCCCGGGGCTACATATGCGTGACGCGCTGGACCTCGTCACCAAGCGGCATCCCGGGCTGATATTGAAGTTCGGCGGGCATGCCGCGGCAGCGGGCTTGACCCTGAGAGAGTCGGACTTCCCGCGTTTCCGCAGCGCATTCGAGGAGACCGTGCGTGCGCTCGTCAGTCCTTCGGACCTCGAGCGCCAGATCGAGACTGACGGCTCCCTCGCGCTGGAGGACGCGACGCTCGAGGCCGCCGCGGCGCTCGCCGTGCACCCCTGGGGTTCGGGCTTCCCCGAGCCGCGCTTTCACGATTGCTTCGAGGTCGCGGGCCAGCGAGTCGTCGGCGGGCGACACTTGCGACTCAAGCTCGTCCGGGACACCCGTTCTTTCGACGCCATGCTGTTCGGCACGGTAGAGCCGCTTCCGCCCCGCATCGCTGCGGTGTACCGCCTGGAAGTAAACGAGTTCCAGAGCACCCGCAGCCTCCAGCTCACGCTGCATCACTGGTCCCGCGCGGTGTGAGAAAACGCTTGCACCGCGGCGCGGGCCGAGGGTGCTCCCCGTTGTATAATCGCGGCTTTTCAGCGGTGATCCATGGAAGCCGAACAGATCAATCTCATCTCCAAGCGTCTGCAGGACGTCGAGCAACGGACTGCCGAGCTGCGGAGGTATCTTTGACTTCGACACGAAGCAGCAACGCTTAAGCGAAGTCGTCAAGCTCGTCGAGGACCCGACGGTCTGGAGCGACAACAAGCGCGCTCAGGAGCTCGGCCGCGAGCGCAAGTCGCTCGAATCGGTCGTACACAGCCTGCAGCATCTCTGGGACGAGGTCCACAGCGCGCAGGAGCTGTTCGAGCTCGCGCGCGAAGAAGGCGACGACGGCACGCTGCTCAGCATAGACCGCGATGCGGCGTCGCTCGAGAAGGCGCTGGCGGACATGGAATTCCGCCGCATGTTCAGCAACCCGCTCGATCCGAACAACTGCTTCATCGATATCCAGGCGGGCTCGGGAGGCACCGAGGCGCAGGACTGGGCCGCGATCCTCGAGCGCATGTATCTGCGCTATTGCGAGCGCAAGGGCTTTCGCGCCGAGGTGCTCGAAGAATCTCCCGGTGAAGTGGCCGGCATCAAAAGCGCGAGCATCAAAGTCACCGGCGACTACGCCTACGGGCATCTGCGCACCGAGGTCGGCGTGCATCGTCTCGTGCGCAAATCACCGTTCGACTCGAACAACCGGCGCCATACGTCCTTCGCCAGCGTATTCGTCTACCCCGAGGTGGACGAAACGATCGAGGTCGACGTGAATCCGGCCGATTTGCGGGTCGATACGTTCCGGGCGTCCGGCGCCGGCGGCCAGCACATCAACAAGACCGACTCGGCGATCCGCATCACGCACATCCCGACCGGCATCGTCGTACAGTGCCAGAACGACCGCTCTCAGCATCGCAACCGCGCCGAAGCGATGGCCATGCTCAAGGCCCGGCTGTACGAGCTGGAAGTGCGCAAGCGCAATGAAGAAAAACAGGCGCTCGAGGACAGCAAGACCGACATCGGATGGGGCCATCAGATCCGCTCGTACGTGCTCGACCAGTCGCGCATCAAAGACTTGCGCACGGGCGTCGAGATCGGCAATACGCAATCCGTGCTCGACGGCGATCTGGACGACTTCATCACCGCGAGCTTGAAGCAGGGCTTGTAGCCCTGCAGTTTGGAGTAAGGGGTGAGGAGTAAGGAGTAAGAGCGCGAAGCGTTCACGGCGAGCCTCACCCCTTACTCCTAACTCCTCACGCTTTATTGGGATAATCATGGAAGAAAACCAGGCATCGGCAGCGCTCAATACCAACCAGATCATCGAAGAGCGACGGGCAAAGCTGCAAGCTCTGCGCGCTTCGGGCACTGCGTTCCCCAACGACTACGCGCGCCGCGACCTCGCCGCCGATGTCGCAGCCCAGTACGGCAACGTCGCACGCGAAGCGCTGGAATCGAACGCCGATCGTCTGGCGGTGGCGGGCCGCATCATGCTGAAGCGCGTGATGGGCAAGGCGAGCTTCGCCACCATCCAGGACGTTAGCGGACAGATTCAGATTTACGTCGCGGACAACGTCACCGGCAAGGAAGCGCACGAGGCGTTCAAGCACTACGACATCGGCGATATCGTCGGCGTGGAGGGCACGCCGTTCAAGACCAAGACCGGCGAACTCACCGTCCGCGCTGCAAATGTGCGGCTGCTCACCAAGTCGCTGCGCCCGCTGCCCGAAAAATTTCACGGCCTGACCGATCAGGAAATGAAGTACCGGCAGCGCTACGTGGATCTCATCACCAACGCGGACACGCGCCGCACTTTCGTGCAGCGCTCGAAGATCGTGAACGCGATCCGCCAGGCGCTCGTGTCGCGCGAGTTCCTGGAAGTCGAAACGCCGATGATGCATCCGATCCCGGGCGGCGCCTCTGCGCGGCCTTTCGTGACGCACCACAATGCGCTCGACATGCAGCTCTATCTCCGCATCGCACCGGAGCTGTACTTGAAGCGCCTCGTGGTCGGCGGCTTCGAGCGCGTGTTCGAGATCAACCGGAACTTCCGCAACGAGGGCATCTCGACCCGCCACAATCCCGAGTTCACGATGGTGGAGTTCTATGCCGCGTACTGGACCTATCGTGAGCTAATGGACTTCATACAGGACATGTTCCGCGAGGCCGCGCAGCAGGCGCTCGGCACTACGGTCGTGGAGTATCAGGGCAAGCAGATCGACCTCGGCAAGCCGTACGCACGTCTCACGGTGACCGAAGCGATCAAGCAGCATCATCCCGAGTACACCGACGCGATGCTCAACGACCGCGATGCGATCGTGGCGAAGCTTAAGACCATGGGCGTGGAGGCGCGCCCCAACGACGGACTCGGCGCGCTGCAGCTCACGCTGTTCGAGAACACCACCGAGCAGATGCTCTTCCAGCCGACGTTCATCGTCGATTATCCGGCCGAGGTTTCTCCCCTCGCCCGCCGCAGCGACACGAACCCCGACATCACCGAGCGTTTCGAGCTCTACATCGCCGGCCGCGAGATCGCAAACGGCTTCTCCGAGCTGAACGATCCCGAAGACCAGGCCGCCCGCTTCATGGAGCAGGTGAAGCAGAAGGAAGCGGGCGACGCGGAGGCGATGCACTTCGACGCGGATTACATACTGGCGCTCGAGTACGGTCTGCCGCCGACCGCCGGCGCCGGCATAGGCATAGACCGCCTCGTGATGCTGTTCACCGACAGCCCTTCCATACGCGACGTGATACTTTTCCCCCACATGCGGCCGGAATAAAACGAGACGGGAGGCGCGATGGACCAACCGCTCTGGCAACCCTCCCCCGACCGCGTGACTCGCGCAAACCTCACGGCCTTCATGAAAGCCGTGCGGCGCGACCATCGCGCGTCCGTGAGCGACTATCCATCGCTCTACCGATGGTCCATCGATAATCCAGAACTCTTCTGGAGCGCCGTGTGGCGGTTCTGCGGCGTGCTCGGCGAGCTGCACGGCACGCCCGTCGTTCTCGATCGCGAGAACATGCCCGGCGCGCAATGGTTTCCTCGGGCACGGCTCAACTTCGCGGAGAACCTGCTGCGGCGCCGCGACGATGCCACAGCGATCGTGTTCCGTGGTGAAGACAGGCTGGGAAGGAGCATCACGTACGCCGAACTGTATGCGGAGGTCTCCCGGCTGGCGCAGGCGCTGCGTGCAGCGGGTGTCGCGCCGGGTGACCGCGTCGCTGCGTACATGCCCAACTTGCCGGGCACTGTGATCGCCATGCTCGCCGCGACGAGCGCGGGCGCGATTTTCTCGTCGTGCTCGCCGGACTTCGGCGTGCAAGGCGTGCTCGACCGCTTCGGCCAGATTGCGCCCAAGATACTCTTCGCCGCGGACGGTTATTTTTACGGCGGCAAAACGATAGATGTAGTGCCCCGGCTGCGCGAAATCGCCGAGCGGCTGCCGTCGGTCGAGAAAATGGTCATCGTGCCTTACACGCAGCGCTCGCCGCGGATCGAGGGCATAGCGCGAGCCGTCGAGATACACGAGTTCATGGCGCCATGGGGCCCTCGCGACATCGAGTTCGAGCGGCTGCCGTTCAATCATCCGCTGTACATCATGTATTCGTCCGGGACGACGGGCATGCCGAAGTGCATCGTCCACGGCGCGGGCGGGACGCTGCTGCAGCATCTCAAGGAGCATGTGCTCCATACCGACATCAAGCCGGACGAGCGCCTGTTCTACTTCACGACCTGCGGCTGGATGATGTGGAACTGGCTCGTGTCCGGACTCGCCGCGCAGGCAACGCTGCTGCTGTACGACGGCTCGCCCTTCGCGGGCGGCGGCGACATCCTTTTCGATTATGCGCAGGAAGCGCGGATGAGCGTCTTCGGGACGTCGGCGAAGTACATCGACGCGTGCGCCAAGCTCGGATTGAAGCCGATCGAAACCCATGATCTGGGCGCTTTGCGGGCGATCTTGTCGACGGGTTCTCCGCTTGCTCCGGAAAGCTTCGATTACGTCTACCGCGACGTGAAACGCGATGTGCAGCTCGCTTCGATCTCCGGCGGAACGGACATCGTGTCGTGCTTCGCGCTCGGCAATCCGCTGCAACCGGTGTGGCGCGGGGAGCTCCAATGCCGCGGGTTGGGTATGAGAGTCGAAGTGTACGACGATGAGGGCAAGCCGGTCGTTGAGCAGAAGGGCGAGCTCGTCTGCAGTGCGCCTTTCCCCTCGATGCCTGTCGGCTTCTGGAACGACCCGGACGGCGCGAAGTACCGCGCCGCGTATTTCGAGAAGTATCCGGGCGTGTGGTGCCACGGCGATTACGTGGAGCTCACCGCGCACGGCGGGCTCATCATCTATGGCCGCTCGGACGCGGTGCTCAACCCCGGTGGCGTGCGCATCGGCACGGCGGAGATCTATCGGCAGGTGGAGCGTCTCGACGAGGTGATCGAAAGCCTCGCTATCGGACAGGACTGGCCGCCGGGCAAGTCGGGCGACGTGCGCATAGTTCTCTTCGTGCGCCTGCGCGGGGGCTTCGTCCTCGACGATGACTTGCGTGAAAAAATCCGCCGGCAGATTCGCGACAACGCCACGCCCCGTCATGTCCCGGCGAAAATCGTGCAGGTCACCGATATTCCTCGCACGAAAAGCGGAAAGATCGTGGAGCTCGCTGTACGCAATGCCGTGCACGGGCTCCCGGTAAAGAACGTCGAGGCGCTCGCCAATCCGGAAGCGCTCGATCAGTTCCGGTCCCGCCGCGAGCTTCGCGACTGACCATCGCGCGCTGTCGTCGGCGGACGACAAATGGAGTTGTAACGGTCTGTTGCAGCGAGAAATCGTTCACACGGCTTGCGTGCCTTCCGCCCCTATCATGTCGTCGTCATCCACTGCATCGAGGAGACGGACATGACCGAGAACAAGACCAAGGTAAGCCCCATCGTCGCGATCGCTGCGACATCGATCACCCTATTCAGCCTTGTCGGCATCGGCGTGCTGACGGGCATCATACCGAGCTCCTATTCCAGGGACGCCGAGCAGCAGACGGTTGCCGCGCCGGCGGCCGAGCAGAAAGCGCCGCGCGAGCGTACCGCCCATCGCACGTCCGAGCCGACGCGGGTCGCATCGGCCGACTCGCGCGCCATGTCGACTGAACCGCGCCGCGTCGCGGCAGCGGAAGCCCCGAAACGTGCGGCGCCCGCCGTCTGCGCAAGCTGCGGCACCGTGACATCCGTAAACGCCGTCGAGAAAAAAGGCGAAGGCAGCGGCCTCGGCGCGGTTGCGGGCGGCGTGGTCGGCGGCCTGCTCGGCAACCAGGTCGGCGGCGGCAACGGCCGCACGATCGCGACGGTTGCCGGCGTCGCGGGCGGCGCACTCGCCGGACACGAAGTCGAGAAGCGCTACAAAGCGGAACGCCACTACGATGTAGCGGTTCGCATGGACGACGGCAGCATTCGCCACTTTACCTATGAAAGCCAGCCAGAGTACCAGCCTGGCGACAAAGTGAAGGTCGCCGACGGCCGCCTCACGCGGTAACGGCGCGCTGCCCGGAACAACGGCGCCCATCGCGGCGCCGTTTTTTTTGCGCTTGCTCCATATACCCCATGGGGGTATATTAGCAGTATGAACGCACCGAACCCAGCCGCTGCAACGGTAGAGCTGCCCGTGACCGGGATGACCTGCGCCGCTTGTGCCACGCGCATCGAAAAACGGCTCAATGCCATGCCCGGCGTGCGTGCGGCCGTCAATTTCGCGACGGAGCGCGCACGGATCACGTACGACGCGGGCGCGGCCGACGTCGAGGCCCTCATAGACCGTATCCGCAAGACGGGTTACGACGTGCCTGCGCGCAAGGTCGATCTCGCCATCGAGGGCATGACATGCGCGGCGTGCGCGCTCCGCATAGAAAAAGCGCTCAACCGCCTGCCCGGCGTGACGGCCAACGTGAACTTTGCGACCGCGCGCGCCCGCGTCGAATACACGCCAGGCACCGTGGAGGCCGCAACGCTAGTCGATGCCGTGCGCAAGGCCGGGTACGACGCACGCCTGATGGACGCGGACAGCCGCGCGCACGAACAGGCGCTGCGACTTGCAGCGTATCGGCGCGAATGGACGCGCTTCATCTGGTCCGCAGCGCTCACGGCCCCCTTCGTCGCACAAATGCTGCTCATGGTGACCGGAGGTACGCATGCGCTCCTGCCGGGCACTGTGCAGCTCCTGCTCGCCCTCCCCGTTCAATTCTGGGTGGGAAGCCGGTTCTACACGGGCGCATACCACGCCTTGCGCAGCGGCGGCGCCAACATGGACGTCCTCATCGCACTAGGCACCAGCATGGCGTTTTTCTACAGCGCCGCAGTCGTTCTGCTAGGGCTGCCGTACCATCTTTATTTCGAGGCGAGCACAAGCGTCATCACGCTGGTACTGCTCGGTAAACTGCTCGAGGCACGCGCGAAATCGCGGGCTTCCGATGCGATCGAAGCGCTCATCAAGCTGCAGCCGCCGACCGCGCATCTGCGGCGCGGCGACGGCGTGGTCGACGTGCCGCTCGCAGAAGTGAAGGTCGGCGATGTTCTGCTGGTGCGCCCCGGTGAAAGCGTCCCGGTGGACGGCGTTGTGGTGGAAGGCTCATCGAGCGTGAACGAAGCCATGCTTACCGGTGAGAGCCTGCCTGTGGGCAAGCACCCCGACTCCAAACTGTACGGCGGCACGCTCAACCAGCAGGGACTGCTCGTCATGCGCGCAACCGGTGTCGGCGCCGACACGGCGCTGGCCGGCATTGTCCGCCTGGTCGAAGAAGCACAAGGCTCCAAGGCGCCCATCCAGCGGCTCGCCGACGTGATCAGCGGCATTTTCGTGCCCGCGATCGTCGCGATTGCGGTGCTCACCTTCGTCGCTTGGTGGCTCGTCGGTGAAAGCGCTTCGTCGGGGCTGCTGGCCGCCGTCGCGGTGCTCGTCATCGCATGTCCGTGCGCGCTCGGCCTTGCCACCCCGACGGCGATCATGGTGGGCAGCGGCGCAGGTGCAGGCGCCGGCGTGTTGATCCGCAATGCAGCCGCACTCGAACACGCCGGACAGGTCGACACGCTCGTGCTGGACAAGACCGGCACGCTGACTCTAGGCCAGCCGGCGGTTACAGACGTCGTTGCACTCGCCGACGAAAGCGAGCAGGCGATCGTGCGCATAGCGGCGACCGTCGAGCGCGGTTCCGAACATCCACTTGCGCGCGCTATCTGCGACTATGCCGACCAGCGCGGCATCCGGTTGGGACAGTTGTCCGCTTTCGAAGCGAAGACCGGGCTGGGGGTCGCGGCACAGGTGGACGGCAAGCCCACCGTGCTCGGGGCGCCTCGCTATCTCGCGCAGCTTGGCACGGCGATCGACGAAGCGAGAGCCGCAGAGCTCGAATCGCAGGGCAAGACGGTCGTTGCGGTCGGGTATGCGGGACGCGCTATCGGCTTGATAGCGATCGCAGACCGACTGCGCCCGACTTCGCGCGGAGCGGTGCAGCGGCTGCGCAATCTCGGCATCGAAGTCGTCATGCTGACCGGCGACAACCGGACGACCGCTCGGGCAATCGCAGAAGAAGCGGGCGTAACGCGATACGATGCGGAAATGCTGCCAGGCGACAAGGCGGCGTGGGTGCAGCGTGCGGTACAGGAAGGACGCCATGTCGGCATGGTCGGCGATGGCGTGAACGACGCGCCGGCGCTTGCCGCGGCAAGCGTGAGCTTCGCGATAGGGGCCGGTGCCGAAGTGGCCATTCGCGCCGCGGACGTAACCCTCATGCGCGACGATCTGATGACGGTCGCCGACGCCATAGCGCTTTCTCGCGCAACGGTACGGAAGATACGCCAGAACCTGTTCTTCGCGTTCTTCTACAACGTGCTGGGCATACCGCTCGCAGCGCTCGGCA
>JBLNBW010000076.1:0-4661 GCA_050260255.1 Rhodospirillaceae bacterium | reverse complement strand
TGCGGGCCGAGGACTACGATGGCATGGCAGCACTCGCGCGCGTGAGCCCGATACCGCTTAACGGCGACGAGTCGGTGAGCGACATCGGAAGTCTGCTGACGCTTCACCGCATGGGCGCCGTGCAGGGCGCGAACATCAAGACCATCAAGATGGGCGGCGTTGCGCCGGTCGCGCACGCGATGACCGTGTGCGGCGCGATCGGCTTCAACATCAATCTCGCCTGCAAGGTGGCGGAGTCGACCATATCGGCCGCGGCGCTGGTGCAGCTCGGAGCCATCGCGCCGAATCTCAACTGGGGCCTCAACGTGACCAACCACTACCTCGCGGAAGACCTCAGCGCGCAGCCGGTGCAGATCGTGCGCGGCGAGATCCGCGTGCCGCAGGGACCGGGCCTCGGCGTCGAAATCAGCGAGGAGCGGGTGCGGCGCTATCAGCTGCGCTGACGGCGGCGCCGTTTTTCCTGCTGTACGCGTTCTTGATCATTCCCGCCGCCGCGCGCGCCGCGGCGGAGCGATAGCCTTCCCGGCGCCACAGGATTGCAACCGTACGACGCAGCGCCGGCTTCAACGGGATGCAGCGCAGCCCCGGAACGGCGCCCGCCATGCGCTCGGTCTGTATCGTCGCGAGCTCGCTGCAGCGCACGGTAGCGAGTATCGCGTCCGTCGAGTTGATCTCCACGCTCACTTTCGGCACGTAACCCACCGCCGTGAACCAGTCGAGCAGCAGCTGCCGCGACGGAAATTCCGGGCTCAGCAAGGCAAGCGGCTGGTCGGCAAGCTGCTTCAGATGGATCTCGCGCCGATCCGCGTACCGGTGGTGCTCGCTCACCACCAGCATCATGCGCTCCTCGAACAGCTTCTCGGCGAGTATGCGCTCGGTGTCCGGCTGCATGTACGCGATGCCGAGGTCGAGCTCACCTTTGAGCAGCAACTCCTCCATCTCGCGCGTCGGCAGCTGGCGCACGGTCACCTGCACCGCGGGATACCTTGCCACGAATTCGCCCAGGATAGGCGGCAGCAGCGAGCTGTTGAACGACTGGAACACGCCTATCTTGAGCGCGCCGTGCATGAGGCCGTGCAACTCCTCAAGCGCGGACGCGGCGCTCTTCAACTCCTGCAGGGCGCGCTCGGCATGCGCTCTGAATACCTTGCCCGGCTCGGTGAGCCGCACGCTGCGCCCGACGCGGTCGAACAGCACGGCGCCCAGGTCGCGCTCCAGCTGCTTGATCTGATGCGAGAGCGTCGGCTGGGTGAGATGGAGGACGGCGGCTGCACGCGTAAAGCTCTGGGTATCGGCGATCGCGAGAAAGTAGCGAAGATGGCGCAATTCCATGGCTTGACGATCTATAGATGCCATCTACGAGTCTAATAGAAATAAAGCATTTGCTCTATGTACGGGGCGACGCTATAAAGAATAGCCCGAGCGTGCCACCAGATGCCCGCCGGGCACCAAAGGAGGATGTTTTGATGGCCGCTGTGCTGAAGGCGGACGCTCCGATACGGGGCCGCCACGGCAACCTCGAAGTCGTTCCGCTGCCGGGTGCCATGGGTGCCGAGATCCGTGGCCTCGACCTGCGCCGGCTGGACGACGCGTCGTTCGGCGTCCTGTATCGGACGTACCTAGACCACCTGCTGGTGCTCGTGCGCGATCAGGACATGAGCGACGAGGATCAGGTGGCCGTCGCGCGCCGCTTCGGCCCGCTGGAGATGCCGCCCGCGGCGACCGAGCGCGCTTCGCATCAGCACTACGATGGCCCGCCGGAAATCACCGTCGTGTCCAACATCAAGGTCGGCGGCGTGCCGATCGGCGAGCTGGGCGACGGCGAGGTGATCTGGCACAGCGATTACTCGTTTCGTGAAGTGATCGCCGGCATGCGGATTCTGCGTGCCGTGCGTCTGCCGCCTGCGAGCGCGGGCGGCAACACCGAGTTCTGCAACTGCTACGCGGCCTACGACGCGCTTCCCGAGCGCTTGAAGAACCTCGTGCACGGCCGCACCATCAAACACGACACCGCTTACGACACGAACGGCAATCTGCGGCGCGGGGCGCAGGCCGTGTCCGACGTGCGCTCCTCGCCCGGTCCAAGCCATCCCATCGTGAGCACGCACCCTGAAACCGGCTGCAACAGTCTGTTTCTCGGTCGCCGCCCGAAGCATTACGTGAACGGCCTCAGCGTGGAAGATTCCGAGGCGCTGCTCGACGAGCTCTGGGCGCACATGCTAAAGCCCGAGCACATCATCGAGCACGCATGGCGCGAAGGCGACGTCGTGATGTGGGACAACCGCTGCAGCCTGCACCGCCGCGGTCCATTCGATCCGGACGCGCAGCGCGAGCTGCACGCCGCGCAGGTGCGTGGCCACAAGCCGTACGAGGCGCCGGACGCAAGAACGCGTGCGCCGCATCCTCGCATGGCACTCGCGCGCTGATGCGACACCTCCCGCTTAAGGCGACGCCGGGCGCATGCCGCCCACTCCACCCATGACACCGGGCACCCGATGAAAGCGATGATCTTGCGTGGCGGTGGCAACATCCGCTACGAGACCGTTCCCGATCCGACGCCGCAGCCCCACGAGGCGGTGGTGCGCGTGCACGCGTGCTCGATCTGCGGATCCGACGTGCATGCCTACCATGGCAAGCACCCGCGCCTCACCTTTCCGCGCATCCTCGGTCACGAGTTCGCCGGCGAGATCGTGGCGCTCGGCCGCGAGGTGCGTAACTTTCGCGTCGGCGATCGCGTGTGCTGCGACATCGATTTTTCCTGCGGCCGCTGCGGCCCGTGCCTCGAAGGGCGCGGCAACATCTGCGAACAGCTGCGCACCATGGGCTTCGATCGCGACGGCGCTTACGCACAATACGCCGCCGTGCCGGACTTCAATCTCTATCGCTTGCCCGAGAACGTGAGCTACGATCAGGCTTCCGCGGTGCAGGTGCTGGGCATCAGCTATCACGCCGTCGCCGACCGCGTGCGTCCGAAGGCGGGCGAAAAAATCGCTGTCATCGGCGCAGGGCCGATCGGACTGGGCGCGGCGCTCATCGCCCAGACGTTCGGCGCCGACGTGACCATCACCGACATACTCGATTTCCGGCTCAAGATGGCCGGATCACTCGGCATTCCGCATGCCATCAACGCGCGCAATGCGGACATGCGTGAAGAGGCGCTGGCACGTACCGGCGGGCGCGGCTATGACAAGGTGATCGAATGCGTCGGCGGCCTGCAAGAGCGCACCGTTGCCGATGCGGTGAGCATGGTAAAGCGCGGCGGTCAGATCACCGTTGTCGGCACCTTTCCCGAGAACAAGGCGACGATCCCTATCGCCTATATCAAGGATCGCGAAATCGACCTCAATTTCTCGCGCGGCAACTTCAAGGCATTCGCCCCGTGTCTCGACCTCATCGCGAGCGGCAGGATAGACCCCGATCGCTACATCAGCCACCGTTACGCGTTGAAACGCGCCGAAGACGCGTTGCGAGTGCTCGAAGCGCGCGATGTCGAGGCGCACAAGATCGTACTGCACCCGCAAACGGAATAAAGCGCGGCTTGCTGCAGCGGCGGGGGCCGCACACCGTCGCGCCAACAGGAGGACAACGATGAAGCACCATGGTCACCGGTGGGCCGCCATATGCGCGGCGTGCGCATGGGCGTTGGCGTTTGCAGCACAGGCGCAGCCCGACTCGTATCCCGCGCGGCCGATCCGCATTCTGGTGCCGTTTCCGGCGGGCGGCGCGGCCGACACCGTGGCGCGCACCATCGGCGAGCAGCTTGCCCAAAAAATGGGACAGCCGGTCGTGGTCGACAATCGTCCGGGCGCCGGCGGCAGGCTCGCCACGGAGCTGCTCGCAAAAGCCGAGCCCGACGGCTATACGGTGCTCGTCGGCACCGTGGGCGGCATCGCGGTAAGTCCGGCGCACTACAAAAATCTGCCGTACGATCCGCAGCGCGACATCGCATCGATCACGCGCGTTGCCGAGATCCTCAACGTGATGGTGCTCAATCCGTCGAGCGGCGCCCGCAACGTGCGCGAGTTCATCGACTGGGCGAAAAAGCGCGGCGAGGTCCGCTTCGGCAGCTCCGGCACCGGTCAGCCGGATCATATCGCCGGCGAATTCTTCGAGCGCCTTGCCGGCATCAAAATGACGCATGTGCCGTACAAAGGCGGCGGCCCGGCCCTCGTCGACCTCGTCTCCGGCGACATCCAGCTCACCTTTTCGACATACATCGTGGCCCTGCCCCACATACAGTCCGGCCGCTTGCGCGCCGTCGCGGTCACGACCGAGCAGCGCCAGCCGCTGCTGCCCGATCTACCGGCCATTTCCGAGACCGTGCCGGGCTTCGGCGTGAGCAACTGGGAAGGTATGTTCGCACCGGGCAGAACGCCGCCGCGGATACTGGACAGGCTCCACAGTGAGATCAACGCCGCGCTCAAGGCCCCGGAGCTCAAGAAAAAGCAGCAGGGGGCGGGCATCGATCCGCAGGGCAGCGCGACGCGCGAAGAGTTCGTGAAGTTCGTACGCGAGGATACGCAGCGGTGGGCGAAGCTCGTCCGTGACGCGAACATCCACGTGGACTGATGCCGGACCAAGAGGAGCGGTCGTGCACATACCCCATGCCCTCGCCGCAGCGCTGATTGCCATCGCGGTGCTGCCGTCTGCGACGCTTGCGC
>JBLNBW010000075.1:0-20148 GCA_050260255.1 Rhodospirillaceae bacterium | reverse complement strand
ACACCACGGTGCACAGCTCGGGGCTCACGTTCGATCAACTCGATCGCGACCGCGACGGTTTCGTGAACCGCGCCGAAGCGGGTGCGCTGATGCCGCCGGTCGTCGCGCAGCAGGTCGTCGTGCAGCCGGTGGTCACTTTCGATGCACTGGACGTCGATCGTGACGGCTATTTGAACCGCATGGAGGCTGCCACGTTGCTCAACCGCACGGGCGGCGCCGCAGCGTTCGACCGGTACGACGCCAATCGTGACGGCTTCCTGAGCCGGGCCGAAATGGATGTCCTGCTGCGTGAGCAGAACGTCGGTGCAACGTCGGGGCAGCCCGTAGAGGGCGCCGTGGGCAGCCGCCGCTACTGAACGACGCGATACGCGGCTGCTATTAGTTTCTGCGGCCGGCGTCGCAAGCCGGTTCCTCGGAGAGCCGGGGAACCGGCTTTTTTGCGTCGATCAGCGCACTGCGAGCGTCGACTGGCGGGTGGAGGTTACAGAGACCACCAAACGGCCGGAACGCCGAAAAACACTCGATGCAGCAGCATGACGACGAAAGCCGCCACGATGCCGCCGACCACTGCCATGACGTCGTACTTGTGCGCAGGCACGAACGGTTTCACCGCGCCGCGGCTCACCGCCGAAGCGAGATCCACGACCGAGAAGGCGAGGAAGGACCCGAACAGCACCGTGCCTCTTGCATCGCCGTTGGCGAGCAGGTGCACTGTGGACCAGATGATGATGCCGAGCAGCATCGGATGCCGTATGCGCGCGCGCACATGCGTCTTCATGTTCGCGCTGGCAAGCAGCACGAAGCTCAGCACCATCGCGAACGGCGCGATCGATTTTGCGGCGGACGATCCGGTGAAGAGCTGTGCGCCGCGCGGTGCGATGATGTAACCCGCGACGATGAGTAACAGACCGACCGCGGCAACGACCGCGAAGGTTCTACGATAGCGCTCTTCGCCCCAGACGCCGACCCAACGAGCACGCAGGGCCGGTATCGCAGGCACGAGATGGATGCCGAAGAACAGCACGAGACCGGCGATCAGCAACGCCATGGTGCGCCTCCCGACTGCAGCTGTGTTCTAACGCATCGTGCGCCGACCGGCGCTCGTTCCTAATCCGGTACGGTGCTCATCTGCTCCGGCCACACGATACGCATGAGGTTCGTCGTACCGCTCTGGCCGAACGGCACGCCGGCCACGATGGCGATCGGCTTGCCGGGTTCGATGAAGCCTTCGGCATGCGCCGCCCGGACCGCCTTCTGCACCATGTCCTCGACGTTCGTCGCGTCTTCGGCGTGAACGGCGTGCACGCCCCATGCGAGCGCGAGACGGCGTGCGACGCGGCGGCTGGGCGTAAGGCCCATGATCGCGCATCGCGGGCGTTCGTGGGAAAGCCGCAGCGCGGCGCTGCCGAGCTTGGTGTACGCGATGGCCGCGGACAACGGCAGCACCTCGGACACCGTACGTATGGCAGCGCCTATCGCATCCGCGCCCGTTTGCGTGCGACGCATCGCTTCCAGCATGACGACCTGCATGGGGTCGGACTCGGCGGCCCTTATGATGCGGTCCATCATCCCGACCGCTTCGCGCGGATACTTGCCGGATGCCGACTCAGCAGACAGCATCACCGCATCCGCGCCTTCGTACACCGCGGTCGCAACGTCCGAGACTTCGGCGCGTGTCGGTATCGGCGCGGCGATCATCGATTCGAGCATCTGCGTCGCGACGATGACCGGCTTACCGGCTTCGCGCGTAAGACGCACGATGCGCTTCTGTATCGCGGGCAGGCTCTCCGGCGGCAGCTCCACGCCCAGGTCGCCGCGCGCCACCATGATGCCGTCGCACAGGTCGACGATCTCCTCGAGCGAGTTGAGCACCATCGGCCGCTCGATCTTCGCCATCACCGCGGCGCGGCCGTTGATGATCGCCTTTGCCTTGCGCACATCGTCCGGTGTCTGCACGAAGGACAACGCGACCCAGTCGACCTCCATGTCGAGCGCATAGTTGAGGTCCGAAAGGTCTTTCTCGCTGAGCGCCGGTATGTCGAGCACGCGATTGGGCACGTTGACGCCCTTGCGGTCGGAGATCACGCCGCCGACTTCGACGACGGTGGCTGCATGCTCGTGGTCCACGGTGACGACACGCAAACGCACTTTCCCGTCGTCGATGAGCACATGATCGCCGGGACGCAGCGCGGCGAAGATCTCCCGATGCGGCAGCTGCACGCCGGAGCTGGAGCCGGTCATCGAACCGAGCTGCAGCCGGAAGTCGCTGCCTTCCTGCAGCGCCACGCGTCCGCCTTCGAACGTGCCTATGCGCAGCTTCGGTCCTTGCAGATCGATGAGAACGCCGATCGGACGGTTGACGGCCTGCTCGATACGGCGCACGGTGTCGAGCCGCGCGCGCTGATCGGCCTGCGTGCCGTGACTGAAATTCAAGCGAAAGACGTCGACGCCCGTCTCGAACAAGGCGCGTATGGTAGCTTCATCGGAACTTGCAGGTCCCAGCGTGGCAACGATCTTGGTACGGCGTGCGCGGTGCACAGTCATCGTGGATAACGCTCCTCTAGGTCGGCGCATTGCTGCGCGGTTAACGTGCGGATCTCGCGCCCTTGCAGCAGCAGGTAGAGACGGGCGGTCGCTTCGAGTTCTTCGATTGCATCGACAGCCGCCGCAAGGTTGGTGCCGGCCACGACAGGTCCGTGATTGGCGAGCAGCATCGCGTGATGCGTTGCGGCGACCCGGCGTACCGCATCGGCAAGCGCCATGTCGCCGGGCGCATAGTACGGCACGAGCGGCAGCCTGCCTATGCGCATCACGTAATAGGCGGTGATGGGCGGCAGGACGTTTTCGGGGTCGACGTCGGCGAGCACCGACACGGCGACCGAATGCGTGGCATGCAGATGGATCACGGCGCCACTTTTCGGGCGCTGCCGGTACATGCCGAGATGCAGGAAGTTTTCCTTGGATGGCGCATCGCCGGATACGAGGCGGCCTTCATGATCGAGCTTCGAGAGCCGCGCGGGATCGAGCCTGCCCAGGCTGGATCCGGTCGGCGTGAGCAGCCAGTGATCGCCGCAACGGGCGCTCACGTTGCCGGTGCTGCCGTGCGTGAGGCCGCGATCGTACAGCGATTTCGCGATGTCGCAGATGTGCTCGCGTAGCGCGTTCTCGTTCATGTGTGTCGGTGTCCCTGCGCGGCATGCGGGTGAAGGGCGGATTATATCTTTGCCGGCCCGCGTTCGCCGTGACGAGCGGCCAACGTACGAAACGTGATCGAATAGCGGTGCTCTTCGGCCGGCGGAATGTGATGCTGCCAGCGCCACCGCGCCACGCCGCGGATCACGTACGCCGAGCGCGGCGCGAGCTCGAGCTCCACTGTACTGCGCCCGCTGTGAGGCACATGTGGATAAGGCCGGAACCGCATGCGGCATCGGCCTCCCAGCGAAATGCCGACGACGACCTCGAAATCCGGCGTGTCGCGATGCCAGCCTATCGGTGTGCCGGGCAGATATTCCGTGATGAGAGCGTGCTCGAATGCGGCGGCATCGATCGAAAGCCAGCGTCCGACGCGCGCACGCAACGGCAGCAGGAATTCCGGTACCGGCGGCGCGGGTTTCAGGCGATTGTCCGCAAAATCGTACGAGGAGCCGAAGCTCAGTATGCGTCGCCGCGCCTCATACGCTTTGTACCGGGCGGCGCGCAACGGCAGCCTGCCGATGACAGCGAGCAGCTCCGCTTCTTCGGCGGCAGTGAGGAATTGCGGCCGGTACGTCAGCCCTTCGGGCAGCGCCGGCTCCGTGGCGAAAAGATCGGCTTGTGCGGGGTGCTGAGCCACATGCGATTTACGCAAGCTCTGTACCGGCGCTAGGGCATCAGATCCACGCCTATGCGCTTGCACAGCACGGCGGCTATCGCGAACGAAGCCATGGTGAGCAGCGCCGACCACATGAGCGAGGGCCAGAAGCCCGTCCCTCGATGGAGCAGCCACGGCATGAGCAGGAACATGGGCAGCGTCGGGAGTACGTACCAGAAGGTGTAATACGCGTGGTTCGCGATTTTTTCGGTGCCCTGGTTTTCGACGTAAAGCCAGATCATGACCATCACCGTGACGAGCGGCAGAGAGGCGATGAGCGCGCCTAAGCGATCGCTGCGCTTCGCGACTTCGGACACGACCACGATGACGAACGCGGTGACCGCGTACTTCGCAATGAGCAGATACATGACAGCTCCGGTGAGCGGCTTACCTCGCCGCTAGTCTTGTTTTTCCTCCGGCACATGGTACACCGGCAACACCAGCTCCCAGTGTATTGCCGCAATGCGCAACGCCGCGATGCACGCCATGCCGAGCAGCGCTGCCGTATTGCGGTCGAGCACCTGCTGCAGCAACAAGTAAGCGAGCGAGCCGGCGATTGCGGCCGTCGCATAGAAACGGCCGCGACGAAGAATCAGCGGAATTTCCGCGCTCAGTATGTCGCGTATGACGCCGCCCGCGACGCCCGTGATGGTGCCCATGAGCACCACTACGCCGCCGTGCAATGCCATGCCTTCGGCGATCTGCGCGCCGCTGATGGTGAACATCGCGAGCCCCAATGCGTCGGCGTACGCCAGGCCGCGATCCGGCGGTCGGAAATGGCGGGTGTAGATCAAGGTAAGCGACGCGGCAGCGAGCGTAACGTATAGGTAGCCGGCGTCCGCAATCCAGAACACCGGACGGCGGTCGAGCAGCACGTCGCGCAGCGTACCTCCGCCCAAGGCGGTGACGGTTGCGATCACCAGCACGCCGAGCAAGTCCAGGCTCTTGCGGCCGGCGGCGAGCGCGCCGCTGATTGCGAACACCGCAACGCCTATGAGTTCGAGAATGCGCAGCAGCACGGGGTCACGGCTTTCGGGTATGGATCATGCCGGATGGAATAGCATGACCCGGGCGAGCGCACAACGGCGGCGTGCAATGGCGGGCGGACACCGGACGGTGCTCGCGCTCCTTCTGCTTGCCTGTGCACTCTCTTCACTGGTGCATGCGGCGGCGCTCGAGCGAGGCCCGGTCCCCGGGATAGTCGGCACACGCTTCGAGTACGTGGTGCGTAAGGGCGATACGCTCACCGCCATCAGCGCGCGCTACGCGGTGTCGGAGAAAGCCTTGATCCGGGACAATGCGCTTCGCCCGCCGTACCTGCTCAAGCCCGGCGACCGCGTCCACGTGCACAATCGCCATCTCGTCCCCGACGGCGCACCGCCGGACGGCATCGTCATCAATCTTCCGCAACGGCTGCTCTTCGTGTTTCGCAACGGCCAGGTTGCCGCCGTCTACCCGGTTGCCGCAGGCAAGCCGGATTGGCAGACGCCTACCGGCAGCTACTCCGCGCGGACGCTGCAGCAGGACAAGGCGTGGATCGTTCCGCCGTCGATACAGGACGAAATGCGCGCGCAGGGCAAGCCCGTGTTGACGCGCGTGGAACCCGGCCCGGAAAATCCGCTGGGCCGGTACTGGATCGGCCTGTCCCTCTCCGGATACGGCATCCACGGCACCAACGCCCCCGGCAGCATCTATTATCTGCGCACGCACGGATGCATACGCGTGCACCCCGAGGACATCGAGGCGCTGTACGGGCAGATGTCATTGCATATGCCGGTGAAGATCATTTACGCTCATACGCTGCTCGCCAGGCTCGCGGACGGCCGCATTCTCGTGGAAGTCAATCGGGATTTTTACGACCGCGGCGGCGATCCGCTGCAAATCATTCGCGACATGGCGCGCCAAAATGGGCTGGACGCCGACATCGACTGGGCCGCTGCGCAGGACGTCGCGAATGCGCGCATAGGACAGGCTTTCGAAATCGGTCGTGCCGGCACGCAAGCCGCCGCGCCGCGTGGCGCCGCCGGCGTCCAGACCAAAATGCCCGCATGGGGAACTGCCGCGCAGGCTGCAACCGCATCGCCTTACCGTTGAGGATCGAATGAAAGACAAGCAACGCCAACCGGATTTAACGCGACGTCACTTCGTGCGGCGCGCCGGCCTCGTTGCGTTCGGCGCGATGGCCGTGCGCCCGGCGTTCGCCCAATTGGCCAAGGGCGAGCGTTCGCTGTCGTTCTACAACACGCACACCGGCGAGAGCCTGAAAACGGTGTACTGGGCGCAGGGCGATTATTTTCCGGAAGCGCTGAACGAGATCAATCACGTCTTGCGCGATCACTACAGCGGCGACGTAAGACCGATTGCGCCCGGACTGCTCGATCTCGCGCATCGGCTGCGCCGCGTGCTCGATACCGAGGCGCCGATACACGTCATCTCCGGCTATCGTTCTCCGCAGACGAACGCCATGCTCGCGAGCCGCAGCGGCGGCGTGGCGAAGCACAGCATGCATCTGGAAGGCGCGGCACTCGATCTGCGCGTGCCAGGGCGCGATCTCAAGGACGTCCATCGCGCGGCGCTCACCCTGCAGGGCGGGGGCGTCGGTTATTACGCGCGCTCCGACTTCGTGCATGTCGACATCGGACGCGTGCGGCGTTGGTAGGGACACCAGTTTAAGCGAAAAAGCGAAGCGTCCCTGCACAGGGCACCTTACTGCCTTCGAACCGGCGACACCGGCCCGACCTCCGTCCTCAGACTTTCGACGAACGCGTCCAACACGGCCTGCGGATCGCTGCTTGCAGCGCTCTCGGTCATCGCCTCGTCCAGCCGACGAAGCTCGTCGCTCAAGAGCGCGCGCTGCTCCAGAAGAAAATTGAAGTAGGCATCGCACGCCGGGACGGGCGGCGGGTACGCGCTGATCTCCTGCTGCACCCGCAGCCGCTCGGCATCGAGCGCATCACGCAGCGCCTGCCATTTCGCCTCTATCGCGGTGCCTGCCACTGCTTTGCCCAGGCCAACAGTTCCGCCGACGCGCCGTAAACCGGAAAGTGTCCGCGCATGAATATCTGGGCGCTCCGTTCGTACGCCGCGCTCGGAATGGAGATGTTCGATCCGTTCATCGCCGCCGTGATGCGAGCGCGAAGCACGCCGGCCGGGTTGCGCATGGCGACGACGATCTCGCGCTGCGCGCCGTCCAGCGCCTCGAGACCGCTCGCCACGCTGTGCGCTACCGTGCCGGGTAACAGACAGGTCACCGCGAGGCAGCAGCCGCCCGTCACGGCGAGCGAGTTGTGCGGCGTTTGCGGCGTGAAATAACGTGCCGTGACGTTCGCTTCTCCCGTCGGCGGCGCGACAAGGCAGACCTTAGGCACCGTCTCGCTGTTCGCGAGATCGTCCGCCGTCATCAGCGAGCCGTCTTTTTTCTTGAGTCCCATCTTGAGTCCCGCCTCGACCCAGATCTCGCGCAGCCGCTGCTTGAGCGCCGTATCGCGTGCGAGCTCTTCTACCGTCTCCTGACCC
Source organism: Rhodospirillaceae bacterium (assembly GCA_050260255.1). Classification (GTDB taxonomy): domain Bacteria; phylum Pseudomonadota; class Gammaproteobacteria; order Burkholderiales; family SG8-41; genus JAQGMV01. Next base: position 12,782 of record JBLNBW010000075.1, on the reverse strand, counting down.
GTCTTGCCGACGTCGGCGGCGCGAACCGAGATCATCGGCATCGCGACATCGACGCACGAGACGTCGACGCCCGCACAGCGGTCGACAAGATTGCCGGTGGGCAGCAGCTTGCCGGTTTTCGATCCGACGGGATTTCTCAGCGCGAGCTCCACGCCCGGGAAGCGGCCCATCACGCCGGGAATCTCCGTATCGGCCGGAATGTACGGTGTGCCTTCCGGCGTGCGGACGGTCGCATCGGTGGTGACGCGGGTGTTCGTGTTGTAAATCCGGATGATCGTCCGGCCCCTGGCCGCGCGGAAGAGGCCGGTGTCGAGCGCGTACATCGGCAGCGCCGCCGACATGTTGCCGCAGTTCACGCTCCAGTCGATCGCGGCCTTGTCGGCCGCAAGCTGTGCGAGCGTGCTCGTGATGTCGGCATCGGGGCTCGGCGAGCGATCGACGATGAACACTTTATTGCTGGTCGTCACGCCCCGGCCGAGCCCGGTAGTCTGTTTGTTGCCCTTCACTTCCCCGCGCTGGGGTACACCCATGATCCAGCGTATCGCTTCCTCGCGCAGGGCGAGATCGGTCGGCAGGTGGCCTTCCCACAACACGATGCCGGTCGAAGTGCCGCCCCGCATGGCATACACCGGCAGCTCGAGCACGCCATGCACCACGCGCGGCACCAGCGTGCCGAGCGCCGAATTGGGTAACTGCGCGCCTGCGCGCGCTGCGTTCGTATCCATTCGCGTCTCCTGAGCTAATATTGAAACATACAACGAACTGAATAGATCGAATACTATTCAGTAGGGATGGGAATATGTTGGACGGCATAGAGGCGCTTATTGCGCTGGAAAAATTCGGCACGGTGAGCGAGGCGGCGACGCGGCTGCGGCTCACGCAATCTGCCGTAAGCAAGCGCATTCACGCGCTGCAGAGCGCGGTCGGCTACAAGCTCGTGGAGCCGCACGGACGCCGGATCCGCCTCACGGGGCCGGGGATCCGCCTTCTCGAGCGTGCGCGGCCGCTGGTGGCCGAGCTCCGGGCACTCGCCACGCCGGCCGACGGCCAGGCTATCGCGAGTCTATCGATCGTCATGGCGGATTCGATCGCCGCGTCGTGGGGGCCGGCGGTGATCCGCCGCGCGCTCGAGAGCGTGAGCGGCATTGCGCTCGACCTGCACGCCCATCGCAGCGTGCTGCTGATCGAAAGCCTGCGGCTCGGCCGCTACCACATCGGACTCAGCACGGACATCGCAACGGCGCGGGATCTCATCCGCTATCCGGTCATCGACGAGCCGATGGTGCTGGTGAATTGCGGCTGCGCGCGCAAAGCTTCCGCGGAGCAGCCCGTCATCACCATAGAGCAGGGCTCGGCCACGTGGCGCGCGATGGAAGCCGCCCTGCGCAAAGAACATCCCGATCTCTATCGCCGGCCGCGCATAGGTGTGGAGTCGTTCAGCGCAGCGGTGCAGATGGTGAGGGCGAAATTCGGCGACGGTCTCGTGCCGCTCGGGCTTGCGCGCGAGCTCAAGCTCGACGCGCGGTGCTACCGGGTGGTCGACGGCCTCGTTCGCAAGGTGGCGCTATATACGCGCAAGACGGTGAATCAGACGCCCACGTTCGCGCGCTTTCGCGAGGCGTTGACGCGGGAAGCGGCAGCTCTGTTCCGCTGATGAAGGAAATGCAAATAATTGTTGACTCGGAGCCGGTTAAGGTTTATGGTGCGCGCCTTGCGTTGCAGAACTTCTCCTCTCTCGTAGTCAGGTAGTTCTGGTTTCAAACTCTCCTTAAGTCTGGATTTGCTGTTCGTTCGTTCTTGGCGGGGCTTGAGATTTTCGACGCTCGTTTGGGCAAAGCCCTTTTTTAATCTTGTAAAGGAACGACAATGGCAACAGGCACCGTCAAATGGTTCAACGACGCTAAAGGCTTCGGCTTCATCACCCCCGACAACGGCGGCGAAGACCTTTTCGCGCATTTTTCCGCGATCAACATGCCGGGCTTCAAGACGCTGAAGGAAGGCCAGAAGGTCTCCTTCGAAGTGACTGCCGGCAACAAAGGCAAATCGCAGGCGAGCAACATCCAGGCTGCCTAAGACGCTTGGACAGTGCTTAAAAGAAAGCCGGGCCTCGTGCCCGGCTTTTTGTTTTCGCGTTCGCTGAAAAGCTTCGCCACAAAGGATGCCAACGACGCGAAGGAATACAAGTAGAACCGATGCTCATCTCTCTCGCGGGAGATCGACTCTTGGCGGTTAATCACAAATTCACGCGTCCGCAGCGACCGTCCCCAAATGAGCCATTCAGGATTTCCTTCGCGTTGAGGTTTCCTTTGTCGTCCGTGTTCTTCGCGGTGGTAGTTACGCTTCGTTGAGGTAGCGCAGCGTGCCACACGCCGCCGCCCGCCCCGTCGCGAAACAAGCCGTCAGCAGATAGCCACCCGTCGGCGCTTCCCAATCGAGCATCTCGCCGGCGCAGAACACGCCTGGTAGCGCGCGAAGCATGTACTGTGCGTCGAGCGCTTCGAAAGCCACGCCGCCCGCCGTGCTGATCGCTTCTTCGATGGGACGCGCCGCGACCAGCGTCACGGGCAGCGCCTTGATTGCCTGCGCCAGCCGGGCAGGGTCGGGAAACTCTTCTCGCGGCACGATTTCGCGCAGCAATGCCACTTTCGCTCCTTTGAGACCCGTGCGGCTTTGAATGTGACTCGCCAGCGAACGCGAGCCGCGCGGCCGGGCCAGTTCCTCTTGCAGCCGCTCGCGCGTCCAGCCGGGTGCGAGGTCTAGCGCGAGCGTCGCGGTTCCCGTGGCATCGACGACGTCACGCAGGGGTGCGGACAGCGCGTAGATCAAGCCGCCTTCGACGCCGCTTGCGGTAATCACGAACTCGCCTTCGCGCCTGTGCGGCTGTCCATTCGCGTCCCGCGCGATGGCGACGACCGACTTCACCGGCGCGCCTGCATGATGCGTCCGGAAATGCTCGCTCCAATGGGCGTCGAAACCGCAGTTCGCGGGACGCAGAGGGCGCACTTCCACACCGCGTGCCTCAAGCTGCGGCACCCAAGCGGCATCGGATCCCAGCCGCGGCCAGCTTGCGCCGCCGAGCGCCAGCACCGTTGCGTCGCACGCGACGCGTTCTTCGCCGTGCGGCGTGTCGAAACGCAACGTGCCGTCGTCGCCCCAGCCGCGCCAGCGATGACGCACATGGATGTGCACGCCGCGTTCACGCAGCCGATGCAGCCAGGCACGCAGCAGCGGCGCCGCTTTCATTTCCTTCGGGAACACGCGGCCCGACGTGCCGACGAAGGTCTCGATGCCCAGTCCATGAGCCCATGCGCGCAGCGCTTCAGCGTCGAAATCCTCCAGCGCCGGCATGAGCTGCGCGCGTCGAGCGCCATAGCGCGAGAAGAAGAGCTCGCGCGGTTCGGAATGCGTGAGATTGAGTCCGCCTTTGCCTGCGAGCAGGAATTTGCGCCCGACCGACGGCATGGCGTCGTAGAGGTCGACCGGCACGCCAGCAGCGCTCAGCACTTCGGCCGCCATGAGACCGGCCGGACCGCCGCCGATTACTACGGCTGCACGCCGGTCGGCGGAACGCCGACGCAAGACGGTTGCGGGCTGGCTCTCCGCCCTGTTCTCCACGTCAGGCGATCGAGCGCACGACGCCGCCGTCCACGCGCAGTGCCGCACCGTTGGTGGCCGATGCTGCTTCGCTGCAGACGTAGGCGATCATCGCGGCGACCTCCTGGGGTGTCGCGAACCGCCGCAACAGCGACGACGGCCGGGCGGTAGAGAAGAACTCGCGCTCCATCGTCTGGAAATCGACACCGCGTGCCTGCGCCATCTGTGCGACGAAAGTGCTAACGCCTTCGGATGCGGTCGGTCCGGGCAGGACGCTGTTCACCGTCACGCCGGTGCCTGCGGTCGTCTCCGCGACGCCGCGCGCGATCGCAAGCTGTGCCGTCTTCGTCATGCCGTAATGGATCATCTCGGCCGGAATCTGCAGCGCCGATTCGCTCGACACGAACACGATGCGGCCCCAGTTCCGTTCGCGCATGCCGGGCAGATAGGCACGCGTAAGGCGCACGCCTGAGAGCACATTGGTCTCGAAGAAGCGCAGCCAGTCGGCATCCGCGATGTCCTCGAACGGCTTGGGCTCGAATATGCCGAGGTTGTTGACGAGCACGTCGATGTGCGGAAAGCGCTTCACGAGCACTTCACAGCCCTGCGCGCTCGACAGATCGATGGCCGCGCCGTGCACTACCGCGCCGGCGCACGACAGGCGTATGCGTGCGAGCGCATCGTCCACCGTCGCCTGCTTGCGGCCGTTTACGACGACTTCCGCGCCTTCCTGCGCGAGCAGTTGCGCCGCGGTGTAGCCGATCCCCGCGGTGGAGCCGGTGACAAGCGCCCGCTTGCCTTTCAACTTTAGATCCATGATGCGTCCTTGTGTCCTGACCGCTAAAGCGCGCGATTATGCCGCGCGAGCTGCCTCGAAGTCAGTCTCGTCGAGCCGGCGCAGCTCCTCTTCCTCGAGACGAAGCTCCGCCGCGCGCACGATGCCCTCCACTTGAGCCCGGGTGCGGCCGCCGACGATGGCGCCGGTCACCACCGGGTCGCGCAGCGTCCATGCGATCGCGACTTCGGCTGGCGACACGCCATGGTGCGATCCGATCGCACGCAGCGCCTCGACCAGCGCCAAGATGCGCGTCAGGCGCGGCTCCTGGAAGTCCGCGTCGTGCCGTCGCCAGTCGGTATCCGGCAGCTGCGTGATGCGGTCGCGCGTCATGGCGCCGGTGAGCAGTCCCGAGCCCATGGGCGAATAAGCGATGACGCCGATGCCGTGCTCGGCGCAGTACGGCAGCACTTCCTTCTCGACGCCGCGGCGGATGAGTGAATACGGGGGCTGCAACGAGGTGATCGGCGCGATGGCTTGCGCCATTTCCATGTGCGGAACGTTCCAGTTCGACACGCCGATCCAGCGCACCTTGCCGGCGCGCCTCAGCTCTTCCATGGTGCGCCAGCCTTCCTCGTCTTCGCGCTCGTTGCCTGTAGGCCAATGGATCTGATAGAGGTCGATGGCATCCGCGCGCAAGCGCCGCAGGCTGTCCTCGCATTCCTGCCGGATCGATGCGGCGGTGAGGCGCCGCGTCACGTTGCCGCGCTCGTCCCACACGAGCCCGCACTTGGTGAAGACGTACGGCCGGCTGCCGGACCAGCGCTCGAGCGCAGCCGCGACGACTTCCTCGGAGTGGCCCAGGCCGTAAGCGGCCGCCGTGTCGATCCAGTTGACGCCGAGCTCGAGCGCGCTGTGTATCGCGCCAATGGACGCCTCGTCATCCTGCGGCCCCCAGCCGAATGCCCATCCCGGGCCGCCGATCGCCCACGAGCCGAAGCCGATCGGCGTGATGTGCAGGTCTGAATTGCCGAGCTTGCGGGTCTGCATGATGCGCTCCTCGAATTGGACTCGCCCGTTTGTGCGCAAGCCGCATGCCGGAGCGGCGGTCAACCGAGCGTCTTGAGCCAGCAGTCGAGGCCTTGCGCGTTCAACGCGATATCATCATGCATTACCGCAAGCACTTCCTCGCGCCGGTGCGTCCATCCGCGCCGATCTGCTTCCGCGACGGCAAGACGTTTCACGCCTTCGACGAGGCGCTGTTCGCGCGCGTCGCCGCTGTTCTTCTCGGCGAGCCCGAGCTCGGCATGGGCATCGATGAGGCGATGCAAATCCGCAGCCCGCGCATCCACGTCGCGCACTTCGCCGAAATGAGCGACGTAGGCCGCATGGGGACGCAGGCTCGTGATGAGGTCCACTGAGCGGTGGGCGGCATCGGGCTCGAATTGCGTCGGGCTCGTCGTCGGGAAGATGTAGCGCTGCCGGGCGTCGTCGAGCTCGGTGTAAGCGAGCCCGAACGTGTCGCCGGTAAACATCGCGTGCGTGCTCGCATCCCATATGGAGACGTGATGCCGCGCGTGCCCGGGGGTGTCGAAGAACACGAGCTCGCGCCCTTGCAGTGCGATGCGCGATTCGTGCGGCGTTTCGATCACGCGGTCCGTCGCCACCGGCACGACATTGCCATACACGCGCTTCACGAACGCTTCGCCGTACACGGCGGTCGTGCCCGCGATGAGCTTCGACGGATCGATGACGTGACGCGCGCCGCGCGGGTGTACTGTGAGCCGTGCGTTCGGCAGGATCTGCATCAGCGCGCCTGCGCCGCCTGCGTGATCGAGATGGACGTGCGTGAGCACGACGTAGTCCACGTTGTGTGGCGCGACCCCGAGACGCGCGAGCGCTTGCAGCACGGCCGAAGCCGAATGGCTGCCGCCCGTATCGATGATCGCCGCGTGCCCGCGCTCGACGACGATGTGTATGGCCGTGAGGCGGCGCCGGCCGAGACCGGCATCGACCGCGACGATGCCGTGATCGTACGCGATCATGTCGAGCGCGATTTCAGCAGCCATGAGAGAGGCAATTTTTGCTGCGGTCCGCGCGACACTTTATGGCAAAATCCGTCGCTTTCGTGTTCACGTCCAACCCGCAAGGTCTCATGTCGACTACCGTTTCAGATAGCACGCTCGCCAAAATCGTTCAACTCATCGCGCAGGAGCTTTCGGTCAAGCCCAACCAGGTTGCGGCCGCCGTCATGCTGCTGGACGAAGGGGCCACTGTGCCTTTCATTGCGCGTTATCGCAAGGAAGCGACCGGCAACCTCGACGACACGCAGCTGCGCACGCTGGAAGAGCGCCTGCTTTATCTGCGCGAGCTCGAGGAGCGACGTGCCGCGATCCTTGCTTCCATCGAGGAGCAAGGCAAGCTTACCGATGAATTGCGCGCGGCTATCGAAGCGGCGACCACGAAGCAGACGCTCGAAGACCTGTACCTGCCGTACAAGCCCAAGCGCCGCACCAAGGCGCAGATTGCGCGCGAAGCAGGCCTCGAGCCGCTCGCCGATGCGCTGCTCGCCGATCCGAAGCTCGATCCGCAGCAGGAGGCGGCGAAGTACGTCAATGGCAAGGCGGCAGCCGACGGCGGCGTGCCCGATGTGAAAGCCGCGCTCGACGGGGCTCGCGATATCCTCGCGGAGTGCTTCGCGGAAACCGCCGATCTCCTCGCCAAGCTGCGCGCGAAGATGTGGAACGAGGGCATACTGTCTTCCAAGGTCGTCGAAGGCAAGGAGACGGCAGAAGAAGAGAAATTCCGCGACTACTACGCGTATTCCGAAACGATACGTACCATACCTTCGCACCGCGCGCTGGCGTTGTTCCGCGGACGCACGCTCGGCGTGCTGACGCTCAATCTCGGTCTCGGCGAGGAACTGGAAGCGCAGACGCCGCACCCCTGCGAGTCCATGATTGCCGCGCATTTCGGCATCGAAAATCACGGGCGCGCCGCCGACAAGTGGCTCGCGGACGTGTGCCGCTGGACGTGGCGCGTGAAGGCGGCGCTGCATATTACGAGCGAGCTGCTCATCCAGCTGCGCGAGGCAGCCGAGGCGGAAGCGATCAAGATCTTCGGGCGCAATCTGCACGAGCTGCTGCTTGCGGCTCCCGCCGGGCATAAGGTGGTGCTCGGCATCGACCCGGGCATACGCACCGGCTGCAAGGTCGCGGTGGTGGATGCGACCGGCAAGCTCCTCGAGACGGCCACCGTTTATCCGCACGAGCCCAAGCGCGACTGGCAAGGCGCTCTTGCTGCGCTCGCCCGGCTCGTCGTGCAGCACAATGTCGAGCTCGTCGCCATCGGCAATGGTACTGCGAGCCGCGAAACCGACAAGCTCGCGGCTGAACTCATCAAGCTCGTCCATTCGAAGAAGCCCGACCACATGCTCGCGAAGATCGTCGTGAGCGAGGCGGGCGCGTCGGTGTACTCGGCTTCGGAATTCGCGGCCAAGGAATTCCCGGAGCTCGACGTGAGCTTGCGCGGCGCCGTCTCGATCGCGCGGCGTCTCCAGGACCCGCTTGCGGAACTGGTGAAGATCGATCCCAAGTCCATAGGTGTGGGCCAATATCAGCACGACGTGAACCAGCGCGAGTTGGCGCGTACGCTCGATGCCACCGTCGAGGACTGCGTGAACGCGGTCGGCGTCGACCTCAACACGGCGTCGGTGCCGCTGCTTGCCCGTGTGTCCGGTCTCAACGCGACGATAGCGAAGAACATCGTCGAATACCGCAACGCGAACGGCCCTTTCGCGAATCGCAGCGCGGTTCGCAAAGTGCCGCGCCTTGGCGAAAAGACGTTCGAGCAGGCGGCAGGCTTTCTGCGCATCAGCAACGGCGACAATCCGCTCGACCGGTCCGCGGTGCACCCGGAAGCCTATCCCGTGGTCGAGCGCATCCTCGCGCGCATCAACAGGAAAGTGCACGAAGTGATGGGACAGCCGAAAGCGCTGAAGGGCCTCTCGCCGCAGGATTTCACCGACGAGAAGTTCGGCGTGCCGACGGTGAGGGACATACTCACCGAACTCGAGAAGCCCGGTCGCGATCCACGCCCCGAGTTCAAGACGGCCAATTTCCAGGACGGCATAGAGACGCTCGCCGATCTGCGTCCCGACATGATCCTCGAAGGCGTCGTAACGAACGTCGCCGCTTTCGGTGCGTTCGTCGACATCGGCGTGCATCAGGACGGTCTCGTTCACGTGTCCGCGATGTCCAACCGCTTCGTGAAGGATCCGCATGACGTCGTCAAGCCCGGGCAGATCGTCAAGGTGAAGGTGATGGACGTGGACGTGAAGCGGCAGCGGATCGCGCTCACCATGCGTCTCGACGACGTGGCGGGCGCGCAGCCGCAGCGCGGCGGGAACAACGGCGGTCAGCGTGACCGCAAGCTGCAGCGCGAGCTGCGGCCGGGCCAGCGCGAGCCCCAGCCGATGGGGGCGATGGCGCTCGCCTTCGCGAAATTGAAGCGATAGTTCAACCACCAGGAAGGAGGAGCCATGCTGTACGAAGTGAGAACCTACGACCTCAAACCCCGTTCGCTGCAGGAAGTCGAGAAGCGCTTCGGCGAGGCGTACGAAAAGCGCAAGAAATACTCCGAGCTCGCCGCTTTCTGGCATACCGAGATCGGGCCGCTCAACCAGATCATTCACGTCTGGCCGTACAAGGATCTTGCCGAGCGCGACAAGATACGCGCCGCGGCGGTGAAAGACGGCGTGTGGCCGCCGGACATCAAGGAATTCGTCGTGCGCCAGCAATCGGACATCATGATGCCGTTCGATTTCTCGCCGCCGATCAAGCCGGGCAAGATGGGGCCGTTCTTCGAGATGCGCACCTACACGTACTGCTCAGGCGAGCTTCCCGTGATCCGCAAGACGTGGGAGAGTGCGTTGCCGGTGCGCCTGCAGTTCGGCCCTGTGTGCGCGGTGTGGTACTCCGAGCTCGGCGCGCTCAACAAGTTCGTCCACATCTGGCCGTACGAGTCGCTCAACCAGCGCATGGAAATCCGCGACAAGGCGCACGCGACCGGCCTGTGGCCGGCCGGCAAGAAAGCGCAGAAGGAAGGGGGACGCGACTACAACCTCGTCCTGCAGGAAAACAAGATCCTCATGCCGTCGGCGTTCTCGCCGCTGCAATAACGGCGTGAGGAGTGGATGGTAGGCGGCGCAGCCGCCGCCGATTTCCCTCACTCCTGATCTCGCGCTCCTCACCCGCGCGGCGGCTCGCCGCTGCGCGCGCACATTCTTTGCTCCATTGCGGCTGGCGCATGTCATCGCGGAGCGGCCCATGAGCCCTCGAATCGCGTGGAACCTCGTCAAGCAGACAGTGACGGCGTGGAATGACGATCGCGCGTCCAGCATGGGCGCCGCGATTTCTTATTACACGCTGTTTTCCATTGCGCCGCTCCTGCTGATCGTCATATCGGTGGCGGGACTGTTTTTCGGCGACGCGGCAGCGCGCGGGGAGATCATGGGGCAGCTGCAGGGACTGCTCGGCGCGGACGGAGCACGCGCGGTCGAAGCGCTCTTGAGGAGCGTCAACAAGCCGGCGGAAGGGATCGTTGCGACCATCGCCGGCGTCACCGCCCTGCTGCTCGGTGCGACGGGCGTGTTCGGCGAGCTGCAGAACGATCTCGACCGCATCTGGCGCGCACCGGCCAGCACGCATGCGAGCGGCGTCTGGAACCTGCTGCGCACGCGCCTGCTGTCCTTCGGCCTCGTGCTGGGCTTCGCGTTTCTGCTCATCGTGTCGCTCATCGCGAGCGCGGTAGTGTCGGCGCTCGGGAAATGGTGGGCGCCGATGTTCGGCGGCTGGGAGCTGATCGCGCAGGCGATAAATTTCATCGTCGGCTTCGCGTTGATGACCGCGCTGTTCGCGATGATCTACAAGATCATGCCGAGCGTGAAAATCGCGTGGCGCGACGTGTGGACAGGCGCCGCGGTGACCTCGCTGCTGTTTGCGATCGGCAAGCTGCTCATCGGCCTGTACCTCGGCAAGAGCAGTGTCACATCGGCATTCGGCGCCGCCGGCTCGCTCGTCCTGGTCATGGTGTGGGTGTATTACTCCGCGCAGGTCTTCCTGCTCGGGGCGGAATTCACTTGGGTCTACGCGCACAATTACGGATCCCGGCGGCATGCGCCCGCGGCGCCGGACGTCGGTCGCGAGCGGCGCGAAGCCGCGCCTGCTCCATCCACGATCACCGCCGGTGAAGTGCTCGCGCTCGGTAGTGCGCGACACACGATCGCGCGGCGAGCGTGGCTCAATGTCGGCATGGCGGCAGGCGCCGGGCTGCTCGCAGCGTTGCTCACGCGCCGGCATTCCAGCCGTTGAACTCTCGCTTTCGCACGCCAGCGACGCGCCGTATCATCCCCGCGCATCGAATCGAAAAGGGGGAAGAACTATGAAAACGTTGCTGCGCGCGGCCGCGGCGGCCGGTCTCGTCATCGCGGGTGTGGCGCATGCGGCGTACCCCGACAAGCCGATACGCATCATCGTGCCGTATGCGCCGGGTGGAAACATCGACGTGACGGCCCGAGCCGTAGCGCCCGGGCTCACCGAATTTCTCGGCCAGGCGGTGGTCGTCGACAATCGCGGCGGCGCTGGTGGCCGGGTGGGGACGGAGCTCGCCGCGAAGGCGCCTGCGGACGGCTATACCTTGCTGCTGGGCTCGAACGGTCCGCTCACGATGACGCCCGCTTTCTTTCCGAGCATCACGTACGACACGCTGCGGGATTTCGTCCCCACTTCCACCGTATCGGTCGTGCCGCTGGTGCTGAGCGTGCATCCCTCCCTCCCGGTGCACGATACGAAGCAGCTCGTCGCGCTGGCGAAGCAGCGTGCCGGCCGCATCACGATGGCTTCCGCCGGGACGGGAAGCACGACGCACATGACGGGCGAGCTGTTTCAGCTCTTGACCGGCGTGAAGTTCACGCACGTGCCCTACAAAGGGAGCGGCCCCGCGCTGATCGACCTCGTCGGCGGCCAGGTCGATCTCATTTTCGACCAGATCTCCACGTCGCAGGGCCTGATCAAGGCCGGTAAGCTGCGCGCGCTCGGTGTGGCAACCCAGCACCGGTCGGGGTTCCTTCCCGGTGTGCCGACGATGGAAGAGGTCGGCATCAAGGGATTCCACGCATCGACCTATACGGGCATATTTCTGCCCGCCACTTCACCTAAGGACGCCGTGCAGAAAGTGTACGGCGCGCTGATCAAGGTGCTCGACCAGCCGGCCACACGAGAGAGCTTCGCTCGCCTCGGTGCCGAAGTAATCAAGAGCACGCCGGAAGAGTTTACGCGGCGCTTGAAAGGCGATCTCGCGCGGTGGGTCAAAGTCAGCGAGGCGACGCATATCAAGCTTGAATAGGGAGGCGAGAGGGAAGAGTGCCGTTGTGTTTCTGGAAGGACCGCTCGTATCAGTAAGATTTCGGAAGCCCGAGCACTCTCTCCGCGATATAACAGAGTATGAGCTGCGGGCTCACCGGCGCGATGCGGGGAATGAGTGACTCGCGTAGAAAACGCTCGACGTGATATTCCTTCGCGTATCCCATGCCGCCGTGCGTCATGACGGCGGTCTCGCATGCGCGATAACCGGCTTCGCCGGCGAAATACTTCGCGGCATTGGCTTCCGCGCCGCACGCCTTGCCTGAGTCGTACAGCGTCGCGGCCTTGAACGTGAGAAGGTCCGCGGCTTCGAGCTCTATCCACCGCTGCGCGAGCGGATGCTGTATCGCCTGGTTCTGGCCTATGGGCCGGTCGAAGACGACCCGTTCCTGCGCGTACGCCGCTGCGCGCGCGAGCGCCGCGCGGCCTATGCCGACCGCTTCTGCGGCAACGAGAATGCGCTCGGGATTGAGCCCGTGCAGGATGTATTCGAAGCCCTTGCCTTCTTCGCCGATACGGTCCTCCACCGGCACGCGCAGTCCGTCGAAGAACACCTGGTTCGAGTCCACCGCCTTGCGCCCCATTTTGGGAATTTCGCGCACTTCGACGCGACTGCGGTCGACGTCGGTATAGAAAAGACTTAAGCCCTGCGTAGGCTTCTCCACCGCATCGAGCGGCGTGGTGCGCGCGAGCAGCAGCATCTTGTTCGTGACCTGCGCCGTCGAAATCCAGATCTTCTGTCCGGACACGACGTAGTGCGAGCCGTCGCGCACCGCTTTCGTCTTGAGGCGGGTGGTATTGAGACCGGCATCCGGCTCGGTGACGCAGAAACAGGCCTTGTCGCGGCCCGCGATGAGGGGCGGAAGAAACCGGCGCTTCTGCTCCGCGGTGCCGAATACGACGACGGGGTTCAAGCCGAAGATGTTCATGTGCACGGCGGAGGCCGCCGCCATGCCGCCGCCCGCCTGCGCGATGGTTTGCATCATCAACGC
>JBLNBW010000074.1:0-40502 GCA_050260255.1 Rhodospirillaceae bacterium | reverse complement strand
AAAACGCCATACATCTGCAAGTGCTTCTCGCTGCCTTTGTCATCGGCGGCGTGCTCGGGGCAATTGCGACCAAAACGAATTTCTGCACGTTGGGCGCTGTGTCCGATTGGGTGAACATGGGGCACACCGGCCGCATGCGCGCATGGGTGTTCTCGATGGCGGTGGCCCTTGCCGGCGTGATCGTCATGGAAGCGGCGGGGTGGCTGGATTTAGGCACGAGCACCTTTCCTCCCTATCGCACGCCGCAGTTCGCATGGCTGCGCTACATCGTCGGCGGACTGCTGTTCGGCGCGGGAATGACGCTGGCGAGCGGCTGCGGCAGCAAGACGCTGATCCGCATCGGCGGCGGCAATTTGAAGTCCATCGTCGCGTTGATCGCCGCGGCTGCATGCGCCTACCTGATGATGTGGACGCCGCTGTTCGAGCGCGTGTTCGTGCCCTGGATACGGCCCACCACCATCGACCTGTCGCAATACGGCATCGCAACGCAGGAAATGGGCTCTATCGTCGCCGGCATGCTCGGCATGCACGCCACGCCGACGGTCAAGCTCGGTGTTTCCGTCGTCGCACTCGCCGTCATGCTGGCGTACGTGTTCGGATCCGCCGACTTCCGCGAGAGTCGGGACAACGTGCTGGGCGGGCTGGTCGTGGGTCTTGCCGTCGCGGCCGGCTGGTACATCACCGGCAGTGCGCCGGGCCGCGCATGGAAGGAGTATGCCGAGATGGCGGCCGAAATCCCGAGTCGCGTCCAGACGCAGTCCTATACCTTCATCAGTCCGATGGGCGACACGGTGCACTGGCTCAACGATCCGGGCAATCTGCTGCTCATCAACTTCGGTATGGCGGGATTCGCCGGCGTGATCCTGGGCGCGCTCGTCTACACGCTCGTCACGGGCAAGTTCCGCTACGAGCGCTTCGTGAATTTGAAGGATTTCGGCGCACATGCTTTCGGCGGCGCGCTGATGGGTACAGGGGGCGTGCTCGCCATGGGCTGCACGATAGGCCAGGGCATCACCGGCGTCTCGACGCTTGCGATGGGGTCGCTGCTTGCCTTCTTCTCGATGGTCATAGGCGCAGCCGGCACGATGAAATACCAGTATTGGCGGCTGATGCAGGAAGCGTAAGTAGCAGCGTCGGCGATCAGCGAGGCGCGTGACCTCCAAGCGTCCGCACGTATCTCTGTCGCAGCCACAAAAATCGCAATGGGTTTATTGACCCGCCCCCATGCCCGCGGGTAAAATTTCGCGTTTTTCGTGGGGCGGTTAGCTCAGTCGGTAGAGCAGCGGACTTTTAATCCGTTGGTCCGGGGTTCGAATCCCCGACCGCCTACCAGGACGAGAGGGAGCGATGTGATTCATATCGCTCCCTTTTTTCATTTCTCCACACCCATCCTAACACCCTTCGCCACCCGCCTGCGGTTTCACAAAATACAGGACATGCAGGACAAGCGCAGGACAAAGCGCTCGCCTACTACAAGGATAAGAACCTTCGCCCCTCGCGGTCAAACGGGGCCGCTCTAAAAACCAACAGGGTCAGCTGAGCGTGGCGCGAGCAAGTGCCCCCCGGGGGTGGGACCACGCGGCCCGAGAGCATGGCACCCCGTCACCTGTTCCGCAAATATGGCCGGGCGTTTTTACGGTTGTGTAAAGCGGTTTACATCTCTTGCTACAGCCGCTCGCGGCTCGCCCGGTAGATCACCTCGCCGCGGAAATGAAATCCCACAGCGGAGATCTGCTCGATCGCTCGCGGCAGAGAAAAGGCGGCGGGGATAGCCCCCACGCGACTACCCCCGCGCCCCGTCCCCCTCCTCCCTACAGGAGCCAGCACCTCACACGGTGAGAACGGCGAATCCATGGTGGCATTAAATGGCACCTCAAACCATAACGCAGCTATACCGCCCGCTTAGGACGGCTATACCAGCTAAATACTCACCCTCGGCAGAAGTACCAGGTAGTGGCCGCCCTTAGAGGTCCTATGAAGCTGTGACCAAAGCGGAATGACTTCATGAACCCCATGAGGCAGGGGGCAAGGTAGTGAAGCGAGCGCGCTTTTATGCCGGTGGGCTAGTCAACGAAAGCGCTCAGCTGCTCGCGCCCATGCTCGCGCTGCACCTTACGGCGCCGGTGCATCGAACAAAGAAAATCAGCAGCAGCACCGCTGCCACTCAACAACTGAAGCTACGCAAAAAGGGTGCGCACGGACAGCGAATCTCAGCGAAAAGGGAGCACTAGGTCTGGCTTTACATATTTGTCGTACTCACGCACTGGGAGTAGCCTTTGGGCCCCACCAACAACAAACACGGAGGGCAAGCGTGGCAAACAACCTTTTCATCTCCTACGATCTGATGACTCCGGGGCAGGGATACGACAAGGTAGTGGAGCGGATAAAGTCACTCGGCAGTTGGGCCAAGGTGCATTACTCACTTTGGTATGTGAGCTCCAGCAGTTCCGCGAAAGATGCTTGTGCCCATGTGTGGAGCGTCATGGACGCGAACGATAAGCTGATCGTGATCGACGCCAAGAATAACTCAGCCGCATGGCAGAACCTTGATACCGAGGTTGCCAAGTACATTAGGGATACGTGGACTTAGCGGAATCGCCGACCGCAGGTGAGTACGGAAGCCATGATTGCTCTCCAATATGGCTTGTATTCTGAGCCTCGCGCGGTGTTTGTAAAGTATATAAGTTCCGATTACGTGACCCTTGTAATGCGTGGCGTTTGCTCGCGATTTTCCGTTAAATGAAAGGCCGACGGGGAGTGGACCGAGCAGGCAGTATGCAAATGGCGCGCTCTTTATGCCCCACCTTCAACGCATGTGTAACACGCCATCTGGCTTTGATTACGCGCGACGGATGGTTTAATCACACGCCCACCTCACGTAAGGCAGGCTGAACCCGCTAAGCGCGGTCGACCGGATGTCGCAGGATCTGCAGCATGATGGTGGTGACGCGGACGAACGCGCCGACAGAAAAGACGGCTAGGGCAAGCCATACCGTGCCGAACCATTCCCAAGAGGCCTGGAAGTGGCCGATGGCGAAGAAGCCGACCAGATTGGCTACTGCAAAGGTAAGGCAGCCCCAAATCGCCTGTGCGAGGTAATTCGCCAAGTCGTCAATGTAGCGGGACGACCGGATGCGGCCCATTACGCTGTCAGCGGGCAGCGCCATCAGTATGGCTTTCGATGTTGCAAGAAAGCCGGTAAGGATAGCGCCGATGTTGATGGACGCAGACAGAAAATCATTCACCGCTTGCTCGGAAAGCGTTGGTTGCGGGTCCACGTAGCGCCACGCCGCCGTAGCGAGAGCGGCAAGCACTACAGGAAGCCAGCGTTCAACCCAGAGAGACATTATCGCCGTTTTCCGATTTGATTCTCCCAAGCCCCATACGCCCGTTCAAGGGCGTGCCAGCGAGAATCGCGCGTGAAACGTCTATCAGTGCCCATGATCAAGTTATCGAACTCAAGAGACATCTTCGGCGCTATGAGATCAATTACCTCGGTCACCGAGCTCTCGTCGTCTTTGCCTGCAACTATGAGCTTGTTCACTGGCGACTGAGTTGTACTCATCGCAGCACGGAGCGCGTGCATCAACTGATGCACGTTCCTGTGTGACAAGGCTGACTTGCGGGCACGGTTTACGCTAACCGTCACCTCGACTGCATCTGCATTGAGATCCTCACCGACTCTCAGTGCACTGGACAACGCGACGCCTTGCTTACGGTACTGGTCTGTTAACTTACCCGGCACCAAGCCAAATACGAATCGTTTAAATAGTTGCTTGCGTGCCAACCGCGCGTCGGCGTCGTCGTCCAACTTCAGGTGCAACCGGTAATCGTTGTGCGCGCCACGCCGATACATGCTCAGATACTGCTCGACTGTTCCGTGGCGAACGCCATAGTGGTTGTACTGCAGAATGAGGAAATTCGTGCCGGGCACAAACAGCGCGGCCGTCTCTTCTCCAAACCCCTCGTCCGGCGCCAAGTCGAACCCTTCTATCGCTTTCTTGCGGCTGGCGCGCCCGGGCCCATGCTCGAAGCGCAAACGGCCAAAATCGAAGAGCCAGTATGGCGCGTCCGTGCGCGGCGCCCTGATAGCTTCCGCTCGTACCTCGACGGTTCCGCAAGATCGTAACCTGGCTTCGAGCGAGTCATCCATCATCGCCTGCAGCACCTTTTCCAGCTTTTCTGTGCCGTCAGTGAACCTCGATACGCGGTACAGATACACCGTCATGCTAGGAGCCACGCCCCCTCCCTGCGTGCGTTATTTTTCAGCACTTTAGCGTAAAATTCCTACGGGCGCACTTTCGTGTCGGATGACGCGGGCATTCCGTACACGCACAACGACACAACTTGTCCAATGACGCCTTTCATTGCCCCCTCTGCTCTTATGCCCAGAGCGTCCGAATCTCCGCCAGCATCGTCATTGGGGCGTAAAATTAGTCGATGTGCCACAACGCACACTAATTAACGGCACGACCCATGTTCCAGGTTAAAATGAGCGGCCGGCTCGTCCGCACAGTCGTGCTGCACCCGCATCGGTCCCTGCGGATCATCGGGCCTCGGATGTATCTCGATGACCAGCCGCTCCCCATGGCCACGTATGCTAACGGTCTATGGCGTCACAACGACCGCGTATACAGCAGCATCGTCATCGGCACATTGCTCCGCGTAACGCTCTTCACCAGAGACCATCATCTTCGCCTGCATTACCCTTATGAAGTGGCGTTCTTTAACGGCGAGGTTCAGCTTGATGCCTTACCCATTGGCCACTTCAGGGCTTCAGACGATCTCTGGCATGAACCGCCCGACAGTTACACGCGAATTGAGATTCGGCCCGAACAAGTCTTCAGCCGGTTGTAGGACGCAGGCACACCACTTGCCGCACTGAACGGCCACCGCCGGCTTATCCCTCCGCAGGGGTCGTACAGAGGATGCCCGCCCCCGTAAAGTCCGTTTGGCGCTTCTACACCAACCGTGACGGCTGCTGGCGCTGGGAAGAGCTAAACGCCAACGACAAAACATTGATCCGCCGCAGTCCCGCCTGCTACAAAGAATATGACGAATGTGTTGCCGCAGCGCGACGGGCCGGATACCGGTTTGAAGCAGCGCAGGTCGCCGGACCCGTAAAAATCCTTCGCCGCCCGCACAAACGCCCCGATCGGTAGTTTCGCATGCGAAACGCGCCGGCTGAGATTCCGCTAAAATTTCGGCTTGCCGGTTGCTATATCAATACGAATAACCACCGCGGGCCCACTCCGATGTCCTGGCTGTTTGTCCTCTGCAGACACCCCAACGATCCCCTACGGACAGTCTGGAAATGGCGACTCATCACCAACACCGAGACGCACGAATCACCCATACACGCGACATTCGAGGAATGCTGGTCTGACGCAATCGCTAAGGGATTCTCAGATTCAGTGCCGTTCCACATCACGCACGACGTCGCAGACACATACCCGCTCTAGGCATGACGATTGCGTGTGTAACTATGCCGGCTTGAGACCTCTCCGGCGATGCCTGTAGTCGTATCCTTTCGAGTTGAGCCCGGCGTACGCACCGGGCTCTTTTTTGATCGCAAAGCGGGGCTGCTTACCGCCAACGATCACCTTTTCCACATCGACCCGTAACGAACTCTAAGCTCAGCATCATCTGTGAAACCATGCGCACGGGCGTCGCGTAGACACTCGGGCAGCGTATGAAACCCCCGCGATGACTTGAGCACCGTTCCGCCCGCCGACAACCGCTCCCAACGCCATTCCGTGCCAGCCTGGTGCTGGCTGATCCGCACTGCTTGACTGAACGCGACCCATGCATCTTTTGTAGTCATTAATTCCCCCCGACGGCCCGCATGATGCACGACTCGTCCGCAGCACGCACTGCGAAATTATTCGATTGACAGCGGGCCTAACATTTAGGCGCAACGCTTGCATAGGTCGGACCGGGCACAGGAGGACCACGTGATGAACGCGTCGCCACTAATGCTTCCGGTCTTTTTGGGTGCGTTACTCCTGTCGCCCCTCGCTGCGGCCTATCCCGTCACGCACGGTGACAGCCGCGTTCTTTTTGCGCCGTACACGCGAGGCGATGAGGTCATCAATCACGGTGGAGTGACGATCACGTCTAATGGCCTAGGAACGTGGCACGTCGGCCTACCGCTACCGGCCAGCACGGACGCACCTCGCAGCGACTCTGTGGTATCAACGTTGCCCGCTACGCCGTCGTCATTCGGTCAATTTCTGCCGGTTGGCTCACCGGTCGCGACTACGGCACTGCAACTCAGCGAACCGACCGCGTGGGCCTCGTTACTCCCGATAGCGCTTTTTCTTGTTATGCCGGGACGGACCAGGGGCAATCGGGCGGCCAGCCACTAAACGGATCGCTGCGCAGAGCGAATAGTCAAAAGCGAGGGTGATCGCTCGATTCGAGTTCTATCGCCGCATCCCATAGAATCCGGGCCGCGGCACCGCTGATAATGCAGGCGAGCAGCGGCAGTATTGCCGCCATAAATCCGGTCGTGGCCCAGAGCGCGATCGCCATGACCAAGAAACACCACATCGCCACGCGCGACGCGGACGCGCGTTGATCCATATCCACGGAAGTCTCTCCGGCCTGGACCGCCCACAGCACAGACCGGTGCGCCAGATGCCGCCGGGTGGAGCGCCCGTAGTCCGCAGCATCAGCCAGCCACCGACCGAGCGTAGCCGACATCCTGACGCAATACGGTTGGAGCACTGCCGCCGTAATCCTTGCCGTATTCACGACGTGAATCACAGCAACCCGCAACATAGCCATGACTCGGGAGAGTAACCTAACTCTGCCAGCCACCAAGGCACAAACTGGCTCGCCTGGCGATTGTTGCCTTACCCACATATGAGCCTCAACACCTGCAGTATCGCCGGCCCACCGTGAACCATTCCGCAGCTCTTGGACGTTCATACGAGTCGCGCCCACGAGCCTAGTCGCGGTAGCAAGCTGCATACCGTGAGGCGGGGGCTGACCGGTTGCTGTTCTCCCAGCTAGCGATGCCGGCCCGGCACATCGCCTCTGAACACCTAAGCGGGCGCTGGTCTGCCGAGCAGATAACCCTGCGCTTCGTCGCAATCGATTTCCCTCAGAATGTCGAGTTCGGCCTGGGTTTCGACACCTTCCGCAACGACAACCAAGTCTAGCTTGTGAGCCATGCTCACAATTGACGCTACGATCGACTGGGCTCGTGCGCTCGTTGTCATTTGACTGACGAATGAGCGATCTATCTTTAGGCCACTGACCGGCAAGGAGGTGAGGTAGCTGAGCGCACAGTAGCCGGTGCCGAAGTCATCTACATAAACCTTCATCCCGAGGTCGCGCATCGCCCGGAGCATCTTTTGTGCGTGCGGTACGTCGTCGATGAGCGCGCTTTCGGTGATCTCACATTGGACGAAATGCGGCGGAACGCCGTGGCGTTCGAGGAGAGTCGCAATGTTGGCCGCGAGCCTCTTCTCGTGGAGGTCGCGCGCGCTAAGGTTGAGGGCTAGCGGGACCGCCGCTCCGTTCCGCAGCCATGCGCTTTGTTGCGCGATACCAGCGTCCAGCACGAAATCCGTCACTTTACGAATCAGTCCGATGTGCTCCGCGACCGGGATGAATTCCCCCGGAGAAATGGTGCCGCGCTCGGCATGCTGCCAGCGGATAAGCGCCTCACGTCCGCAGAGTCGATGCGTACGTACATCGAACTTCGGCTGGAAATGAAGGGCCAGATTATTACCCTCGAGTGCCCGTGTAAGCTCCGCCGCCAGCGCAAGACGGCCGGCATCTTCTCGTTCGATCCCTCCGCGATATTTGTAGTATCCCGCGTGAAGCCGGCCGCCTTCACGGGCCGCGATCGCCGCACGACGGATGAGAATCTCCGCTTCGTTGCCGTTGTCCGGCGCGAAGGCGGATCCCACGGCGCCCTGGATCGCGATGCTCGCCGACCCTATGCATATCGGCTGCTGGATTGCGGCGAGGAGCTCGTGCGCGAGGCGCGCTACGCTGCCGCTGTCTGCTTGCTGAGGAAGCACACCGAAGTCGCTGAAGGACACGCGAGCGAGGCAGTGCTCGTCCGCGGCTATCCGCTGCAGCCGGAGACCGACTTCGCGGATCACCTCGTCGCCGGGACCATAACCCAAGCCATCGAATACGTCCTGAAGCCGCCGCAGATGAAGTACGACCACCCACGTTGCTCCGTGTTGTCGGTCGCTTGGAAGGCGGCCGTCGATCTCGTTGACGAATACCGTTCTGTTTACTAGGCCGGTGATCGAGTCGTGTGTCCGGGCGTGCTCTGCCGCCGCCTCCACCGCCTGCTGGCGTGCGCGCTCGCGGATGGTCCCGATGCCGAAAGAAAGGTCTGCTGCCATTTCATCTAGCAGCTCCACTTCGGCAGCGTCGAACGCATCTTCTTCCTCCGCGTAGAGCGTGAAGGTGCCTATCGTTTGCCCACCGACCTGCAACGGCAGCGAGATCACTGAGCGGAACCCCCGTTTTAACGCCTCGTCGCGCCAAGGCGCATATTGGGGAGAGGTGGAGAGGCTATTCATCACGCAGTATCGGCCCGTACGGATAGCAGTGCCGACCGTTCCCTGGCCCCACGTATCGTCGTTCCAACTTACGCGCAGGTTTTCGACGAAACCATCGCTCCGGCCATAGTAAGCCGTGACAGCGACCGAACGCGCCTCGTCGTTCTGCAGATATGCGACGAGGGCCAGGGGATAGCCTCCCACGTCCACGGCAACGCGGCACATCTCAAGCAGCAGCTGATCTTCGGCATGCTGCCGCAGCAGCGTGCGATTTCCCGCGCTGAGCGTCTTGAGCGCCCGGTGCGCACGTTGCCGGCCGGCAGCAAGACGGTCAAACGCTCCCGCGAGAGTGCCGATCACGCTATGGTTGTGATCAATGCCAGTTCTGGCAGTCAGTTCTCCCCGGCTCAGTCCTTCCGCGCTTTCTGTTATCCGGCGCAGCGGCCGAGCGACGAGGTAGTGCGATGCAATCCACGCGACAGCGAGCGTCAGAGCGAGAACCATGGCGAGGGCGAGCAACCCAGCGTACAGCACGCGCGAGGCGGCGGCGTCCATCCCGGCTTTGGATAGCCCGACGCGGACGACGTACGGCGCGGATGGCAGTCGTTCGAATGCGACGATGCGATATACTTCATCAAGCGTCGTGCTGTGAGAGAAAGCGCGCTCGCTTCGCGTTACATCGGCTGCGAGCATCTGCGGCTCGCGTACGAGTTTGCCTAAGAACTCCATGCCGCCGGGTGCACGCGCCGCGATGCGGCCGCCGAAATCCACGATGCTCAGAATTGCTCCGGATGGCAATGGCGCGCGTGCAAGCCGTCGATTCAGTTCGTCGAGATCGAGTGCTGCGATGAGAAGGGCGGCCTCGCCGGTGTGAGGGTCGATGAACCGCTGTGCTGCGACGATGCCCCATTGCTCACTGTGGCGTCCCTTTAGCACATCGCTCATAACGAACTGCCCCGATGTCAAGGCGCGCTGGAAGTACTCGCGGTCCGCGATGTGAATTCGACGGCGCAAAGGGATGGTCGAGCATACGATTTCGCCTTGGCGATTGGCAATGACGAGCTGCCGCAGCAGTGAGGAAAACTGTACCGCCAGTGCAAGGCGTTCGTCGCATTGCAACGCGGGGTGGTCCGCTCTCTCGTATTCGCTCACCAATCCGGACAGTATGCGACGAGTGTCGTCGATGATGATGGACAGATTGGAGGCGGCAAATTGCACGAGTTGTTTCGCCTCGTTTTGAGCATGAGCGACATCGCTGGCTCTTCGCGCTTGCGACAGGTGAACGGTGAGGGCTGCTATTGGAACGACGCAGAGCAGGGAAACAAGGACAAGCCGACACCACAAAACGCTGTGCCTGCCGAACCAGTACATCGCGGCTCGCCTCCGATTCTTGCGCGATTTCCATTTAGCATACATCAAAGTTTTCGAGCGTCTAGACCGAATTCCACGCCATGGTCGGATCGCACAGTCTGTCTGGCTGCTGATCGTGCATTTTGCGTAATCAGGCCGGGCGATATTTCACACTTGTATTTTAGTCAACATGTCGAACGGCAAAAGCGGAACGTTTCCCGCGCACGGTTTTCGTACCGCTGACGTTCTGGCAATACTTCGCGGTGCGAAGCAGGGAGTGGTAAACAGTTAGCTGCATATCGGTATTAACTCCGGCTAACAGTTTGACTTCTCGTGACTTCCGTCGCATTCTTAAACGCTCTTTTTAGCTTTTCAGCAGCGTATGAAGGTCACGCGTGAGCAGCTGTACGAGCAGCTGTGGTCCGCCCCTGTATCCCGTCTCGCTAAGCAGTTTGGTGTCTCTCCCAGAAAGCTATCTGCGGTTTGCGATCGCCTTAATGTGCCGCGTCCGGCAGCTGGTCATTGGCAGAAAATTCGGGAAGGGAAGGTCGTCCCTCGGCCTCGATGCCGATGGCCGATGAGGTTACTGAGATTGAGCTCGGGCCTGCTGGCGTCTCGGTTAGTGCTGGTGACGACAAGGGCACTCGCCGTCGAGATGAGCTAGTGTCGCGGTTTGCACGCATCCGGGTTCCGGAAAGCCTTACGGCACTGCACCCGCTCACCACGAAAACCATGCGTTGCTTCGAGCTCATCAAGCGCGAGAGGGAGAGGTGGGACGCGACAAAGCCCAAGCCCAGGACCGATCGCTGGGAGCCTGACTTTTCTGATCTCCGTGGTCCCCAAGCAAAATACGGCAGATTTACACCCTCGATCGGTGCAGAGAGCGTCGCGCTTACAGTGTCGTTTCAAGCTCTGGACCGAGCGGTACGGATTGCGGATACGTTAGTGAAGGTACTGGAAAGCGAAGGATTCGAAGTATTGCCACGCATGCACAAAGACGGCACGCGTATAACCAAGGACGGCGAGTACGTCGCTTTTCGAATATCTGAGGGATACGTCAGGCCGGCGGCGATGCGTGGGGCAAGTCCGGTTGCTAGCGGCACTCTGGACGTTGTATGTGTCGGCGGCAATACGTGTAGCGAGAAACGATGGAGTGATCGGAACCAGTCATTGGAAAAGCAGATTCCGGAAATCATCGCAGGCCTTGTTTTGCTGCACAGTCAGCAGAAGTCCTTGAGGGAGCAGCGGCAAGCGCAAAACCGAGCACGCGCGAGCGAAGCGTGTGCGTTGGCAGTAGGCCGCCGACGTAACGAACGCGAAACCGAAGAATTGCGCATCTTGATTGAGGAGGCCGAATTGTTCGAAGTCCATCGGCGTATGAAGGCGTATCTTGCAGCCATCGATCGGCGTGCGGAAGGGATGGGTGGTGAGGACCGGACTTGCATTCAAATGTGGGTAGCGGGTCAGCGCCAAATACTTGAGTCCCGTTGCCCGGTCTCGCTGCGCGTAGCTCGAATCTTGAGGCGTCGCTCCGTGTAACATGCGCGAATACGCCAGGGCAGGAGCGACCGCGCCACGAAGGAGGTCCTCCCGCTGGCACTGGACGTGGACCGGGACGAGGCGCGTCCCTGTGTTCTTTGACATCTAAACGGCTGATACGCTATCGTTTTCCAGGTGAGGACACCTGGACAATGATTTTCGGAAACCGTTTATTTCCACGCCTCGCACGCAACGCAAAACTCACGACATCCTGTTTTTCCGTCCTCCTTTTTTCAAAAAAGCGTGTCCACGTGTCCGAGGCGACGTAACTTCTTGAGGGGGCGCTGGTTTAGTTGGACACGCGGCTGGCAAACCGCATCTGTCCAGCAGCGGTCCGTGTCCCGACTGGTGTTCGCAGCAGCGAATTTTCGTATGTCGTCGCCCATGCTTCCGCCGGCTGGGAGCGCCAAAAGTCGGTTCTCCGCAAGGCGAAGAGCGTCGGCCGCCTTCCCTGTACCCTTGGTCGGGAATCACACCGTGGCATTCCGAGCCGGCGCAGTGCTTTTGCGACCGCCGTTGTAGAGACCGACAAGGCTCGCTCCGCGCCGTAGCGTCGCACCAGGTCGTCCAACGAGTAAATCTCGTCGTGCGCTTCATCGTCAGCAATATCCAACAGCCACCGCTCCAGGTCGCTTCGGGAGGCGTCGATCATTTCTGACTTAGCGGCGGTCACTGGGGCATGGCCGTGCGGCTGGAATCCCGTGAGGTCGACTTGCTGTAAATAGGCCATCACTGCTGCTACCCCCCCCTCTTCATAGAGCCAATGCGCCACGCGGTCGTAAAAGGCCGGTTCGCGCGGCAAGCATCTGCACTCGTGTACGAAAAATCGGCGATCGTAACCCTCGATCTGGAACGGGGCAGGGTCGTTCGTCAGCAACAAGAGGTTTGCTTTGTTCTCGGCGCTGCGTGTCGGCTGATACTTGATGTTAAGCTCGAATCGCTCGGCCGTGACGAGGTTCTTAATCTTGCCGACGTTCGCGCCACGCTCGCAGCCGATTTCCTCACCGATGATGAGCGTCGTGTCTACGAGGTAGCCGTTGAACGGCGACACCAGATCCTCGGTGCCGATAACGCGCGCGTGCTCACCGTGGATGCTTGCAATAGTGCCGGCTAGCAGGCTCTTACCGACGCCTTGATGAGTGCTCCACAGGATGCACGCTGTGCTGAGCTTCAGGCCAGGCGACTGGATTGGTGCTGCCAGCCATTGGATGAACCACCTCTTGGCGTCCGCTGCGCCTTCGAACAGAAGGTCCACGAGCTCGACAAAGGGCGAAACGGGTCCGGCTTCCGGCCTAACGCCCCACCCGCCCCAGGTATTCAGTTTCTTGCCGACAACCACTGGCTGTCCCGGCGCAAAGACGATGCCGGCGTGCGTGCGCCGTTCAGGACTCTTTAACCAGGCCTCCGCTAACGGCATGCGGATCGTCCGCCCTCGGCTGTCCTCGTGTTCGTACTCACGGTTGGCGAGCGCGAGCCTGAAATCTCGTGCGTCGATGAAGTCGCGATGCTCGATGCGCCAGATTCCAGGAGGATTCTCGATCCATGCATACCGCTGGTTCAACGCCTCCACCGGGTTCAAGAATTCCGCCAGCTGTGCGACACGAGACACAGCAATTGCGCCCTGACTTTCAGGGCTAAAACGAGCCAGGTTGTTCACCCGCGTCACTCGCGGATTAAACGCTGATGCAGCCATCGGCCCTCCTACCGTCCAAAACTTCCTGCACTTCCTGGTGCAGCAACAAGCCGCGGCATGCAGCAGTAGAAGCGGCGTCCAGGCAGATCGCATAGCAGTCGGGCCAAATGCGATCCCAGTGTTCGACCTTCTTTTCCACTGCTACACGCTGACCCCAGTGCACGAGATTATCGAGCAAGATCCCAGCGCGCATACTGTCGTACAGCGAAGCACATTTTTCCGCCTGACAGAAAGCTTGCTGCAGGTCGTGTGAGGGACACCACAACTGTCCCTGCCGTTTCAGAACTTCAGCCACCGTCACCACTATCCGATGATGCCGACGACGTAGATCTATCAGGTGGTGCGTGAACTGTTCAATATGATAGTGCCAACATACATGTGCTCTCGGCACGTTAAATTGCTCATCAATACCGCGTTCGGTCACCCGTATTGGATACCACGACCCTCTTTCCATGAGCTGCAAGAGTGCGTCGAATACACCATCCTGATGTTCTGTGGCGCGGTCGAAGTGATGCGGAATATCCCACGCACGAAGTGTGTCAGTCGGTTGTGCCTGAACACCTTTATAGACGCCGGTCTCGCACCGTGTTATCGCGCAACTCATAAGATGGGTTAATGCCGCACCACACGTGCAACCTATTGGTTCGACGAGATTGAAGAGCCCGCGGTCGTCAAACACCACGTCCCGGTTACTCATGGTCACCTCCCGAGGACGCGGGCGGTGTGCAACCCTCCGGGTCGACTGCTCGATCGCCGTGGACACAGCTCCCGGGGATGACGCGACGGGAGAACAGCCAAGCGTCGAGATCACTGATCAGATAGAACACTTTCCTGCCTACACGCACCATCGGAATCTTGTGGCGCCCGGTGACAGCATCCTGCTCTAGAAATTCGATACTCGTGCCGAGGTATTGTGCCGCTTCCTTTCGAGTGAGGCGGGAAGCGGGAAAGTTAACTGCTACGGCGTTGTAGCCGGTGGTTTCAGCTTTCATTGGGATCTCCAGGGTTGTATTACATTGCCGAAGATACCGTTAGGCGTCTTGGAGCTTAAAGACGCAAAACCCCCGTTTAGCTATCGGCCGCCATATCTCACCCTCGCGTCGGTGGCCCATTGCGCAACATCGGCAGCGGAAAACGTGTTGAGCAGTTTCAGTCCGCGACGAACCGTGGCCTCATCTACACAATCTACGATGTGTAGCGTTTCATTCAGTGCAGCTGAGTAAGGTATGCCCCGATGCCGCAGGTCGGCCATGATCGCCGCTGCATCGAGTCCGCGGTCGAAGCGATAGGAGCGGGGCTTTCCAGGCTTGTCGAGACCCAACGCAACATGTGGTTTTACCCTCCGTGCTATCGCATCGCACGCTTGAGCTAACTTTCGCCTATCGCTATTGGTACCCGCTCGCCTGAATGCATCAACAGCCTGAGGAGACCTGAGCCACGCAGCCAACCGAGGGAAGAAGTTGGGCTCAGCCTCGCGCCTCCTGCTTGCGTATCGACTCCAACTCGCTCGCCGTGCACGATGCCCATTTTTAGTGAGTATCTCCTTCGCGATCTGTGCCAGGAGAAGCGCTTCCCTCGGTACTGTCCGGTGTGTCCGCCCTTGCGACTGCGACTCGCAAACAACAATGAGGGCAGCTAAAGATCTAAAGCTCATGTTTCATCACATTGCACGTGAAAACGAAGGGCAACAGTGTATGGGGGCAAGGAAGAAAAACCAAAAAAAGCCACGTTTCAGCCAAGACCTGGCAACGCCACCATGTTAGGTGTGCACAACGGATATAACTCGACCAGCGGCACACTAAGCGAATAGGAGTATGTTGATCCCGTGCTCTGAGCGAATGGGAATGCCACTCGTTGTGTGCCTGAACTGAAACCCGGCTTCGCTAAGTGCTCCTGCGGACTCCGGTGAGCTTGTTCGTCAATGTCACCGCGCTGTGTCAGCGACTGAATTAGCGGTGTACTAAGAATCGCGTTTGCACGTTACGAGCACAACGGCCCCATCAGCCGGTTTTTTTAGGCGCAGTGCTTGCACATTGCGAGTGCGGTCGCGCCGGCCGACGCTAAGGGGATAACGATGAAACGATCTCTTCTTGCAGCACTTCTGCTTTCTATTTCAGTACCTTCGCATGCAGCGCTCTACACGATCTCGTGGGACAACGTCGAGTTCTTCCAAACCGACACGTCAACTTTTTCGACAGCGATCACACCCTATCTTGCCGTGTACGGACAGAACCTCACGCACGTGCATCAGCAGCTCACCATCGGTGGCGTGCACACCATCTTCATTCCGATCGGGTGGGCGAACGATCAGTGGTTGAAGCTCGATGGCACCAACTCGCTCGGCTATAGCGGATGGATACCGCAAGATCCGACGTTCACACTACACACCGTCACAGCCACACCAGGGCTGCCGCCGCTAGTGAGCCCTACTCCTGAACCATCGACAGTGATAATGAGTGTTGCAGGGGCGCTGGCGGCGTTGGCCTGGAGACGACGACAGAAGCGTTAGGTGACATGAAACTGCCCGGCTTCGGCCGGGCTTTTTCGTGCCGGTGGCTCCGACGTGGTTCACTCGATCTCGTCGGCCTTCGAGCTGTCGAATTACCTCAAACGTTTCGCTAGTTCCTCAGCTTTCAAGTGTGTATAGCGACGTGCCATGTTTAGGGTGCGATGGCCGGAAATCGACACAACGTCCATAACGTTCAGCCCGCGCTCAAACAATCTAGATACTGCTTCGTGGCGCAAGTCGTGCAGTCGTAGATCCGTTAAGAAGGTGTCGTCTGTTATAACGCCTATCTGCCGACACTCGTTCTGATAACGCTTTCGTGCACGCGCGACGGCATCGCGGAATAAACACGTTACCTGCATCGCGGACATGCCAAAAACGAGGCCATCTATACGTCGCGGCATACTATGCAGAATCGCTAGCGCCGTGCTCGACAGTGGCACAGCTCGCCTTTCGCCATTCTTCGTGTCGTGTAGCACGGCTATAGCACGGGCGAGGTCGATGTCCTCCCACCTGAGCTTTACCAGCTCGCCCCGGCGCATCGCTGTCTCGATCGCGAGCCGAATGAAACGGGGTAATTCTGAATTAACACAAGCCGACAAGATGCGCTGCAGCTCCCCGTCCCGTAATCGCCTGTCGCGTGCCCGCCCTGGAGCAGGCCGACGAATAGCGGCCACTGGATTACGTAATCCCTCATAACCCCACTCCTTAGCCGCTGTCGTGAATACCTGAGACAGCGCTGCCAGCTCAAGCCGCACCGTGCTTCCAGAAAGCCCTTTGGCGATTCGCGCATCCCTGTATTCCGCGATGTCGCAGCTCCGTATGGTGTTCGCTCGGCGTGCAGCTAACGGATGTTCCCGCCAATGCTTGAGGCGCAACGCTTCCTGCACCGCGCTTTTCTTGGCCGGTGTCACCTGGGTTGCATAACGGTGAATAAGATCACCGAGAGTAACGTCGTCTGATTGGCTGCTGCTCTTTATGTACGTGCCGCGCTCGATCTCTATTTCGACTTCGCGGGCCCACCTTTCAGCATCAGCGCGGGTGATAAAGCTATGTGCTACGCGCCAGTTACGTCGTTGAATCCGGGCCTGCCACTTCTTGCCACGTTTCCGCACCGTCGCCACGTCTGCCTCCTGTTGTAGGACAAGTGCAGGACAAGCGACGATTGTGTTTTGTGGGTGCGGCGTTAACCTTTTGTTTTACTTCGGTTACGCGGTTAGCTCAGTCGGTAGAGCAGCGGACTTTTAATCCGTTGGTCCGGGGTTCGAATCCCCGACCGCCTACCAGGACGAGAGGGAGAGGTGATGTTCGCCTCTCCCTTTTCTTTGTCTTTTCCCGCCTCAATGTGCTAAGGGTTCAGGATGCGATGCTTGGTTGCTCGGCCCGCCGGTTGGCGGACTGACATCGAGACGATCGTAGTCAGCAAAGCAGCCGCTCCATTTCTTTTCGCACCGCCGCGTAGCACTCGCAAGCTGCCGCCTCAAGTCCTGCACGGTCCAGAACCTCTATTACTCCACGCTTGTAGTTGATGAGTCCGGCCGTTTGGAGCATCCCGGCTGCGATATTCACTGAGCCGCGTCGCACGCCAAGCATCATCCCGAGAAATTCCTGTGTCAGCGGAAGGCGGTCAAGCCCTATGCGGTCGTGGGTCATCAGTATCCAGCGGCATAGACGCTGGTCGACCTGATGCAGGCTGTTGCAGGCCGCAGTTTGTGCCACGAGCGCTAGGTGCGCTTGCGCGTAGCGCAATAGCAACTCAGAAAGCGCACCCCGTCTGCCCATTACCGTGCGTAAGTCCTCCGCGCATATACGATACGCATCGCCGGGAACCTGCGCCATCATCGTCGTCGTGCCCTGCCGTGAGCTAAGCACCAGCGAGAGGCCGACTATCCCCTCGTTGCCGATAGTGCCCACCTCGACTACCGCGCCATCTTCCATGTGGAGCACTTGAGAAACGATGCAGTCCAACGGAAAGTAAACGTGCGGCACGTCGCTGCCCGGTTCCTGCAGCACCAGCCCTTGCTTGAGCGCCAGCTTTTGCATGTGCCGACTTAGCGCCTCGCGCTCCGCCTCGGGCAAGAGATTGAGCAGCCTGTTCTGGCCGCGTACGTGCAGGTCGCACGGCGAATGGTTCCTGAGCATGGCGGCGGTCATCGCGGACCCTTTCATACAAGGACATGGCGCGACGATAGGCGTCGACGCATGCCATGTGCCGGGCACACAAAGGTTTAACTACAGCGTCAAACGGGGGGAGAAGAACGGCGGCTGCGGTGTCGTTCTCGGGCGCTGAATCGCCCTCACTACGAGGTAGGGGCATGCGACGTAGTGCAGGGGACCATTATCGCACGGTCTGCGCGTGTCGCGCGTTACCTTGTTTTGTCAGGTACAGGACAGACGCGCTTCCAGCCGAAGTCTAGCCTTACGACTGAATCACTTCTGTAAGGGAGGGTCGTGATGCGGGCTACGGGCTTTAGGGACGGGAGCAGGCCTTTACCTTATTGGGTTCTCGTGCGGAACGATTGGCATTTTGCCGAAGGCGTAGATGGGCGATTTCACTGGCGCAAGGTTGACTCTAGGGGGCAGGTATTGATGGAGTCGGCCACGACATTCACGTTCCTGTCGTCCTGTATGAAGGATGCAAGAAAAAACGGATTTGCTGACGAAGCGCTTGACGATAGGTAGCCGTTTCACGACAGGCATCGTCCGGCGTGAGTGGGGCTTGAGGCCTTATAGGCTCTACACCTGTCGGACGATAGCGGAGCGGAGAGCGCCCGATGCCGCGCTGGGAGTTGTTTACTGGTCTCCCCGACACCGACGATAGTGGTCATCGACCGTTGTGGTATTGGCGTCGCAGCGATGACGACGGAACCTTGCACGTGGGCGAGTGCGGATTTCCTACGCTAGTCGAGTGCGTGGCCGATGCACGCAAGGCTGGCCTCACGAACGAGCCGCTCAGGGTTATGCGCGAGGTGACGGTCGGGCAACGTATCACAGCGCGGCAGTAAGCTTTCTGCCGCAAGCAAGCGTGCGCGGAAACGACAAGCCCGCCGGGTTAGCGTAAGCGCGTCTCGCACGCTTCACCGCGCGACGAAACGCCACGCAACGGCGTGTGCAGTCACGGAGAAAACCGGACCGCACGTATTGGGCAGACGACGGCATACGCTCGTGGAGGCATGGCAGCGCCGTCCGACGGTAGGGCCGTCGAGTGCCGCCACGTGACGCCGACGAGGCACGTCTCAACGATGACACTCACCAAGCGTACGAGGGCAGTCGCGCTGCGGAATCGAGAAGCGGCAAAATGCCGACCGCCAGAGGCATCGCAGTCGAAGCTCTACCGAAACCGACGATGCCGGGGAAGAAAACTGCGACGGCGAGCACAACCCAAGAGTCGGTAACACCGCCTCGCAATCAGAGTCCTCGAAGGGCAGCTTGCAGCACGGAGTATCGGTTGGCCACATCGCGCCAGCCGCAACGGCGCGGCCGGAATCGAGCCTGACATTGTCTGGCCACTTACCGATATTCGCGATATGGCTGCGTCGCCCTTCGCGTCATCCTCAATTACAGCTCGCGCCGCACGCGCACCTCATTCTGTTACGGAGTCTAGGTTCCTCTATAGCCGATCGAGTGTGAGGCCCAGGCGCACGCGCGCGGAGGGAGCAATCAGTCGCCGATCGTCTACGCGTCCGCCTTTACTCTCGAAAGAACCGTACTGTATGCTTTGACCCGGATCAACCAAAGTCAAGATTCTTCTTGACGACGGGTGCGGCGACATGAGCCTTAAGCGACGTTTTGTGACGTGTGTGCTGGCTGTCGTGTGCTGCGGATGGTTGCAGAGCGAGGCCGCAGACTCGCGCTTCGAACGACCCATCCGGCTCGTGGTGCCTTACCCACCCGGCGGAACGGCTGATCTTCTCGCTCGCATCATCGGCCAAAAGCTGGGCGAAGCGCTCAATACATCGGTAGTGATAGACAACCGCGGCGGTGCGGGCGGCAATATCGCGACCGATATGGTCGCTCATGCGGAGCCGGATGGGTACACGCTACTCCTCTGCAACGCGCCGGTGCTTGCGATCAATCCCACTCTGTACAAGCGCGTTCCCTTCGATCCTGTCAAAGATTTCGCACCGGTACACACCATCGCGGAAGTACCGCTGTTGCTGCTCGTGCATCCTTCCTTGCCGGTGAAGACGTTCGACGACTTCATGCCGTTCGTGCAAGGCAAGAATGGAAACATAAATTACGCGTCGGGCAGCGTCGGAAGCACGACCCACCTCGCGATGGAGCTCTTCAAAAGCATGGCGAAGGTGAGTCTCACGCATGTTCCCTACAAGGGTAGTGGCCCGGCTCTTGCTGCGGTCGCCGGCGGACAGGTGCCGATCATGTTCGAGCTTTTCCCGACGGCGCTGCCGTTCGTGAAGGCGGATCGGCTGCGGGCGCTGGCGGTCACGAGTGCTGAACGGTCCGCGCTCATGCCGAACTTGCCGACGATCGCCGAAAAGGGACTCAGCGGTTACTCAGTATCATCCTGGTTCGGTATCTGCGCGCCTGGCGGCACGCCGACAGCTATGGTGTCGCGTTTGTCGAGACAGATGTCGGCGATCATCAAAGCGCCCGATATGGCAGAGCGGCTTGCAGGACTCGGTGCACAACCGATGATGATGGATGCGTCCCGCTTCTCGCAGTATGTGAAGGCCGAGATCGTGAAGTGGAGCAAAGTCGTGAAGGACTCGAACGCGCACGTCGAATGAGTGACAGTCTCACTACAACTCACGTGATGCGGTCTTCCGATACGCGCATGCTGTCAGGCGGGCATCAGTCACCGTGGTGCTGCAATGCAGAGTGTCGCCCGCTTTGACGGGGCGCCGCACTCCGCGTAGAT
Organism: Rhodospirillaceae bacterium; assembly: GCA_050260255.1. GTDB lineage: Bacteria > Pseudomonadota > Gammaproteobacteria > Burkholderiales > SG8-41 > JAQGMV01. The sequence continues at coordinate 20,004 of JBLNBW010000074.1, read as the reverse complement.
GCTTTTCTTGGTGAATAGTCACTTTGCGATTTCCCAATCACGGTGTGACGCAATAGTGCACACCTGCGGCGAGGTGTAAGAAGTACTTCGCCACAGAACCGGTTTCCCTATAGACAAGGAGGAGGTGGTTATGACCGCGACAAAGAACAGCCTGTACGATCCGAAGTCCGGGCCGAGAGGTCTTTACAAGCTTGGGCTCAGCGAACAGCGCTTTCCTCTGAAGACCCGACACGAAGTTCCCTCCATCAGCGAGCTTTGGCGGAAGTCGAAGAAGCTCACCTGGGACCCCGTGGAGGATATCCCGTACGCGACCTTCGATAAATCGAAGTACAGCAAGGAGCAGCTTGACGCGGCGCGGTTGGGGTGGAGCCGTCGAGCGTGGACAGAGTACACCGGGATCATCGAATCGCCTGCCATGCTGATCCGTCTCTCCCTCGAGGGCCAGGCGCCGATTGAAGCGAAATTCGTCCTGGCCGCGAAAGTGCTTGAAGAGGCGCGGCACTGCGAAGCATCGTTTCTTCTCGCCGAAGCGATGGGGGGATACATCAAGGAGCCGCCACCCGGAGACGCGATCGTCAAGATGGTGGTGGCTGGATTCCGTGACAGACTCGCGTTCAATCCCGATGTTTCAGTGGAGGCGGCGATCGCAGGCTGGCACATCATCTCCGAAGGTATTGCAGTGGATATCTTCGCAGCGCGTTATCGTGCATGCACGGAGCCGGTGACCAAGGAGGTGCTGCGCCTGATTCTGCAGGATGAGGTGCGTCATGTGGCGGTCGGCTGGGATTATCTTGAACATCGCGTTCCCACCATGACGCCGGCCGAAGTGAAGGCCGTGGAGGCCGTGGTGCTCGACATTATGGAGAACGTCGAGATGAAAGGCTTTCATTCGATGTGCCTGCTCCCCGATGATCTCGAAAGTGAGCTGCAGGAAGCGGAGGCAATTGCCGCAGAAGCGGGCTTAGGCTTCTGCAAGCCGGAGGATGAGCACCGGGTTTTCGTCAAAAGCGTGCAAACGCTGCGGCAACGCTTTGCGAAAATGGGCATCACGGTCCCGCTCTATCCGCAGCTCGACGAGGCGGCGTAACGCTTCATACTGGGTCGAGCCGGCATGCCAGCGCACGCCGGCTCGTTTCGTTCGACATGATCATCGACTTCCACGCCTACTTCCAGCCGCGCTCCTTTCTGGAACACCTGCGGCGACGCAAAGATTATCCGCGAATCGAGAAAGCAGACGGCGTGGAGCTCGTGTGGTCGGGACCGGATGCGGCGCGACGTATCGTCCCGGAGCAGATCGACATCGAGCGGCGTGTCGAGATGCTCGCTGCGGCTGGCATCGACACGCAGATCTTGCGGCTGCAGAACGTGAGTGGCATTGATGCCTTACCCGCTGACGAAGGCATGGCGCTCGCACAGGCCGCGAATGAAGAGCTCGCCGACATCGCGAGGCGCTATCCCGGGCGCTTTATTCCGTACGCCGCCGTGCCGATGCGTGATATCGACGGGGCCGTATCCGAGCTAACGCGGTGCGTGACCCAGCTGGGACACCAGGGCTTGGGCATTTCGGTGGGGGTGGACGGGAGATCGCTGGACCACGAAGCGTTTCTGCCGCTGTTCGACTGCGCGAACCGCTTGGGCGTGCCGGTACTGATTCTGCCGAACCATCCATCGTTGATCGCCGAGCGGCTGGAGCCGTACGGCTGGCTTACGGGCGCGTTTGGCTTCCAGGTCGATTTGTCTATCGTCGCGCTGCGGCTGCTGTCCGGAGGCGTGCTCGACCGCTATCCCGAACTGCGCCTGATCCTCGCGAATCTGGGCGGGGTCGCGCCTTTCATCGTGGAGCGGCTGGATCAGTACTGGGCGCGCGTGCACGCGGCGAAGCGCCCCTTGCCGATGGAACCTACCGAGGCCTTGCGCCGCTTCTATTTCGAGACGGCGTCCGCGCACCCGGCCGCAATCCGCATGACCGCAGAAGTACTCGGCGTCGACCGTATCGTCTTCGGTAGCGACTACCCGTCGTTCGATTTCGTTCGCGCGCTGCAATCAGTGCGCGACTGCGGTCTGTCCTCCGCAGACGTGGAGCGCATCCTGAGATTGAACGCGCGCGATCTGGTGAAACCGCTGACGCCCAACCCATCAACCTCGTGACCGCCGCCATATCGACAGGATTCTCAACTCGAAGGAGTACGTCATGGCACACGTTCCCATCAACCCGCCCGGATCGCCCCCGCCGATGGCCCCATACTCTCATGCGGTGAAAGCGGGCAACACGATATACATCTCCGGTGTGGTCGCGGTCGACCAAGATGGCCATACGGTCGGAATGAACGATTGCGGCGCGCAGACGCGATTCATCATTGAGCGCATCAAGACAATAGTCGAAGCGGCCGGCGGAACGCTTGCTGACGTCGCGTTCAACCATGTCTTCCTCAAGGATCTTAACGACTACACCGCTATGAACGCCGTGTATCGGGAATACTTCACGTCATCGCCACCCGCACGCTACTGCATACGTGCGGACCTCGTGAAGCCGGAGTTTCTCGTCGAGATTGCGTCCGTTGTGCATCTGTAGCGCGGTTGTTGCACTCTGCTAAGAACGGCCGGACGCGTAGTGTCCCTACGGACCCCGGGCAACTCTGCGGGTGCATCTGTTTGGGGCTCGTGTTCCCGCCTCAGCAGGCGAGCTTCGCAGGTAAGCGCCTCGTAGCGGAAACCACCACTGCGTTTCATTTTCGTCAACGATCATGACGCACGCAGCGATTAGCTTTACCGGCTTTAGTTGCTACTCAATCCGGTGATCGGCTCGCGCCACAAGGGCGGCGGGAAGTGTCACACCCAGTACTTGTGCGGTCTTCAAGTTCACGGTGAGTTCGAACTTTGGAGGACCCTCCATTGGCAAGTCTCCGGCCGTGGCGCCCTTGAGAATCGCATCGACATACCCCGCCGCTCGTCGATACATATCAGCTCCATCGGGACCATAGGCCAGCAAACCTCCTGCTCGGGCAAAGAGCGATGAACCCACTGTCGGGAGCCGATGTGTCGTCGCGAGGGCGGCAATCTGCCCGCCAAGGGGATTGAGGAGCGACGTATTGGGCACAACGACGGCATCGACGCGGTCTCGCGCCAAGCCCTCGAAAGCCGCCGGGAGATCACTTGCGCTGCGAACGACAACGCGTTGTACCTGCAAGCCAAGAGCGCGCGCAGCGCCATCCTCTTTCCGGGCCTGCGCTTCCGCGACGTCTGACTGTTCTATACCCGGCACGTCGAGCCAGCCGATACGGAACACCCCGGGTATCGCTTCCTTCAGCAGTTCCAGCCATTTCACAGTGGACTCGAACTCCTGCAGCACGAGTCCCGTTACATTGCCACCGGGTCGGGAAAGCGACGCAACCACCCCCGCTGCTACCGGATCGCCGATGACCGCAATGACGATCGGGATTGTCGCCGTCGCCTGCTTTGCTGCCCGTGACCCGGCAGACCCATGGGTGACGATAGCGTCGACGTTCTGATGAGCCAGTTCGGCAGCAAGAGCGGGCAAGCGGTCGAGTTTGCGCTCCGCCCAACGATATTCCATGACGAGATTCCTGCCCTCCTCGTATCCCGAAGCACGAAGCCCCTCTCGTAGCGCAGCAGTCTGGCGCGTCAAATCGGCGGCTGATGTCTGACCAAGAAAACCGATCCTGTATACGCGCTCCGCCGCGTGTGCCGACATAGGCGTTGAGCACGCAACAAAGATAATGAGACAGTCCACCAATGCGGCAAGCACGGTCGACGTGCAATGACCAGTACGCATGTCCCGTCTCCTGTAACCCTTTATGCGCTATTCCACTCCTATTTCCGTCGCTTGGTAGATTCGCCATTAGTCGTACGATAAACGTAGGAGTTGCAGGGAGCAGTGGCGAGAGATCGTGGCTTAGCGCCATGTGGTTTCGCTAAAAAACAGCCAGTTACGTCGAAACTCAATTCGTTCGTGCGGGCTCCGGCTAAGCGAGTACCCCTTGGACGCCCTGCGATCCCGGTGCAGCTGACGACGACGGATATGCGGATCGCCATACCGTGAGACGGAAACGGGCTCACAGCGATGCAACGCGCTCATCGCGCTGGCAAAGGCAATGGTGCGAACAGCTACAATGCGAGCCAGTCATTCGCATCGCTTTTCAGACATGCAAACCGAGTTCGAAAAGGCCAGGACCCTCTTTTTGGAGGGCATAAGAAATCTCGAGGGCGGAAACCTCGATCTCGCCGAAAAGGCTTTTCTGCGGTCACTCGAGCTGCTTCCAGACCGGCCATCGACCCTGCAGAACCTTGCCGTGGTGTACCACCAGAAAGGGGATACGTCCAAGGCCGCGCAAACCTTGCTGAAGGTGCTCGAGCTCGAGCCCGCGAATGCTGAAGCACGCGTGCAGCACGCCATTCTCATGCGCCAAACGGGTGATGTCGGACAGGCGCTGGAAAGTCTCGACAAAGCGATAGAAATTGCCCCGAGCAGCGAGATCTATGTCCTCAAAGGCAACTTCCTGGCGGACGTGGGGATGTACGAGGCGTCTATCGTAAGTTACGACGCGGCTATCAGGCACGATCCAAGGAATGCAATTGCGTGGTGCAACAAAGGTACCGTGCTTAACGACAACTTAAACAAGCCGGAAGAGGCGATTTCCAATTACGCCCGGGCGATTGATATTCGCCCGGATTACACCGACGCTCATTACAACCTCGGAGTCGCGCTTGGCCGGCTGGGCCGCGACGAGGACGCTCTTGCGAGTTACGACAACGTCATCGAGTTGAAGTCCGATTATGCAGAGGCGTGGTCGAATCGTGGTAACGCATTGAACGCCCTGAAACGTCGCGAGGAAGCGCTGGCGAGCTACGACAAGGCGCTGATGTTTAACCGCGACTACGTCGAGGCATGGTTTAACCGAGCCAACGTCCTCAATGATCTCGATCGGCACGAGGAGGCGGTTGCGAGTTACGACAAAGCCGTGGAGTTGAAGCCCGACTACGCCGAAGCCTGGTCGAATCGAGGCAACGCGTTGAACAATCTCCAACGCCACGAGGATGCGATCGCCAGCTACGACAAAGCGCTGGCCTTGAAAAACGACTATGCCGGTGCATGGTTGAACCGCGGCAGCGCTCTTGAAGCGTTGAAGCGGCACGAGGAAGCGATTGCGAGTTACGACAAGGCGATCGAGCTGAAGCGCGATTATGCGGAGGCATGGTCGAACCGCGGCAACGCGCTGAACGAGCTCCAACGCTACGAAGACGCGCTTGCCAGCTATGACAGGGCGTTAAGCATCAAGCCGGACTACGCCGAAGCGTGGTTTAACCGGGGCAATGCGCTCAAAGACTCGAAGCGCTACGACGAAGCGCTGGCGAACTATGACCATGCGATACGATTGAAGCCCGATTACGCGCAGGCGTGGTTCAACCGCGGTGTGGTTCTCGACAAGCTCAAGCGTCATGAAGAGGCACTGCGCTTTTACGACAAAGCTGTAGAGCTGAAACACGATTTCGCCGAAGCGCAATGGAACCGATCGTTGAGCCTGCTCTGTCTGGGCAACCTGAAAAAAGGCTTGGAGCTCTACGAGTGGCGGTGGAAGCAAAGCGACAGTGCACGGCATCCGGGCGAACGATTCGCTCAACCGCTGTGGCTGGGCACCGAATCGCTGAAGGGCAGGACGGTCCTTCTCGCAAGCGAGCAGGGTCTGGGGGATACGATACATTTCTGCCGCTATGCGCCGCTGGTCGCGTCTCTTGGCGCCAAAGTAATCCTTGAAGCACAACCTGCGCTGATCGACCTGCTCAAGACATGCGAGGGCATAGACAACGTGATCGCGCGCGGCGAGCCGCTGCCGCCTTTCGACTACTACACCCCGCTCCTTTCGCTGCCTCTGGCGTTCAAGACCGAGCTTTCGACCATTCCCGCGTCTATTCCTTACCTGCGCAGCGCTCCGGTGAAAGTGGCGCAATGGCGTGCGAGACTCGGCGCGAAGACGAAGCCCCGGCTAGGCGTCGTGTGGAGCAGCGTTTCGGAATTCAAAGACGATGCGAATCGCAGCGTCAGCCTGGCGAGCTTTCTCAAAGCCATTCCGCCTGGTCGCTTCGAGCTCATCTGCTTGCAGAAACTCATCAAGGATGAGGACAGCGAGCGCCTTGCCGCAACGCCGGAACTCAAGTTCTACGGGGACGAGTTCTACGACTTTACGGACACGGCGGCCGTGATCGAAAACGTCGATCTGGTCGTCAGCACCTGCACGAGCGTCCCGCATTTGAGCGGCGCGATGGGTAAACCGACATGGATCATGCTTTCTTACTTGCCGGACTGGCGCTGGTTCCTGGATCGCGACGACAGCCCATGGTATCCGACCGCCAAGCTATATCGACAACCGGGACCGGGAGACTGGGACAGCGTATTCAAGCGCGTCCGCGCCGACTTGGAAGCATTCGCGACCGAACAGACGCCGTCGGCTTCGTCCGTGCTTAAGTAGCGAGGGGTCGAGGTGCGACGCGCGGCCGCGGCGCCGCGTGCGGCAAGCGATTCGCGCATCGCCCTGAAGCGGACGTACCAGTTCGCTCCGCTTCCTCACTTCAATTCAATCACGTTGCGATTACGCAACGCCGCCCGATGGCGCACCGTCAGGGATCGGCGAGTCGCCGCTTTCTTTCGGCGATGCGGCGTCGAGATTTACCTGAAACGCGGAATTCCATACGCCGAGGGATGCGCTCAGATCTCGTTCGATCGCCAGGCGTTGCTCCATGTCGACAACGAGGTGCACGCAAATACAATCGCTCACCTTCGCATGCCGGCCTTGATACGAGATCGTGGAGAGGTCCGCAGTCTGGCCGATGTGCATGCATTCATGCGAAGCCATCGCTGCAAAATTACGGTTGCGGAACGTCCGCCTCGTGAATAGGCAGACTGCCGATAGCGGCTTGAATCGCGTCCCTACGTCCCATGCTTGAAACTCGTAGGACGTACCGGACCGCCCGCGAAAAATTATGGTGCCGAGATGTGCCATGGTGGTTCCCTCAATGACGAGCCGTTCGTTACTGGCGAAGGGCCCGCAGCACGTGCATCCTCGCATGTCGAGGCGAGTTTCCCGTGGCGCAGTGGAACCGATGCCGACAGCGGCTCGACTTGTGCGCTTCTTGTCGTGAAGTCCTTCGCTTCACTATACACATGCAGGCTCTGCTTGTCGTTGTCGAGGCTGAACCAACCTTCGAAGTCGGAGTGGGTCAGACGCTTTAGGGAGCGCCGGCCATTCTCACCGCAGGAAATAATTGTTGACGTTGCTCGCTTACCTGTATAAGGTGCAAGGGCGTGTTTGGTTTCGAACTCTTCTGAAGTATTGACATACGTCCTTTTCTTCCGGGATTTTGAGATTTAGACATCCATGGCCGATGGCCCTTCTTTTCAACTTCCCAGGAACGACAATGGCAACAGGTACCGTAAAGTGGTTCAACGACGCAAAAGGCTTCGGCTTTATCACGCCCGATAGCGGCGGTGAGGATCTCTTCGCTCACTTCTCCGCAATCAACATGCAGGGCTTCAAGTCTCTCAAAGAAGGCCAGAAGGTCTCTTTCGACGTGACGACGGGCAATCGCGGCAAATCCCAGGCGAGCAACATCCAGGCGGCCTGAGGCGTTTCCGATGGATTGCGAGAGGCCGGGCGTACAGCCCGGCTTTTTGTTTTTTGAGAAAGAGAGTGATGGCTAAAGAAGAAATCGTAGAGCTTGAGGGTGTGGTGAATGACGTCCTGCCGAACGCCGTATTCAGGGTGACGTTGGGCAACGGACATGAAGTGACGGCGTACGCATCCGGCAAGATGCGCAAACATCGTATCCGGATACTGACGGGGGACAGGGTCACGCTCGAGATGTCTCCGTACGACCTCACGAAAGGTCGTATTTCATTCCGGCACAAGGATGAACGGGTTACAGGGATGGCGGCGCCCGGCACACACGCCTTCCGACGCCGGTAAGCGACTGTGGACGGGCCCACCGACCGGTGGAATCCGCCCGACAGCAGCCAGGGCTGGCCAGAGATGCCGGCCCGTTTCTTTTATGTCGTTCCCGAAGCCGCGTGCTGATCTATCGGACGGTGCGCCGGCAGGCAAGCGACTCCCCTTTGCCGCAGACAGCCGAGTTACACACGGTTACAAAGTGCGCTGTTTTTCGCGCGCATTCTCCCTTATTCTTTGCCGTCGATCGGGACCTATCCCGTAGAAGACGACCGCGTCTGCCACGTAAATGGGAGGCCTTCTACTCATGCTGCGCCGGCGGTTTCTCACTTCGTTGTCGGTTGTCGGGCTGGGTCCGTTTTTCCCCGTACACGCACGCGCCCTTGAAGCAGGAGAGCCGAGCCGAACAGCGCAGGGCACTGCGTTACACAGGGCAGTACACCAGTTGGTCGATTCGCCTCGCGTGTTCGACGATCCGCTGGCGCTCGCGATGCTTGGCGCGAGGCGCGCACAGTGGCTCGCAGGAAATCTAGATCGGTTCGAGACGCCCGGCGAACGCGCGATGCGTGCTTATCTCGTGGCTCGCAGCCGATACGCAGAGGACCGGCTTGCCGCGGCGCACGCAAGGGGAGTCACTCAGTACCTCGTTCTTGGAGCAGGACTGGACACCTTCGCCTACCGGAACCCCTATGGCGAGCGCCTGCGAGTTTTCGAGGTCGATCATCCCGCGACGCAAAGTTGGAAGCGCACCCATCTTCTTAAAATTGGAATCCTCTCCCCGCGGTCGCTTACGTTCGTGCCGGTGGATTTTGAAAAGGACAGTCTCGCGGCCCGCATGAGCGAGGCGGGTTTCGACCGGCACGCTCCGGTCTTCATATCCTGGCTCGGTGTCACGATGTATCTCACGGAGCCGTCGGTTATGAAGACGTTGCGCCTGGTGGCGCGATGGTGCGCGCCGGGGAGCGAGATCGTGTTCGACTTTGCGCTGCCGGACGAAAGCCTCGACGAGGGCGAACGAACGTTGCGCGCAAAGCGGGCGACGCGGGTAGCCGACCTCGGCGAACCATGGCTCAGCACGTTTCATTCAGAAGCGCTGTCGGCGGACCTTGCTGCGGTGGGCTTTACCGAAGTACGCAGCGTCGGCGCAACCGAGGCCAACGAATGGTATTTTTCGGGCCGTTCGGACACGCTGCGTTTTCCCGGATCGGGGCGGCTCATGACTGCGCGCGGGTAACCATTGCGTCGGATTCAATACGTTGCTGGCGCCTCCGTGGAGAGCTTGCGATGTTCCCTTTCCTTGTTGGCAGACCACCATGCCAGCAGGTCGTGAAAGCTCCCGCTGAACTTTTCGTCTCTCAGCGCGACATACGAGGCGCTGCACGCCGCAATCGGCGTCGCGTCCACCCCATGCGTCGTGGCTACGTAATCGCAACGCCAGAACGCCTGTTCCAGCAGCGCAATACGCTCGGACCCGGATGGTGGCTCATACGGGCTCGTCCACTCCTCTGCTCGGCTGATCGGCGCGCTCGCTGCATAGAGCATCCATAACGCTGCCCCAACGGCGGCCAGCTTCGTACACGAACCCACACGGCTGTTTCTCTGTTCCATACCGCCCTCCCGGAAAGCAGCGAACGTTTATCGATTCAAAGCAAGCACGGGCATTCTGTTATGTGCGCGGTAAACGGGTAAATAAGACCGAAGTCGTACGACGTTACCCGGCGCTGGCTGACTCCGGCGGCCGTGTGCACTTCACCGGACGAAATGCCGGCCTAGAGGTTCGCCAGCTCTTTGTAGAACATGATGATGTCCGAGCTGTCCCAGTGTCCGCGTCCCTTGGAAATCTCGCTTGCGAGCGCCTGAGCGTTGAGGCTGAGGAGCGGAAGAGGGCAATCGAGGTGCGCGCCCAGCTCGAGCATGAGGCGTACGTCTTTGTAGTGCGTGGCGAGGGTCCCTATCGGCGGCAGAAACTGTTCGCGCACCATCCGATAGCCTTTCTGGTCCATGCATTTCGACCCGGCCGCGGAGGCCTTGAGCACTTCCAGGGTTTGCAGCGGATCCAAGCCTGCCTTTCTGGCGAGTGTGAGCCCTTCGGCAAGCGCCATGCGGTTGAGCGACAGCACGAGATTCACCACGAGCTTGATCGTCGCGCCGCTGCCATTCGCGCCCATGTAGATCCATTCGCGTCCCATCGCGCGAAAAAGCGGGATGCATGCCTCGTACGCCGACTGCCTGCCGCCTACCATGAAGACCGTATCTTTCGCGGCAGCCATTTCGCTCGTTCCGCTGACGGTGGAATCGAGCATATCGATGCCGACGCGGGCGAGGTCGCTCGCGAGGGTTTTCGACATCGCGGGATTAGCAGTCGATGCGTCGAGAACGATCAAGCCTTCGCGTCCGGTCTGGAACAATCGGAGCTGATTGCGCACCACCTCATTGACCACATGCGAGTCAGGCAGCGAGAGCAGGATCACGTCGACCAGCGACGCGATCTCATCGGGGGATGACGCCTTCAAACCTCCGGCGCTGACGATCGCATCGATTTTTACCGGGTCGGTATCGTGTACCACGACCGAATGACCGGCCGCGAGCAGATGCCGCGCGAACCATCCCCCCATCAAGCCTGCCCCAACGACCGCGACGCGCTGCTTCATGTGCTGCTCCAGCAACAAAAAGGAGTCGCCATCTTCGTCCCGCGGGCAGGCGAGTGCAACCGCCGCGGCGACGGGCTGGTGCTGCGACGCCGGGCGGGCCGGCAAGCTACGGCGTGCGGTTTGCGCGGTTATTGAAATACGCGCGTACATCCGCGACACGGCTTCCCGCTTCGCGCACCACGCGCTTCAGCTCGTCGGTGCTCACACCGAATTCCGCGCTCCAATGCTCGCACTGGGTTTCGTCGGTGACGTCGATGGGCTGGTTTTCTCCGATGCGGTTTTTCAGTTCCTCGGCCATGGCGATACTCCGTGTGAGATCTCGCGGAAGGCGTGCAAACGAGATGCCGCTCGCAATGGAGGTCTAAAGTGAGGCAGACCGGGCGCGCACTTCGGCGATCACGGCGCTTTCGCCGAGCCCGCGTCCGAGACGTCCGATGCAGCAGCGCCGGGGGGAGGGTCCTCCGGCGATCGCGTCCGCTGGTCCGTGTGAGACCCCGGCTCTGCACTCGTTGCCGCGAGCGCCTTTCGGTGATGCGCATGTACGGCGATCTCGCGGCCGAGCAGATAGTGAATGATCCCAAGCAGCGCTGCGAGCAGGCCGCAGAAAAGCAGCGCGAGCGCAATGGTGCGCCGGAGCATCGAGGACGCTTCCTCGCGGTGGGCGGCGAGCCGCCGCGCCTCGTCGGCGTCAATCTCCTCGATGAGGGCCCGGATCTCATCCATCAACCGCTTGCCTGTATCACTCAGCATGAGCGTGCGCGCGTCGTCGAAACCGCGCGCATCGAAGACGTCCAGGGTGTTCTTGAGCTCCACGCGCTTTGCCGAGACAACATCGCGCAAGCGGACGAGTGCCCGCTGCTGCGCAGCATCCTCGCGCGTAAGGCGCCCGAGCTCTGCAAATCCGGCATCGATACGGCCGCCGGCGCGATTGAAGGGCTCGAGGTAGCGTTTCTGCCCGGTGATGAGGTAGCCGCGCTGCCCGCCTTCCATGTCGCCGATCGCATTGCGCACGACGCGCAACTGCTCGCGTACGCGTATGCCGTGATCCGTCTCGTCCAGCGCGGACAGCATCTGCGATATCGTGATGTAGCCGAACAAGACGAGACCCGCGAGCAGCAATGTCGCGAGCACGGCGAAGGCAATGACCTTGGGACGCGAGACGGCAGGACGTGCAGGCAAAGCGCGAGTCGTGGTGGTCATCGGCTTGTATGCTCTTTGCAACGCGATCGCCGTTGCGCCGTTTCGCTGGCAAGATGCGTATTCTACGTCGTGCTCCCGCACGCGCGCGCTACCCTGCCGATCGGTGGATATCGCGCAGAGGGTCTGCCCCTTTTTGTACGGAGCTTGGCGGATCGACATCGGGGGATGGCGTTCGGGACGTGCGGCAGCCGACGCGCTGTGGACTGTGCGACGCCTCGCACGTCGGGCGTGATTTCACCCGAATCCAATGCACGCCGCAGACATGAGGCCCGACTGGCAACCACGCCGCGGACCTCGCGCTTCAGATAAGATGCCGCCTCCATTATACGGGTGCGGTGGTGCCAGTGGGCGGGGCAGTGCTAAACATGCATCGTGTTTGACAATCGGAGAACCGCCATGAACCGCATCGTGCATCTCGCGTTGAAGGTCGACGATCTGGAAAAAACGACCGAGTTTTACCAAAAAGTGTTCGGCTTCTGGGAGGCCGAGACGCGCAAGACGCGCGACCATCTCTCGCGTCATTTGACCGACGGCAATATCGATTTCACCCTCATCAGGTACGACGAAGGCGCCGACTCCAGGGAGGCGACCGCAGCGGGCGAAGGCCCCTGCATCCATCATTTCGCGGTCGAAGTGGACGACATCGAGAAGTACGCCGCGGAAGTCAAGAAATATGGCTGCGAGATCATCAGCGATCCGGGAGTCATTCCGGTGAAGTTTCGCGCGCCGGGCGGCACCGTCGCCGAAATCGTGCCGGTCGGCCGCTACAAGAAGCCCGCACCTCCGCAAAGATAATTCACGCGTCCGCGCTGGCAATTTCCCCGGCGCGATGGTAATTTGCGCGGCAAGCGCGCACGAGACGCGCTTTACTCTCCTATGATTGGACGAGGGCCTCCGAGGAGCGGTGCCCTTACGTCGGGCCCGGCGCAAGCCGGGTTTTTTTTCGCCCGCCCGACCCGCCGTTGCGCGGCACGCGCCTTGCACCCGAGCAGGGGCCGATTACGATTTCTCTCGATACGGTGGAGTTTCCGACAGCGCCGCGCCGGCTGAATTGCGGCTGCGGCCCCTGCAGCGTTCCCGGCTGGATCAATGCCGACCGCATTGCGGCACCCGGCGTGGACGTGTGCTGCGATCTGCGCGCCGGACTGCCGCTCACCGATGCTTCGCTCGACTATGCGGTCGCAATACACGTCCTTCAGGACATGGCATGGACCGACATACCGGGCGCGGCGGCCGAGCTGCGCCGCGTGCTCAAGCCGGGCGGCGTGCTGCGCCTGGGCGTTCCCGATCTCGAGCGTGCGATCGACGCTTACAATCGAGGCGATCCGGCCTACTTCTACGTGCCCGATTCGGATGCGGCGAGCCTGGGTGCCAAGCTCGTGACCCAGGTCATCTGGTACGGCTCCGTGCGCACGCCCTTCACTTACGACTACGCGGTCGAGGTGCTGCGCGGCGCCGGCTTCCGGCGGGTCGCTCGCTGTGCCTACCGAAAGACGTACACGAGCCACCCGGAGATCACGAGTCTCGACAATCGCGAGCGCGAAAGCCTGTTCGTGGAGGCGACCCGATGAGCGTGCCGTGGCTCATCATCTCGCCTCATTGCGACGACGGCGTATTCGCATGCGGCGAACTGCTCGCATCGAACCCCGGTTGCGTTGTCGCTACGGTGTTTGCCGGCACGCCCTCGTCGTGCGAGCCCGTCACCCCGTGGGATCGCGCTTGCGGCTTTACGCATGGTGATGACGTGATGGCATCCAGGCGTGAAGAAGACGCGCGTGCGCTCGCCGTGCTGCGCGCGCGGCCGGTCTGGCTGCCGTTCCTCGATAGTCAGTATGGCAGCAGTCCGAGCGTTGCCGAGGTGGCAGTGGCGCTCCAGGCGCTCATCGAACGCGAGGCGCCGGGCAGGGTGGTTTTTCCCTTGGGGCTCTTTCATTCCGACCATGTTCTCGTCCGCGACGCGATGCTCGATCTCGCGACGAGCGCGTCGATGCCGCCGCCGGTCGTCTATGTCGACGCGCTCTACCGCCGCATACCGAACGCGATGGACGAGCAGCGCAGGGAGATCGCGCGACGCGGGTACGCGCTCGCTCCATGCCGCATGCGCGCTTGCGCGCATGCGGCTCAACTCAAACGCACTGCGGTCGAATGCTATCGCTCGCAACTGCGTGGCCTTGCGACGCCGGGCCGGCTCGGGCATCTCGATGCATATGAGCCCGAGCAATACTTCGATCTCAAGGTGAACGCGACCATCGTATGACAGCTATAGAAGAGCGCGTTTCCGTCGTCATGCTCACCTACAATCGCAGGGCCGAAGTGCTGCGCACGCTCGAGCACGTGGATGCCCTCGGCGAACGCGTGCCCGTTTATCTCGTGGACAACGGATCGAGCGATGGGACCGCAGAGGCGGTGCGCAGAGCGTTCCCCCATGTGCGCATCGTGAGGGTCACGACCAACGCCGGTGCAGCGGGACGCAACATCGGCGTGCGCGCCGCGCCCACCCCTTATATTGCCTTCTGCGACGACGACACCTGGTGGGCGCCGGGATCGTATGCGCGCGCGGCGGCGTTGCTCGACGCTGAGCCGCGTCTTGCGGCTGTCACGGGCAAGGTGCTCGTCGGCCCCGAACAGCGCGAAGACGAAGCGAGCAGGCGCATGGCGTCCAGCCCGTTGCGCAATGAACTCGAGGTGCCCGGCACGCAAGTGCTCGGCGTCATGGCCGGGGCGTGCATGATCCGTCGGGAAGCGTTTCTGGCCGTGGGCGGCTATGAGCCGCGGCTGTTCATCGGCGGCGAAGAGCTCCTGCTCGCGCTCGATCTCATGAGCGCAGGGTGGGCGATGGCGTATGCGCCCGATGTGGTCATCCATCATCATCCTTCGCTCCTGCGCGATACCGCTTCCCGCAGGCGCATGCAGCATCGCAACGCGTTGTGGTGCGCATGGCTGCGACGGCGCTGGACCGGCGCGCTGCGCGACACGTGGCGTCTGCTTCGTGACAGTGCGCGCGATCCCGTGCTTGCGCTCGGCATGCTGGACGCGGTGAAAGGCCTGCCGTGGGCGTTGGCGCATCGCACGGTGGTGCCGCGGCACGTCGAGCAAGCGCTCGAGCACGTACGCACGTTCTACGAGGGCGACTGGGCCGCGAAAAAATTCGCCAAGCTCGCTGCCGACCGTGCGCAATGAGGAAAAGACGGCTGCCGCAGGCGCATGGCATACGCAAGACCATGCGCAAGGTCTTCGGCCACGCCGAATTCAGGCCCGGTCAGGAGGATGTGATCATGAGCGTGCTGGAAGGTCGCGACACGCTCGCGATCATGCCGACCGGCGCGGGCAAGTCGCTGTGCTATCAGTTGCCCGCCTTGTACCTGCCCGGCACGACCATCGTCGTCTCGCCGCTCATCTCGCTGATGAAGGACCAGGCGGACAAGCTCGACGAAGCGGGCGTCGCGGCGGCGCAGGTGAACAGCACGCTGAGCGACAGCGACGAGCGGCTGGAGCTCAAACGGATCGCGGGCGAACGTCGCGAAATCGTGTTCACGACGCCGGAGCGGCTCGCCGATCCGGATTTCATCGCGGCGCTGAAGCGCAATACCATCGATCTCTTCGTCGTGGACGAGGCGCATTGCATCTCCCAGTGGGGGCACGATTTCCGCCCGGCGTTTCTCGAAATCGGCGCCGCGCTCAAGGCGCTCGGCGATCCGCCGCTGCTGGCGCTCACGGCAACGGCGACGGAGAACGTCGTGGAGGATGTGCGCACCCAGCTGGGGCGCCCCAACATGCGGGTGCTCAATACGGGCGTTTATCGGCCGAACTTGCGCTACGCCGTGACGCACGTCACCAATGACGACGAGAAGCTCACGCGAATCAACGCGCTGCTCGCCAGAAATCCCGGGTCCGGCATCATTTACTGCGCGACGATCAAGAACGCGGAGGCGGTGTACGAATCGCTGCGCGAGGCAGGCGCGAGCGTCACGCGTTATCACGGGAAACTTGCTGCGCGGGAACGGCGGGAGAACCAGGACGCGTACATGTCGGGCGCGTGCCGAGTCATGGTCGCCACCAACGCTTTCGGCCTCGGCGTGGACAAGCCCGACATCCGGTTCATCGTCCATTATCAGGTGCCGGGAAGCATCGAGGCGTATTACCAGGAGTCGGGCCGCGCCGGACGCGATGGCGAGCCGGCGTTGTGCGCGTTGCTGTACGACCTGCGAGACCGGCGCGTTCAGCAGTTTTTTCTCGGCGGCCGCTATCCGGGCCCCGAGGAGATATCGGCCGTGCTCGAGGGATTACATGGATCGGCTGATGGCGGCGCAACCATCCCGGAATTGAAGGCGCGCTTGCCGGGCGTGGGCGTGAACAAGCTGCGGGTCGTGCTGAGCCTTCTGAACGACGCGGGCATGGCGCGCGGCAATCGCGACCGGCGTTACACGCTGACCGATCGCGCGGCATCGGAAGATGTCGCCCAACTTGCGAAGTCGTATCGCGAGCGGGCGGAAGCGGACCGCGAGAAGCTCGAGCGCATGATGTTCTACGCTCAGACGACGTTCTGCCGCTGGAAGGTCATCCTGGAATATTTCGGCGAAGCGGAAGGATTCGACCGCTGCGGCACGTGCGACAACTGCCTGCGGCCGGCGGCGGAGCGCTATGCCGCCTCCGAGGCGGCGGACAGAAAACCGCGCACGAAGCGGCGCAAAACCCCGCGCTTCGATGCCGGCGCCACGGTCACCGTCCCGCGGTACGGGGAAGGGCGCGTGGTATCCACTGTCGCGGACCAGGTCGAAATCGCTTTTCCGAACGGTGAGACCCGTACGTTTCTCGCGAGCTACGTCGAGCGCTTGACGAGTTGACCCAGTATCCGCGGATGCGTCTTGCACCATGCACCGGCGCGGGCGAACGGTGGTGCCGGGAAGCTGTCTTACGATTTGTAACAATTTACCGGTCTCGCCCCGGTCGCGTTTCGCTACCATGTCGATGAGACATACATAGTCTGCCGAGGCTCATCATGAGATCGCGCAATTTCCTTCTACCTGCTGTCGCATTGCTGGCCGGTCTCACAGTGGCGACCGCTGCGGATGCTCACGGCCGGCACCATCGCTCTCATGCGCACGTAGGCGTTTTTATCGGCGCTCCGGCGTTTGCGTGGGGCTACCGTCCGTATTATCCGTACTACTATCCGCCCGCGTATGTCGTTCCGGCGCCGGTGGTGGTGCCCGCGACGCCACCGGTGTACGTCGAGCGCTCGGACGAGCAGGCCGCCGCACCGGGGCCGTCGGACTACTGGTATTACTGCCCGGATACGAAGAGCTATTACCCATACGTCGGCAGTTGCGCGAGCCCGTGGCAGCGCGTGGCGCCGCAATCCTAAAGAGCACCACATGAACGCTCCAATGAAAATCGCGATCGGTGCGGCGGTTGCCGTACTGGCAGCCGGCTGCGTGAGCATGCCGACGGGGCCCAGCATGATGGTATTGCCCGGCACTGGACGCACGTTTGATGAGTTTCGTGCCGACGACATGACCTGCCGGCAGTACGCGTACGACAACATCGGCGGCAACACCGCGCAGCGCGCCGCCGAGGACGCCGGCGTGAAAAGCGCCGCCGTAGGGACGCTGCTGGGCGCCGCAGTCGGCGCCGCAGCGAACGGCGGTCAGGGTGCTGCGGTCGGCGCGGGTGTGGGCATGGGCATGGGCGGGCTCGTGGGCACCGGCGCAGCCGAGACATCGGCTTATGGCGCGCAGCGCCGTTACGACAATGCCTACATTCAGTGCATGTACGCCAAAGGCCATCGCGTGCCGGTGTCCGGACGATTCACGACGTATACGCCATCGCCTGCGCCGCGGGCTGCGACGCCGCCGCCACCTTCCGCAGCGGTAACACCGCCACCGCCGCCAGCGGGCACACCGCCACCGCCGCCGCCTCCCGGATCGGCGCCGGCGCCGCGTCCCGGCGGCTGACGCACGCCACGACAAAAAAGGCCGGCCCTCGGGCCGGCTTTTTCGTTGAACTAGACGTCGCTACTTGGATCGCATCCGCGAGAACGCCTGGTCGAGATCGGCGATGAGATCGTCGGGGTCTTCAAGACCGATGTGGAGCCGTACCGTAGGCCCGCCCGGCTGCCAGCGCGTCGCGGTGCGTATGCCTTCGATACGAGCGACGGTGACGAGGCTCTCGTAGCCGCCCCAGCTCGAACCGATGCCGAAGAGCTGCAGTCCGTCGACGAAACGCGCGAGCGCATCGTCGCTCACCGGCTCGAGCACGATCCCGAAGAGAGATGCCGCGCCCTGAAAGTCGCGTTTCCACAAGGCATGCCCCGGGTCTTCGGGGAGCGCGGGATAGAGCACGCGCAGCACTTCGCTGCGCTTTTGCAGCCAGCGCGCGACCGTGAGTGCACTTTCCATCTGGCGCGCCATGCGCACGCCTATCGTGCGAAAGCCGCGGAGCGCGAGATAGCAATCGTCCGGACTGACGCTGTAGCCGTACTCGGCGACCGTCCGACGCACCGGCAGCCAATACTGCTCATTGGTCACGATGAGGCCCATCATCACGTCCGAATGGCCCGCGATGTACTTCGTCGCGGCGTGTATGGACACGTCGACGCCGTGCTCGAAGGAGCGGAAGTAGTACGGCGTGCCCCATGTCGTATCGGCAAGCACCGGTATGCCGCGCGCGTGCGCCGCTTGTGCGATGGCCGGTATGTCCTGCATCTCGAACGTGAGCGAGCCGGGCGCCTCGCAAAAGACCGCGCAGGTGTTGTCGCGCAGCAGCGCTAATATGTCGGCGCCTATCGTTGGATCGTAGTACTCGACATCGACGCCGTACTTGCGCAGCTGGCGGTCGCAGAATATGCGAGTCGGCGCGTACACGGAGTCGGCAACGAGCACGTGGCTCCCGGCCTTCGCGAACGCGCACAGCGCCGCGGTGATCGCCGCAAGTCCCGAGGGCACGGCGACCGCTTCATGGCCGCCTTCCATGCGCGCGACCGCTTCCTCTAATGCAAACGTCGTCGGAGTGCCGTACAGGCCGTAACGCATGATCTTGTAGTTGTTGGCGGGCCGCGCCTCGTACGAGGCGAGATCGGGGAATATCACCGTCGAGGTACGGAACACCGGCGTATTGACCATGCCGTAGTGCTTGAGCGGCGCGCGGCCGAGCTGTACGAGCAGTGTGTCTTTCTTCATGAGCGGAGATCCATGACGTGAGTTGTTCCGGTGATCTTATATTATGGACGGCGGGGCGACGCGGCGTGCATTTGCGTTATCCTAGCGAAAACGGGAGGGGCCCTTGTCCACTCGGCACATCTGCTGCAGTCGTCTTGCAAGTATCGCGCTCGCGTTGTGCGGGTGCGCGGCCGTATCGAACGCTTACGCGCAGAATTATCCCGCGAAGCCGATCCGTCTCGTACTCGGCTTTCCTGCCGGAACGAACGTCGACATCCTGGCACGCCCCATCGCCGCTCGCATGAGCGAGGCGCTCGGCCAGCAAGTGATCGTGGACAACCGGCCTGGCGCGACAGGTCTCATTGCGAACGAGCTCGTCGCGAAGTCGGCGCCGGACGGCTACACGCTGCTCGTGGCGCCCGGCTCCTCGCTCACGAGCACGCCCCATCTGCGCATCAAGATGCCGTACGACTCGCTCAAGGATTTCGTTCCCATTGCGCAGATGAATTCGTTTCCGCAGGTCCTCATCGTCAATCCCGGGGTGCCCGCGAAGAGCGTGAAGGAGCTCATCGCACTCGCTCGCGCGAAGCCGGGCGTGCTGACCTACGGGTCCTCGGGCGTCGGCAGCGCGTTCCATCTCGCCGGGGAGCTCTTCGCCAGCATGGCGCAGGTGAAGATGCTGCACGTGCCGTACAAAGGCGGCAATCTCGCTCTCACCGATCTCGTAGGTGGCCGCATCGATATGATGTTCTACAGTCTTGCCGTCGCGCTGCCGCAGATCAAGGCGGGCAAGGTACGCCCGATCGCGGTGACCGGACTCAAGCACGATGCACTGATGCCCGAGCTGCCGACGGTCGACGAATCGGGGCTGCGCGGCTACGACATCACCGGCTGGCACGGCTTCTTCGCACCGGCCGGCACGCCGCGCGACATCGTGTCACGGCTTAACGACGTGATCGGCAGAATTCTCGCGACCGATGAAATCCGCAAGCTGTGGGCGAGCGAGGGAATGGAAGTCGTCATCGCGACGCCGGAGCAGTT
>JBLNBW010000073.1:0-21806 GCA_050260255.1 Rhodospirillaceae bacterium | reverse complement strand
GCTCGCGGCAGTCGGGATGCAAGGCGCTGCGGCGGCCGACGCGAAATATCCGTCGCGGCCGGTGCGCATGATCGTGCCGTTCGCGCCCGGCGGTCCGACCGACGTGATCGCGCGGGTAGTGGCGCAGAAGCTCGGCGAAACGTGGAACGAGCAGGTGGTCGTCGACAACCGCGCCGGCGCGGGCGGCAACATCGGGATGGGGCTCGCGGCCAACGCGGCGGGCGACGGCTACACGCTCCTCATGGTGAGCTCGAGCTACGTCGTCAACCCTACCCTGTATGCGAAGATTCCGTACGATCCGTTCAAGAGCTTCGTGCCGGTGTCCAACGTCGCCGCATCGCCGAACGTGTTCGTCGTGCATCCGTCCATACCCGCCAAGACCCTGCAGGACATCGTCAATCTCGCCACCAAGGAATCGCGCAAGTTCAACGTCGCCACACCGGGGGTAGGCACCACGCCGGACCTGTCCGCCGAGCTCTTCAAGATGACGACGAAGATCGACATGGTGCGTGTGCCCTACGGCGGCGCGGGTCCCGCGGTATCGGCCGTCGTGGGCAATCAAGTGCCGGTCGGTTGCACGGCGCTGCCGCCGACGACGCCGCATATCCAGGCGGGCCGGCTGCGCGCGCTGGCCGTCACGGGTGCAAAGCGCTCCAGCGCGTTGCCCGACGTGCCCACGATAGGCGAAAGCGGCTTCAAGGGCCAGGAAGCGGACACGCTGCAGGGACTCCTGGTCCCCGCCGGCACGCCGAAAGCAACCGTCACCGCGATCAGCAGCGCACTGCAGAAGATCATGCATCAGAAGGACGTACAGGAGCGCGTGGCCGCGCTCGGCTTCGACGTCGTTGCGAGCACGCCCGAGCAGTTCGCGGCGCAGATCAAGAACGAGGTCGAGAAGTGGGGCAAAGTGATACGCGCGGCCGGCATCAAGGCGGACTGACGTCCGCCGGTGAGGGGCGAAGAGTGACGGGTGAGCAGCAACATCACACCGGCTTTCCGCTCCTGACTCCACATTCCTGACTCCTCACATGAAAATTGTAGACATCAAGGAAACGGCAGTTCCGCTGAAGACAAACATGCGCAACGCGGTGTTCGACTTCAGCGAAATGACGACGTCCGTGGTCGCCGTGATGACCGACGTCGTTCGCGACGGCAAGCCCGTGGTCGGCTACGCGTTCAATTCGACAGGAAGGTACGCGTGCGGCGCGCAAATGCGCGATCGCTTCATCCCGCGCATCCTCAAGGCGAAACCGGAGTCGCTGCTCGATGCGACGGGCAGCAATTTCGACGCGGACAAGATACTTGCCTGCATGATGCAGCGGGAAAAGCCGGGCGGGCATACCGAGCGCTCGGTCGCGATAGGTACGATAGAAGTGGCGGTGTGGGACGCGATTGCCAAGATCGAGGGTGAGCCGCTGCACCGCACGCTTGCAAAGCGCTACAACGGAGGGCGATTCGCCGATCGTGTGCAGTGCTACGTCGGCGGCGGGTGGTATCACCCGGGCAAGGGGCTCGCTGACCTCAAGGACGAGATCCGCGGCAGGCTCGCCGAAGGCTACACCACGATGAAGATCAAGGTCGGCGGTGCTCCGGTACCGGACGACGTGAAGCGCGTGGAAGCGGCGCTAGAAATTGTCGGCTCGAGCGATCACCTCGCCGTCGATGCGAACGCCGGATTCGATCGCGAACGCGCGTTGGCGTACGCGAAGGCGCTGGCGCCGTACAAGCTGCGGTGGTTCGAGGAGCCGACGGACCCGCTCGACTACGGGCTGCTCGCCGAACTCACGCGCATTTACGATGCGCCCATAGGCACCGGCGAGAATCTTTTCTCCACGCAGGACGTGCAGAACCTGATCCGTTTCGGCGGCTTGCGCGCCGATCGCGACATCATCCAGACCGACGTGCCGCAGTCGTACGGCATCGTGCAGTTCTCGCGCACGCTCGAGATGATGGAGAAGAAGGGCTGGAGTCGCCGCTCGGTGTTTCCGCACGGCGGCAACCAGATGACGCTCCACATCGTCGGCGGCTTCGGCCTGGGCGGCTGCGAGGCCTATCCCGGCGTGTTCGGCATCTTCGCGGGGTTTGCGGACGACGCGATCGTGGAGGACGGGTGGCTCAAGCTTCCGCAGCGTCCCGGAATCGGGTTCGAGGGGCAGAACCAGCTTTATGCCGTGATGCGGGAACTGGGCTAAAAGCGGGGATCAGTCGCGCAGCTTGAGCGCGTAGTGCTCCCGCACTTCCTGTTTGATGTAAGTCGCCAGTCCGCTGCCCTGTCGCGCACGGCGGATCATCTCTTCCACGTGAAGCTGGCCGGGTGCGGTGGCATTGTAGAGATAAACGGCGCCATCCTGGAATTCCACGATGATGTAGGCGTCGCCGGCGTAATAGGCGACGACGCCCGAATTGCCCTGTAGATCACGATACGGCACGAGTTGAGAGGCCCAGTTTTGCCGAGATTGCGTGGCTCCTGTCGGTGAGGTTGTGACCGTCATGGCGTCACCTCGAGCTTTCTTGCGATACGACTCGTGCCGCAACTCATGTGCCATCGAGACCACTGCCCGTCCGCTCCTTAAGAAGCAGTCCGGTGCTTTTTTCCTCCCCATCAGGTTGTGTCACCGCGCGAGCCCCTTGAACACCGTCCAACCCGCCCCTATATCGCGCATGGGTATCCAGTTACGGGACGTAGCACTATGCCACGCTGGGAATTGTTCACTGCGATGGCGGACACCGAAGAAAACGGGTTGCGGCCATTGTGGTATTGGCGGCGCATCGATGACGCCCGCGTGCACATGCCGGAGCGCGGCTTCCCGACGCTTCAGGCGTGCGTGGACGATGCGCGCAGACATGGATTGACCGACGAGCCGATCAACTTGATGACCATGCAAACCAGCAATCGTCAGCAGCGATCGTAGGGTCCAACGTGCCGTGGGCTGTGTATGCGAGCACGAACCAACGTCTGCCCGTGCGTTTCACTGGGGCGCGCTGGTGGACCGGGCGTGGGAACAGCGTTATGAGCGCTTTGCGGCGCGTGTAACTATGGCATGGAGGCGGATGTTCTCTTTGGCCTGATACGCCTCGGCATGGCGAACAACACCAGCATAGGCACCAACGAGGCCCACGAGGCGGGCTCGGACAGTTCCCGCGTTTCGGCCGTCATACGCGGCACGCCCGCGATCGGTGAATCGAGTTCCACCAATGACGATGTCGCGGGCAGGCTGGGCATGATGGGCTCATAAAAGGAACCGACTGCCCTCGATGGCAACGGTAATCCGGCGTGCCATGTTCCCAGGCCATTCGACGTAATCGTCACGCCGCCGTGATTGATCACTTCGTCGCCTCGCAGATAAGGCGCGCCGTCGAGAAGAACGGTGCTTTTGCCGTGTTCGATTGGATAGGCCGCGACGAGTTGCGCATAAAGCAGGGCGACCGATGACAACATGAGCTTGATAGACGCGGCCATGGTGATCCTCCTGTCATAGCCTCTGCAAGCTGCGGGCCTACGACCAGGTGTAAGAAATGCCGACAGCATGCCGTTGGCGTCGATGCCGTTGTCCTTGCTCATCTGCCGGCCTCGTCGTTGCCGAGTCGGAAGGTCCCTGTCCGGCTTACGAAGATTCCTTTGAGCATGCCGTCGTTGCGGAAAGGCAACGGTGGCGTGCCATGGGTATTGCGACCTTCGTCTGATGTCATCCGCCCGTTCGCAATGCGATAGTTTGAGCGGCGGGCGGTTGTTTTGCCGATTGCTGTTCCGCGAAAGGAGCATGTCATGGCCAAGGTCACGCCGATCATGGGGAAGGGTTCCGGCAACAAAGAATTGGAGCACTGTCCCGACTCGTATCATTTCGAACTCACTGCGGACGAGTTAACCCAGGCGATTCAGGATCCTGACGCTACTGCGAGGCGGTTGGGCGTGGACGCGGGCATCAGATCCATCCACATCACCATGCCACCGGGCGACTTGAGCGTTGCGGCGGGACGCAGGAAGTATTGCTGCATCAAATGCCTGACGGATTCGTGGTGCTGAACGGTGTGGCCTGAATGACGCGCGTTGCGCGTTAATACACGACCGGGTCGGCAGCGTTTGTTTTCTTGTGTTGGCCCGATTTACTGCGGCCGGACGCCGCGGCGCAGTGGCGCCCGCTTCAACGACTTCGCGCACGATGTGCCAAGTGCAGAGGTCCGGAGCTTCTGTTAAAGATCCCAGCTAGCGCGGACGCTGTCCCTCGTGTCCGAATTGGCCGCTTCATGGCGCGACGCGCGCGGCGTCAGGGCGGCTCGCGTTCTGTCCCTGCCTGATGCCCGTTCTGAGGTCGACATTTCGCGTCATGCCGCCGTGTTAGCATCGCGCTCATTGTCACCGATGCAGACGCAGTGAGCGCGTGCTATGGTTATTTCCAAGACATTCACGCAGTTCTTCGAATCCGAAAAGTCGAGCGGTATCGTTTTAATTATTTGCACGGTCGTTTCCCTGGCGATCGCGAATTCGGCTCTCGGTCCGTCGTATCTGGATTTCTGGCATGTGAGCGTGGGCGGCCTCACGCTGGAGCATTGGATAAACGACGGACTGATGGCTGTCTTTTTTCTGCTCGTCGGTCTCGAGCTGGAACGGGAGCTGTACGTCGGCGAGCTTTCGGACATCAAAAATGCCATTCTGCCTATCGTTGCAGCGCTTGGCGGCATCGCCGTTCCGGCGCTGATTCACTTCGCACTGAATTCCGATACGCCGACTCGGGCCGGAATAGGCATTCCAATGGCGACCGACATCGCCTTCGCCCTTGGGGTGCTCGCGCTGTTGCACGACCGGATTCCTTCTTCATTGAAGGTTTTCTTGGCTGCCCTCGCCGTCATAGACGATTTGGGCGCCATTGTGGTCATTGCGCTGTTTTATACGGCCGAGCTGTCGCTGATTTTTTTGTCCGCCGCGCTGGGCGTGTTTGCGATGCTCGTCGTGTTCAATCGCGTATTCCGCGTGATGGCGCTTTTCCCGTACCTGGTAGGCGGCGCGTTACTGTGGTTTTTCATGATGAAATCCGGTGTGCACGCGAGCATTGCGGGTGTGCTGCTCGCGTTCGCGATACCGTTCTCCGCGCGGGATGAAGACACGGCGTCCCCTTCACACCGTTTGGAAAACGTGCTGCACAAGCCGGTTGCTTTCGTCGTGTTGCCGGCCTTTGCGCTGGCGAATACCGGCATTGTGATCGCCGCGGGGTGGCAGGAGGGCCTTCTGACCGCCAACAGCCTTGGCATTCTCGGCGGCCTGGTGGTCGGGAAGCCGATCGGGATCACTGTGGCGAGCTTCATCGCCCTCGCCCTCGGCGTATCGCGGCTTCCGCCAGATCTTGGTTGGCGTCACCTCGTCGGCGCCGGTCTCCTGGGCGGCATCGGCTTCACGATGTCCATTTTCATAACCAACCTCGCGTTTGCAGGCGACGCAGACGTCATCAACGGCTCGAAAATGGCGATCTTGCTCGCTTCGGTGACAGCCGGCGTGTTGGGATTCCTGTGGCTGAGGCTTGCCGGGCGCCGCGAGGGCCAGCTGCAGATCGCCGGCTGAGTTACCCCGAATCGGCGCCCCGGCGCTCGTGTCATGCTTCCTGCGAGCGCCGGCATATGGCTTCAGCGGTTAGACGGCTGCGATAGCACGCGCAATCGCATCACCCATTTCCTGGGTTTTTGCCGATCCGCCGAGATCGACGGTGAGCTGCTTCCCTTCGGCAATGACGCGCTCCATCGCGCGCTCGATCGACTTCCCGGCCTGGGCCGCCTTCGGCTCGTTGCGCTTGATTGCAAGCCAGTCGAACAGCATCTTGCCCGACATGATCATGGCGTACGGGTTCGCGACGCCTTTGCCCGCGATGTCGGGCGCCGAGCCGTGCGTCGCTTGCGCCATCGCAATGCGCTCGCTCGCGTTGAGGCCCGGCGCGAGGCCGAGGCCGCCGACGAGACCGGCTGCTTCATCCGTGAGGATGTCGCCGTAGAGATTCGTCGTCACGATGACGTCGTACTGCTGCGGCTTCACCACGAGGCGCAGCGCCATGGTATCGACGATCACCTCCTCGAATTCGATGTCGGGATAGCGCGCGGCCACCTTCCGGCATTCGTCGGCGAAAAGCCCGTCGCCGTAGCGGTACACCGTGTTCTTGTGCACGGCCGTCACCTTCTTGCGCGGGCGCGTTGCGGCGGCCTCGAATGCCGCTTCCGCAATAAGGCGGCTTTTCTTGCGCGTTGTGACGCATACGCCGATCGCCATCTCGTCGGTCGGCATGAATTCGCCGTAGCCCTTGAACAGGTTCCCGTCGACCTTGAAGCCCTCCGTCGTCTCGCGCAGGAACAGCATGTCGATGTTCTTGTGCAGCGACGGCAGGTTTTCGTACGACTTGAACGGCTTGTAGTTCGCGTAGAGGCCGAAATGGAGCCGGAATACCGGGTGTGCGTTCACCCAGGTCGGGTCGTTGCGCGGATACTCGCGGTGTCCGATGGGGCCCAGTATCCAGCCGTCGAACGTGTCGAGTGTTTCGAGCGTGCCGGGCGGGATGGTATGCCCGGTGAGATCATGCGCCTTGCGCGCGATCGGCATCGGGCGCCAGTCGATCGCAAGCCCCGTCTTCGCTGCCGCTTCCTTCATCACCTTCACGCATTCGGGAACCACCTCCAGCCCGATGTCGTCGCCTTCCAGTATGCCTATCGTCAATGCCATGTCGCTTCTCTCAATTCTCTTTGATGCCCGCCTGGCGGATCACCTTGGTGTACTTCGCGATGTCGCCGCGAATCATGTTGCCGAATTCCTCGGGGGTGCTGCCCTGGATGTCGAAGCCCTGGCCCGAGAGCTTCTCCTTCGCGTCCGGCAGGCGTATCGCCTTGATCACGTCCGCATTGACTTTGTGGATGAGCGGCCTTGTCGTCTTCGCCGGCATGAGCATGCCGATCCAGTTGTTGACGGCGTAGCCGGGTATCGTCTCGCCGATCGTCGGTATGTCGGGGGCGGCAGCGGAGCGCTTGCTGTCGGTCACGGCGAGGACCTTGAGCTTGCCCGCCTTGTAGTGCGTCATCACGGTGGGCAGGCTGATGAACGCGAGCGGAATCTGTCCGGCCATCACGTCGACCGCGGCGGGGCCGCCGCCCTTGTACGGGACATGGATCATTGAAGCGCCGATCGCGCTGCGAAACATTTCGCCCGCGATGTGGCCGACGCCGCCCGTGCCCGACGAGCCGAACGAAAGGCCGCCGGTCTTCGCTTTCGCCTGCGCGATCAGCTCTTTCACCGAATTTGCCGGAAAGCCCGGCGAGGCCGCGACGGCAGTGGCCTGTGTCGCGATGAGCGTGACAGGCGCGAGATCCTTCACCGGATCGAACGGCAGCCTGGAATGCAGGCCGGGATTCAACGCGAGCGCGATGTTGGCGAGGAGCAGGGTGTAGCCGTCGCCGGGCGAGTTCACCGCCATTTCGGTGCCGATGATGGTCCCGCCTCCGGCGCGGTTGTCGACCACCACCTGCTGTCCCCACATGTCGGACAGCTTCTGACCGAGAATGCGGCCCATGATGTCGGTGCTGCCGCCGGGGGCGAACGGAACGATGAGACGCACGGGTTTCACGGGGAAGTTCTGCGCCGCTGCCGGTGCGGCAGCCGCGAGCGCGGCGGCGAGCGGCAGCACGATGCGATAAGACAACGTCTTTTCTCCTCAATGTTATCTATGGTTGGAAGCCGGCATCCGTACTTCCCGGAATGCCGGGACTGCAGCCTCTCGCGAGGCCCGGGATTGCGCAGATCTGTCGCTAGTCCCCGATCGGCAGATCCGTGCCGATATTGCGCTCGCGCGCAAGCTCGAGCATTTTTGCGCCGACGTACAGATCCTGTATGCCCATGCCGTGAGATTCGTACAGTGTGATGTCGCCTGCCGAGGACCGGCCCGCCGCCTTGCCTGCCAGCACGTCGCCGATCTCCACGAAGTCCTCCCACGTCTTGCGGCCGCGCTTGACGAGCGGATAGAGATCGCCGCACTCGGCTTGCGCCGTGCCGCGCGCATCCACAGTAATCAGCGTGCAGCGTTCTACGGCCGCTTCATCGATCTCGGCGCGGTTCAGCGCATTGGATCCGGCCGCATTGATGTGCTGACCCGGTTCCAGCCACGCGCCCTCGAGCACGGGCGTCGCGGATTTCGTGATCACGTTGACGATGTCGCTGCCGGCGACGGCCGCCTTTGCACTGTCGACCGGCTCGACCGGTATGCCGAGCTTCTGCGACATCGAGTCGCAGAATGCGGCGAGCTTTTCGCGATTGCGCGAGTACACCTTCGCCTTGCGAATCCTGCGCACGGCGCACACCGCTTCCAGCTGACCTATGCCCTGGAAGCCGGATCCGATCTGACCGACCACGCTCGCATCGGGCTTTGCGAGCGCCTGCGTTGCGATGCCGCTTGCCGCGCCGGTCCGCACCATGCTCATCCACACCGCCTGCATGATCGTCTGCAGCTTCGCGCTCCCGATGTCGATGAGATGCACGTAAAACGTCTTTCCCGTGGGGCGCGTGTAGTAGTACTTGAAGCCGATGTAGCCCAATTTGGGTGCGGCCGCCTGCAGCACGTGCTGTATCCCTTCGGCGATGTGCGTGCGCACGCGCGGGATGTCGATCGCTTCGCCGAGCGCGCGATCGCGCAGTGCGCGACCCGTCCATTCGAGCGCGATGTCCATAGTGATGAGCTGCTGGATGTCCGCTTCGGTGAGATATCTGACCATGGGTCGGATTCGTGAGCAGTGAGTGGTGATTGGTGAATGGATGCGCGCTGCGCACCACTCACTATTCACTATTCGCCATTCACGCCTTTCTTTTCTTGAGGGCTTCGGCGCGTATCGCAGACAGCGTGGTGCGCGTCGTGATCGCGTCCGGATCGATGCGCAGCTCGAGCAGCGCACCGGTGGGCGACGCGATCGCGCGTTCCAGCGCCGCTTCGAACTGCTCCGTCTTGGTGATGAGCTCGCCATGCACGCCGTACGCGTGGGCGAGCGCCGGGAAGTCCGGGCTCGTGAGCATAGTGCCGCTCACGCGTTCGGGATACTCCCGCTCCTGGTGCATGCGTATGGTGCCGTACATGCCGTTGTTCACCACGAGGTAGATCACAGCCGCGCCATACTGCGTCGCGGTGCCGAGCTCCTGGCAGTTCATCTGGAAATCGCCGTCACCGGCGACGGCGACGACGATGCGATCGCGATGCACGAGCTTCGCTGCGACGGCAGCAGGCACGCCGTATCCCATGGCGCCGCTGGTCGGCGCAAGCTCCGTCTGCAGCCCGGTGTACTGATAGAAACGGTGTACCCAGCCGGCGAAGTTGCCCGCGCCGTTCGTCACGATGGAGCCGGCAGGCAGGCGGTTGCGCAGGTGTACCATCACCGCGCCGAGGTCGACGTCGCCCGGCATCGAGCCGGGAACGAGCCACTTCTCGTAATCGCCGCGCGCGCCGTCCTTCCATTCGAGCCACGGCTTGCGCTGCACGGCCGGCAGGGCGCGCAAGGCGGCAGCAAACTCGGGCATCCCCGAGTGGATCAGCAGGTCGCCTTGATAGACGCGCCCGAGCTCTTCGGCCCCGCTCAGCACGTGGACCAGCTTCTGCTTGGGACGTGGCACGTCGAGCAAGCTATAGCCGCTGCTCGCCATCTCACCCATGCGAGAGCCTATGACGAGGAGAAGGTCCGAGGACTTGACGCGCGCTGCGAGCGCCGGATTGATGCCGATGCCGACGTCGCCCACGTAATTGGGAAGCCGGTTGTCGTACAGGTTGGCACGGCGAAAGCCGGTTGCGACGGGCAGATCGTTCGCTTCGGCGAACGCGCGCACGTCGGCGCATGCCTGTTCGGTCCAGCAGCTGCCGCCTAGTATGACGAGCGGACGCTCCGCGCGCTGCAGCATCTCGCGCAGCTTGCGCATGTCCGCGGGCCCGGGATGCGCGGCGACACGCTTGTAGCGTTCCGCATCGGGAACGGCTGCCGTCTGGGTGAGCATGTCTTCCGGCAGTGCAAGCACGACCGGCCCCGGCCGGCCGGACACGGCGGTGTGATAGGCGCGGCTCACGTACTCCGCGACGCGGTCGGCGCGATCGATTTGCGCAACCCACTTCGTCATCGGCCCGTACAGGCGCCGATAGTCGATTTCCTGGAACGCTTCGCGATCCATGAAGTCGCTGCCGACCTGCCCGATGAACATGATCATCGGCGTGGAGTCGTGCTGCGCGGTGTGCAGCCCTATGGTTGCGTTGCTCGCGCCGGGGCCGCGCGTGACGAAGAGCAGGCCCGGTTCGCCGGTGAGCTTGCCGTAAGCCTCGGCCATGTTGGCCGCGCCGCCTTCGTTACGGCAATTGATGAACGGGATCTGGTTCTTCGCGTCGTGCAGCGCATCCAACACGGCGAGATACGATTCTCCCGGCACGCCGAAAGCCATGCGCGCGCCGTGTATCCTCAGCGCGTCGACCAAAATCTGCGCGCCGGTGCGCACCGGATAAGACTCGCTCTTCATGATTTTCCTGCAGCGGGACGATGCAAACCGCGCAAGCGTATCACAAGGCGCAGAGCGCCGCGACGCGTTGAACCCGTCAGGAAGAGGCGCACTGCGCGACGTACGTCGTCGTGCAGAGGCGCTCGGCGGCGAGCGCTGCGGCACGCCCCGCGATGAAGATTGCCGGGCTCGCAACGCGATGCGCACGCACATCGGTGGCGAGCGCGTGAAGCCGGCTCACGAGGCGGCGTTCGTCGCCGCGGCTCGCATTCTGGACTATCACGATCGGCATGTCGGAAACCATGCCGGCATCGAGCAGCGATTGCTGCAGCTCCGCACAGCGCGAGACGCCCATGTAGATGACGAGCGTGAGCTCCGAACGCACGAGCGCGCTCCAATCCAGCCCGTCACCGGAGGCCGCATGGCCGGTGACGAAAGCGACGCCATGCGCGTGATCGCGATGCGTGAGCGCGATGCCGGCCGACGTGGCCGCCGCCATGCCGGACGTGATGCCGTTGATCACCTCGACTTCGATGCCGGCGGCGGCGAGCGTGGCGACTTCCTCGCCGCCGCGTCCGAACATGTACGGATCGCCGCCTTTCAACCGCACCACGGTGCGGCCCGCACGTGCTTCCGCCACCATGAGTCGCTCGATGTATGCCTGAGGCGTGGAGACACAGCCGCCGCGTTTGCCCACATGAACGACGCGAGCGTGCGCTGCCGCGTGGCCCAGCACCTCCGGATGCACCAGATCGTCGACGAGGATCACGTCCGCTAGGCCCAGGACACGCACGGCTTTCAGCGTGAGGAGCTCCGGATCGCCGGGGCCGGCGCCGACCAGGTACACCTTGCCGGATCGCACCATGCGCATGCTCAATGTGCGTCCGGCAGCACGCCCACCTGCGGCATTTTCGCGAGGCCGGTCTTGCGGGCGTGCTCCTGGAACGCCTTGTTGCGCCAGAAGAAGGCGCCGGGCATGGTCGTCGGGACAACGAGCACATAGAAGAGCGCGCGTCCGATGGCTGCCGTGCCGAGCACCACCGCCGCGGCGATAAGCCACGCGGCATATCCCCCCGGACCGCCGGGCTGTGCGACGGCAAGCGCCACGATGGCCGCGATGCCGAGCGCGAGGCCGGCGTTGCGCAGGATGTAGGTGTTGCCGAACGTCGTGCACTGCTCGGCGTGCGAGGCGGCGGCTTCTCCGCCGCGCTGCTTGAGATCGCGCGCATGGATGGCGAGCCCGAACGCTTCGAGGCCGAGTCCCAGCGCAATGGGCAAGGCAAGCAGCGCGAGCAGCTGCGCGTACGGTTCGCCGCGCGCAAGCAGCACGCCCGCATAGACGAGACCGACGGCGAGCGGACCGAGCGCGAGCATCGAGCCGTAGAACGACGTGAGGACCTGCCAGTGATCCCAGAACGGCCGCGCCTTGATGCGATAGATGCGGCTCATCGCGTACAGCGCAAGCGGACCGGACACCGCGGCGAGCCAGCCGGCAGCCGCACGCGAGCCCTGCACGGCACCCGTGGGCAGCAACCACGCGAGCGCTCCCGGCGCGGCCGAAAGAACGGCATACGCGCCGAGCGCGTTGTAGAACACCGCAATGGCGGCGACTTCACGCGACACCGGGGAGTAGCGCAGGTTGTTGAACGCGCGATAGAACCGATGCGGCTTGCCGAGATGCGCGGTGGAGAGGGCGAGGGCGAAGGTCTCGAGCGCGAGCAGAACGAACAGCAGCGCCGCGTGCGCCGTCGGATGCGTGGCGGAGGAGAGCGTCTCGATGCCCAGCAGCGGCGCGAGAAACAGCGTGAGGAACGCGCCCACCACCCCTTGCGAGATGAGCGTGAAGACGACCAGCGGATTTTCGCGCGAGCTCAACTTGCCGAAGCTCCACTGCCGGCGCCGCTCTTCGGCCGCGACTTGCGGCTTGTAGCGGATGCGATCCGCTTCCTCCTTCTTCACGTAAACGAGAGGCATCGAGTCGGTGCGCCGCATCTCGCGCGGCAGCTCGCGCACCTGCTGGAAGCGGATGTTCGGATGCGTAATCGCCGGATCGGGAAAGCCGGGAATTTCGAGTGTCGCCTGTACGCGATTCGGCGGTACCGTGTCGATCACGCCGAAGTCGAGCGCGCCGGCGAGGCAGGCCGATACGCATGCGGGTTTCAAGCCGACTTCCAGCCGGTCCACGCACATGTTGCACTTCGAGACCTGGCCTTTGATCGGATCGAGCTGCGGCGCGTTGTACGGACACACCCAGGTGCAATAGCCGCAACCGAAGCAGATGTCGGGATCCTGCAATACCGCCCCGTACTCGGCGAACTTGGTGTAGGCCCGCGTCGGGCAGCCCTTCAGGCACACCGGGTCGTCGCAGTGGTTGCACGCCATCGAGATATTGACGCGGCGGAAATCAGGGTACGTCCCGCCTTCCACGTAACCCACGGAGCGGAAGCTCAGGTGCGCCGGCAGGTCGTTCTTCTCGCTGCACGCGGCCTCGCACGCATGGCAGCCGATGCAGTTGTCCGCGGTGAAATGAAAGCCGTGCTGCTTGTAGCGGTTGGGGTGCGTTCCGACCGCGGTGCTCGCGTTGATCCGAAGACTCTGCCCCGCAAGCTCGTCGCGCTCGTCGATGAGTTGAACGGGCTTGCCCCACTGGTTTGCCGTGACGTCGCTCGCCGTGGGCAGCCGCGCATAGTCGGGCTCGTTGGGGCGTGCCTTGAAAGGGGGCGCAGCGTTGTCCATGGATTCGTTGCTTCCGGATTCCGGCACGAAAAAAATACCGCGCTCGCCGACACGCACATCGAACATGCAGATTCCCTTCAATAGCTGCGCGCGGCGACGTTTGCCGCTGCCGCCGCGAGTTGATCAGTCGCCGGCTCGATCTTCACCGCGCATTGCTTGAACGCGGGTTGCCGGGAGTACGGATCGAGAAGTCCCAGCGTGAGCCGGTTCACGCATTCGTGGAAATGAAACGGGATGAAGACCATGTTGTACGGCACCCGATGGGTGAGCTGCACCAGCACCACGGCATAGCCGCGGCGCGAGATGAGCCGCGCATACGTCATGTGGCCGATGCCGAGCGCGCGCGCCGCATCCGGATTCATTTCCATGTACGGCGTGGGACTGAACTTGTTGACGTTGCCGATCTTCCCCGTGCGCGTGCGCGTGTGGAAGTGCTCGACCACGCGGCCCGAGTTGAGCCAGAAGGGAAACTGCCGGTCCGGCCGCTCGTTGTTGTCGACGAAGGGCAGTGGGATGAGCTTTGCTTTTCCGTCCGGGTGCTGGAACACGCCGTCGGTGTACAAGCG
Organism: Rhodospirillaceae bacterium; assembly: GCA_050260255.1. Taxonomy (GTDB): domain Bacteria; phylum Pseudomonadota; class Gammaproteobacteria; order Burkholderiales; family SG8-41; genus JAQGMV01. The sequence goes on along the minus strand of JBLNBW010000073.1, from coordinate 8,021 downwards.
CGGCGCACCCGTCGCTGCGCCTTCCGGGCACGGCCACTGGATGCCGCGCGCGGCCTCGATGCGGTCGTGCGTGAGTCCCGAATAGTCGAGCATGCGGCCCTTGGAGAGCTCGCGCATCTCCTCGAACACTTCGGCGCTGGTCTCCGGAAAGCGGATCTTGCGGCCCGCCTCGAAGCGCTTCGCCATCTGGTTGAAGATCCAGAGGTCCGGCTTGGCGTCGCCGTGCGGCTCCATCACCTTGCGCACGACGTTCACGCGCCGCTCGGTGTTGGTGAACACGCCTTCCTTCTCGCCCCACAATGCGGCCGGCAGGTAGACGTGGGCGTATTTCGTCGTTTCGACGTCGCGGTAGGCGTCCTGCACCACCAGGAACTCGAGCTTCTCGAGCGTCTTCTTGATGCGCGGGGCATTGGGCATCGATGTCATGGGATTGGTGGCGACAATCCACAGGCCCTTGATCTGCCCAGTCTCGATCGCCGGAAAGATGTCGGTCATGAACAGGCCGCGCTGCTTGGGGAAAAACTCCGGATCGATGCCCCAGTATTGCGCGATCGCCTCGCGGTCCTTCTCCTTCTCGAGCACGCGGTAGCCCGGCAGCCCCGAGCACGAAGACCATTCGCGCGTGCCCATCGCATTGCACTGGCCGGTGATGGAGAGGGAGGTGCCGCCGGGCTTGCCGATGTTGCCCGTGATGAGGTTCAGATTGTTGATCGCCACCACGCCGTCGGAGCCGTGCGTGCTTTGATTGATGCCCATGGTCCAGATCGTCATCGCCGCCCCGGCCTTGGCGTAGAGGCGCGCGACGTGGCGGATGGTGTCCTCGTCGATGCCGCAGATCGCCGCCGCGGTGGTCGGATCGTACTGACCGACCAGCAGCGCGAAGTCGTCGAAGCCGGTGGTGTGCGCCTCGATGTACGCGCGGTCCGCCAGCCCTTCCTTCAGGATCACGTGCGCGAGGCTGTTGAGCAGCACCACGTCCGTGCCGGGCGTGATCGGCAGATGGATGTCGGCCATCTGCGCGAACATGGTGACGCGCGGGTCGACCACGATCACCGGAAACTTGCGCTTCTCCAGCGCCATCTTCAGGCGCCAGTAGATGATGGGATGCTGCTCCGGCAGATTGGAGCCGAAGGCCATCAGGCACTCGGTGTGCTCGAAATCGTCGTAGCACCCCGGCGGGCCGTCGGAGCCGAAGGAGCGCTTATAGCCGGACACGGCCGAAGCCATGCACAGCGTCGTGTTGCCGTCGTAGTTGTTGGTGCCGATCACGCCGCGCACGAGCTTGCCGAGCGTGTAGAACTCTTCGGTGAAGATCTGTCCCGTGGAGACCACCGCGAAGCTGTCGCGTCCGTACGTTTGCGTGATGCGTTGGATTTCCGCTGCCGTACGGTCGAGCGCTTCGTCCCAGCCGGTTTCGCGGTAGGGATATATTGTCCGGCTGCGCATGAGCGGCGTGGTGCCGCGATTGGCCGAGTCGAACAGCTCGTGCTCGAAGATGCCCTTGATGCAGAGCTTGCCCTGATTGACCGGCGCATCGGCGACGCCGCGCGCCGCGACGGCCTTCCCCTGCGCATTGAGTCCGACTTCGATCGAGCAGCCGGTCGAGCAGTAGCCGCACGTCGTGTACTTCCAGTCGACGACGCCTTTGTCGGCGATCCTGATCGGGTTTTTCTTGTGGCGTCCAAATAGCACTGTCGCAAGTCTCCGTTGAAAGTTCAGGCAGCCTCGAGCCGGGCTTGTCGGGCAGGCACGTTCACCCATACGCGATCGCCTTCCAGCCGCACTGGATAGACCGGGATGCTCACGGCGCTATCTTCGAGGCAGATTCCCGAGGCGAGGCTGAAATGCTGCTTGTAGACCGGAGAAGCGACGACGATCTCGCCCTTCATGTCGCCTACGATGCCGCGCGAGAGCACGTTCGCACGCGAGTAGGGGTCGTAGTTGCCGGTTGCATACAGGGTGTCGTCGTCGAGGCGGAAAATCGCCACCTGGAGATCGCCCACCAGCGCGCACACGCCGGTGTTCGGCACGATATCGTGCAGGCTGCAGACCGCGATCCATGCGCTCATGCCGCTTCTTCCTCTTCCATTGCCGTTGACTCCGGCTTGCGCTCGTCGGGACGCGCCGGCCGGATCTGATCGCGCTCGGTCACGAACACGACGTTGCGATCCGGCTCGTCGCTGTTCACGAAGTGACGGAAGCGCTTCGCGATCTCCGGATCCTCGATCGCCTTCTTCCATTCGCATTCGTAGGTGTCCACGTACTTCTGCATGTCGGCTTCGAGCTCGGCGGCAATGCCCAGCGAGTCTTCGCACACCACCTGCCGCACGTAGTCCACGCCGCCTTCCAGGTTCTCCAGCCACGTGCTGGTGCGCTGCAGGCGGTCGGCGGTGCGGATGTAGAACATGAGGAAGCGGTCGATGAAGCGAACAAGGGTCGCATCGTCGAGGTCTCTCGCGAGCAGATCGGCGTGCCGCGGCGTCATGCCGCCGTTGCCGCACACGTAGAGGTTCCAGCCCTTTTCCGTGGCAATGATGCCGACGTCCTTGCCCTGCGCCTCGGCGCATTCGCGGGTGCAGCCGGAAACGGCCATCTTGAGCTTGTGCGGCGCCCGCAGCCCCCGGTAGCGGTTTTCGATCGCAATGGCCATCGACACCGAGTCCTGCACGCCGTAGCGGCACCAGGTGCTGCCCACGCACGACTTCACGGTGCGCAGCGCCTTGCCGTAGGCGTGGCCCGACTCGAAGCCGGCATCCACCAGTTCCTTCCAGATGAGCGGCAGCTCGTGCACGCGCGCCCCGAACAGATCGATGCGCTGCGCACCGGTGATCTTCGTGTAGAGACGGAATTTCTTCGCGATGTGCCCGAGCACCACGAGCTTCTCGGGCGTGATCTCGCCGCCCGGCACGCGCGGCACGATGGAGTAGGTGCCGTCCTTCTGCAGGTTTGCGAGGAAACGGTCGTTGGTATCCTGCAGCGGCGCATGCTTTGGCTTCAAGATCATCTCGTTCCAGCACGCGGCGAGTATCGATGCGACGGCGGGCTTGCAGATGTCGCAGCCGCGGCCCGTGCCGTGTCTGGCGAGCACGTCATCGAACGTCTTCAGGTTGCCGAAACGGACGAGCGAGTAGAGCTCCTGGCGCGAGTGCGCGAAATGCTCGCAGAGATGGTTCTTCACTTCGACGCCGCGCTTTCTCAACTCGGCATCGAGAATCTGCTTCACCAGGGTACTGCAGCCCCCGCAAGTACTGCTCGCCTTGGTCTGCGTCTTCAGCGCTCCGAGCGTCGTGCAGCCGGCGGCGATCGCATCGCACAGCACGCCCTTGCTCACGTTGTTGCACGAGCAGATGGAAGCCGTGGCCGGCAGCATGTCGACGCCGAGCCCCTTCGACGCGCCCTCGCGTGCGGGCAGGATGAGGTCCTCCGGATGCGCCGGCAGCGGTATGCCGTTCAATGCGAGCTGAAGCAGCGTGCCGTAGTCGGTTGCGTCGCCGACCGAGATCGCGCCGAGCAGCGACTTGCCGTCGCTCGATACGACGAGCTTCTTGTAGATGCCGGCCACCGGATCGGTGTACAGATAGGCGAGGGCGCCGGGTGTTGCGCCGAGCGCGTCGCCGACGGAGGCGACGTCCACGCCCATCAGCTTCAACTTGGTGCTCATGTCGGCGCCGGTGAAGGTGGCGTCCGATTCTCCCGCGAGATGGCGTGCCGCGACTTCCGCCATCTGATACCCCGGAGCAACGAGCCCGTAGATGCGTTTGTTCCACAGCGCGCACTCGCCCACGGCGTAAATGTCGGGATCGGACGTGCGGCAGTGATCGTCGATCACGATGCCACCGCGCTCGCCCACTGCAAGCCGTGCGCTGCGTGCGAGCTCGTCGTGCGGTCGGATGCCCGCGGAGTACACGATGAGGTCGGTCTCGAGCGTAGCTCCGTCGGCGAACACCATCTTGTGCCGCCTGGTCGCGCCGTCCACGATTTCCTTCGTGTTCGCGGAGGTGTGCACGGTGACGCCGAGGGCTTCGATCTTACGTCGCAGCAGCTGAGCACCGGCATCATCGAGCTGCACCGCCATCAGCCGCGGCGCGAATTCGACGACGTGCGTCTCGAGGCCGAGGTCGTTCAGCGCCTTCGCGGCCTCGAGTCCGAGCAGCCCTCCGCCGATCACCGTGCCGACGCGCGCACGCTTGGCGGCGGCGCGGATCACTTCGAGATCCTCGATCGAGCGATAGACGAAGCAGCCGCGCCGGTCGCGGCCCGGTATGGCGGGCACGAAAGGATACGAGCCCGTGGCGAGCACCAGCTTGTCGTATGGCACTTCACGATAGCGCGCCGAGCGCACGATCTTGCGAACACGATCGATCTCGATCACGCGGTCGTTGAGCCGCAGCGTGATCGCACGGTCTTCGAAGAAGCGCGAGGGCACCACGTTGAGGTCGATCGCCGATTTGCCGGCGAAGAAGCTCGTGAGGTGCACGCGATCGTAGGCGGCGCGAGGCTCTTCGCAGAACACCGTCATGTCGAGCGCGTCGCTCGACATGCGGCTCGTGAGCTGCTCGAGAAAACGCTGGCCCACCATGCCGTTGCCGACGCATACGAGTTTCATTCTGTTCACGATTATTTTGCCTTGGGGAACGATGCTGTGCCCTTCGCGGCAGCAAGGCCTATGCCACCACGCATCCACGCAGCGTATTGAGGCATTTGCGGGGCGTCGGTGCGCGAAATGCGCACAGGCAAGGTGCACGAGGCCGTGAACGTGCACCGAAGCGGCGCATGCTCGATATGGCGGCGCGTACGCGACATCGCTCTTCGCCTGCACGAGCGGCGTGGCGCTACGGTGGCATGCCTCTTGCGGAAGCGCGCGTCACCTCACGTACGGATCACCTATGAAAACGTCATTCTGGAAAAGCGGCCACACGCCGACGTTGCTCGTCTCGTTTCTGTATTTCGACTTCTCCTTCATGGTGTGGGTCATGCTCGGTCCCCTCGCGGTGCAGATCGCGCAAGACCTCGGCCTCAACGCCGCGCAGAAGGGAATGATGGTGGCCACACCCGTGCTTGCGGGCGCGCTGCTGCGCATCGTGATGGGCGTGCTGGTCGATCATCTGAAGCCGAAGCGCGCGGGCGCGATCGGACAGGGCATCGTGATCGCCGGCCTTGCGTGGGCGTATTGGGGCGGCGTGGAAACGTATCACGGGCTGCTCGCAGTGGGCGGTCTGCTCGGATTCGCGGGCGCGTCGTTCGCCGTCGCGCTGCCTCTCGCCTCGCGCTGGTATCCGCCGGAACATCAGGGTACCGCGCTCGGCATCGCGGGCGCCGGCAACTCGGGGACGATGCTCGCCGCGTTGTTCACGCCGACGCTCGCCGCATGGTACGGGTGGAACAACGTATTCGGTCTTGCGCTGATACCGCTCGGCGTGGCGGCGTTGCTGTACATGGCTTTCGCCAAGGATGCGCCCGACTGTCCGCCCGCGAAGCCGCTCGCCGCTTATCTGCAGGTCCTCAAGGATCGCGACGCGTGGTGGTTCATGTTCTTCTACGCGGTGACGTTCGGCGGATTCGTGGGACTCGCATCCTCGCTCACGATCTACTTCAACGACGAGTACTGTCTCACGCCGGTGCACGCGGGCTATTTCACCGCCGCTTGCGTGTTCGCCGGATCGTTCGTGCGTCCGATCGGCGGCTTCATCGCCGACCGCATCGGCGGCATACGCACGCTCTCGCTCATGTATCTCTCCGCGTCGGCATGGTTGTTCATGGCGAGTTTTCCGAAGGCGCATCCCGCTCCGGCCCTCGCGCTGTTCATGGCGGCGATGCTGTCCCTCGGCATAGGCAACGGCGCGGTATTCCAGCTCGTGCCCCAACGTTTCCGCCGGGAGATCGGCGTGATGACGGGGTTCGTCGGCATGTCGGGCGGCATAGGCGGGTTTTATCTCGCCTCGAGCCTCGGTTATTCGAAGCAGCTCACCGGCAGCTACCAGCCCGGGTTGCTCGCGTTCGCGGCGCTCGCGCTCGTTGCGCTCTCCGGTCTCACCGCGGTGAAGAGCCGCTGGCGCACCACGTGGGGTGCAGCGCACCTCACCGCTGCAAGGATATGATGCGCGGCATGGCTTTATCCTCGATTCCGTGCGCTCATGGGCCTTGAGATCGCCGCGGGCCACGCGACCCTGCCGGGCCGGCGAGAGCATAACGAGGATTTCTGCGGCCTCGTCGCGCCCGTAGGCATCGAGCGCGATACCAAGGGCATCATTGCGGTCGTCGCGGACGGCGTCGCCGGCGAGGGCGGCGGCGGAGGACGCCACGCCTCGGAGTACACGGTGCGCGGACTCCTCGCCGACTACTACGCGACGCCGGACACCTGGGCGATACCCTATGCGGTGGACAAGGTGCTCGGCGCCGTCAACCGCTGGCTGGTGGCGCAGAGCACGGCCTATCGCAACACCGTATCGCTTGCCACCACGCTCTCGGCGCTCGTGCTGCGCGGCCGGCGCTATGTCGTCGCGCACGTCGGCGACAGCCGCATTTACCGGCTGCGCGACGGCGAGGCCGCTCAGCTCACGCGAGATCATGTGTGGGACCATCCCGATCTGCGGCATGTGCTGACGCGCGCCGTGGGGCTGGATGCGGGGCTCGTCGTCGATTACGCCGACGGTGATCTCGCCGTCGGCGACCGCTTCGTGCTGCTCACCGACGGCGTGTGGTCGGTGCTCTCCGCGCCGCGCATTGCGCGACTTGCGGCCGAGCACGATCCCGCGCCCGCCGCGCAGGCGCTGTGCCAGGCTGCACTCGATGCCGGCGCCGCCGACAACGTCACCGCGCTCGTGGTGCGCATCGACGCGCTGCCGGAAGGCGGCCTGCGCGATTCCATTGCGCAGGCGAGCGATCTCGCGCCGCCGCCGCCGCTCGAAACGGGCGCCTGCATCGACCGCTTCGAAGTGATCGCGCCGCTGCACGTTTCGCGCGCCACCCGGCTCTACAAGGTGCGCGATCGCGCGAGCGGTCGCACGCTCGTGCTGAAGACCCTGAACGGCGGGGAGCGCGCCGATGCCACGGCATTGCTCACCGAGGAATGGATGGCGCGTCGCGTCTGCTCCCAGTTCTTCCCGGAAGTGATGCCGCTTCGTCCCGGCGAGCGCAGCGCGCTCTACTACGTGATGAGCCATCACGCCGGCCACACGCTGCAGGCGGCGCTGGACGCCGGCCGCCATTTCTCCGTCGCCGAGGCGGTCGCTTGCGCCGTGCAGATCGTGAAGGGCGTGGCGGTGCTGCACCGGCTCAACATCCTGCACCGCGATGTCAAGCCGGCGAACGTTCTGCAAGGCGACGACGGTATCGTGCGCATACTGGACCTGGGTGTCGCGTTCAACGGCGGCGTCGACGATGCGCCGGACGGCGTTCCCGGCACGCCGAGCTACATGGCGCCCGAAGTACTCGCCGGCCAGCCGGCGAGCGTGCGCAGCGATCTTTACGCGATCGGCGTCACGCTGTATCAGCTGCTCACGCGCCGCTATCCGTACGGCGAGATCGAGCCTTTTCAGCATCCGCGCTTCGGCGACGCCGTCCCGCCGACGCGCTACCGGCGCGACGTCCCGGCATGGCTCGAATCGATCGTGCTCAAGGCGGTGGCGCGCGATCCCAAGCGTCGCTTCGAGACGGCCGAAGAATTCCTGCTTGCGCTCCAGCGCGGGCCACAGAACGAGTTCTACGTGCCGCGCCGCACGGCGGTCGTCGAGCGGGATCCCGTACGGCTGTGGGCCGGCATTGCCGTCGCCTCGATCGTGCTCAATCTCGCGCTGGTGTACGCGCTGCTCATCCATGGCGCGCGCTGATGGCCCGCTGCCGCGGCGAGCCCGCTGTAGCGGTGAGCTCGCTGATGCGGCGATCGTGTTTCGCGGTGAAACGGCTGAGGGCCGTGCGAAGTGCATGGTGCTCTCGGCGTGGGGGGCCGCCGGCCCCCCGCCCCCCTATGTTATAGGTGGGAAAATACAACAACCCCCGGCGCGCCCCCGCCGAGACCCCAA
>JBLNBW010000072.1:0-10795 GCA_050260255.1 Rhodospirillaceae bacterium | reverse complement strand
CGGAGACGAGTGGCTGCGCGCAGCGGCAGCCGTCTATGCGCGCCGCCACGCGCCGCGCGATCCTCGACTGATGCTGTATGGAGAGCGCTTCGCCGCTTTTCTGCAATCGTTCGAGCCCGCGACCGAGCTGCCCTATCTTTCCGGCATAGCGCGTCTGGACTACTACTGGTGCGAGGCCCACGTCGCACGCGACGACACGCTCCTCGCGGGCGGCGATATCGCGAGCCTTGCACTCGACGTGCTCTCCCGCACCATCCTGAGACCTCATGCCGCCGCGCGCTGGGCATGGTTCGACGACAGTCCCATCGCGACCATCTGGAGCGCAAATCGCACAAGCGGTGATGCAAGTGCCGACCTTTCCGCAATCGCGTGGCACGGGGACGGAGTGCTCATCACCCGTCCGGTAGCGCAAGTGACCCATGTGCTCGTCGATCGCGCCACATGCGTTTTCCTGGACGCGTGCCGTGCGGGCAAGACGCTGGAACAGGCGGCGCTCGAAAGCCTGAACGTCGACCCGCGCGTCGATTTCACGAAGCTGATGGCCTCACTGATCCAAGCCGGCGCGTTCGCCGCGCTCGAAAACCAACCGGAGGAGCAGGGACGATGAACAATGCAACCACGAGCGGTACGCGTCCGGAGACCATGGGACTCAAAGGACGATGGAATGCGCTGGCAGAAATGCTGACGCAGCGCATCCCCGAGAGCGTGCTGGCCCTGGTTGCGCGGATCGGCATCGCGGCGATTTTCTTCATGTCGGGGCGCACCAAGGTGCAGGGTTTGCTCACCGTGACCGACAGCGCGTATTCGCTGTTCGAGATGGAGTACCGGCTGCCTGTCATTCCGCCGGACATCGCTGCACACCTTGCCGCGTACGCCGAACATCTCTTTCCGCTGCTGCTGGTCGTCGGACTGTGCACGCGCTTCGCCGCGCTGGCGCTGCTCGGGATGACGGCCGTGATCCAGATTTTCGTCTATCCGGACGCCTGGCCCACGCACCTTACCTGGGCGGGATTGCTACTGCTGCTTCTCGGGCGTGGCGGCGGACGGTTTTCGCTCGATCATCTCCTGCGGCTGAAGTGACGCGCACACGGGGCATGGGCACGGCGTTTGCGGCCGCGTACGGCATTCATACGACGCGGAGGAGTGATGCCATGGCGAATACCCCGACCCGCAGCGACGTCGATTACGACGATGAACTTGCGTACTGGCGCGAGAATTACGCTCAGGAGCCCTATTACCGTCCGGACTATACGTTCGAACACTACGAAATCGCTTATCGCGTAGGCGCAGAGGCCCGTCAGCGTCATCGCGGGCGCAGTTTCGACGAGGTGGAAGACGAACTGCGCACCGAGTACGAGCGCACCCGCGGCGATTCGCCGCTGACATGGGAGGAAGGCCGCGGCGCAGTGCGCGCCGCGTGGAACCGCCTCGACCGGATGTTTCCCGACAGCGATTGACGTGATGCAGAGCGCGAGCGGCCTTGGGGCCGCCGCGCCGCCGGTCGGTGATACCATGCGAGGCCATGCACGACACGCCGACCGCCGCGCCCCGCTACATCGCCCAGCGTTACGCCGGCAATCCGATCATTACGCCGGCGATGATGGGCAACCCCGGCGAGAACATCAACGGACCGTCGCTCATCCGTGTTCCCTCCTGGGTTCGCAAGCCGCTCGGCCGCTATTACCTCTATTTCGCACACCACGAGGGCACCTATATCCGGCTGGCGTACGCCGATGATGTCCGCGGACCGTGGCGGATTCATGCCCCCGGGGTCCTGCATGTTCGACAGACCGGATGGAATCCCGATCACGTCGCGTCGCCCGATGTGCTGATCGACGAGGAGCGCAGGGCGATACGGTTGTACTTTCACGCACCGGTCACCGCGGTGCCGAGGTCGACGGATCCGGATTACCGCGAGAAGCTGCTGGAGGCGCGGCAGGATACGTTTCTTGCGTTGTCCGACGATGGCCTCGATTTCACGGTACGGCCCGAAAGCCTCGGTCCGAGCTATTTCCGCGTGTGGCGCTGGAAGAATCATTACTATGCACTGCCCCGCCTGGGCACGCCGTTGCTGCGCTCTCGCGACGGGATGACCGGATTCGAGCGCGCGCCGCGCACTCCGTTCGACGACGATTCGCAGTTCCGCGACATTCGCCATGTGGCGGTGCGGGTCCAAGGGAATGTGCTCACCGTCTTTTTTACGAGGATAGGTGACGCGCCGGAGCACATCTGCTGCACGACGATAGACATGAGCGGCGACTGGCGGACGTGGCGCGCGACGCCTGCAACGCCGGTGCTCTATCCCGAGGAACAGTACGAAGGCGCTGCGTTACCTATCACTGCTTCGCAACGGGGCGCGGCGGTCGGACGCGAGCGCGCGCTGCGCGATCCGGCGCTGTACGAAGAGGCGGGCATGCTTTACCTGCTGTACAGCATTGCAGGCGAGTCCGGGATAGCGCTCGCGACGCTGACTGCGAGCGCTTAACGGGAGAGGCGAGGGCTCATTCGACGCCGGAGGCGTCGCTTTGCAGCTGCGCGAGGAAAGCCTGAAACGCCGCATCGGCCTGCGCGCGCTCGTAGTCCTGCTCTTTCATCGGCGGCACGCGCGAGCCTTCGAACGCGCTGCCGCGCCATGCGGCACGCGCGATCGCTGCCGGGTACGTTTCGAGCAGCACCGCGCCGCTGCGGTCTTCCTCGATGCGCCACAGCAGCTCGCGACGGGTCTTCGGGCCGTGACCGACCGGGCGATGCTCGGAGTCATCGGTCAGGATGCTGCGAGTCGCGACACCGGATTCCACCAGCTCGACCCGCGTGCTGCCGACATACACCTTCACCAGCGTGCGCCGGTGGGTCCAGCCTCGTTCGAACCAGTACACCTTGATGCCGTCGCGGATGACCGCCATGTCGACCGGCAGACGCTCGTTCGACACCACCAGCCGCAACTCCTCCCCACCGACGCGGTACAGCGTGGTGTGATACGCGTGCCGCAACGGCGAGTACACGTGCAGCAGCGTCGCGAAGCCGTGGATCGTCTGGCGTGGCGACCGGCGTACCGCCTCGCCGTCCAGCAGCATCCCGGAGCGCACGAACTGTTCTATCGTGCCGCGATACCAGGTCGTGAGCTTGCCGGACGCGGCGAGCTTCTGCTTTTCCAGGATCAGGCCGGCTTCGAGAGCGCGGGCATTGCGGTCTTCAAGATAATCGGGCAGGACAGTGGTGGTCGTGCTGGGCGTGCGGCTCAAGATACCCCCTAAAGCTCCCGCAGTTTATACGCGGGTTCGAGCAGGAATAGTACTCCCCCGGGTGCCGTACCTCAATGCACTTTTCCCGCTCGCTTGAAGCCTCTGCCTTGCCCGGCTACGCGAGCGCCGGAACTCGCATGTCGATCGGTCTTAGCGCCGCCATGATGTCGCGGATGCGTTCCGCTTCGGCGAAGCTGCGCGCTTCCGCGGTGACCACGCAGGCCCCTCTTTGCGCGGTATCGGCCAGGCCGGCGCGCCGCGAGTTGCGTGCTGCTTCGCCCGTGGCGCGGGAGCCGAACCATCCGCCGCTCGCTTGGCCGGGCTGGTTGACATAGGATTGTCCCGGCGCTTCGGCCGCTATGCCGTCCGCGGTGAGGTCTATGCTGATCGCCACGCAGTCTTCGGGCATGCCCTCGAGGATGAGGGCTTCCTGTGCAAGACGTGCGCGAGCGCTGCTGCTGAAGATGCCTATCACTTGGTGAGATGCCATACCGGAAAAGTCCTCCTGATTGTTGTCGGCAGTAGCGGCCCCTCCAAAAATGTGAGCAGGCGATTCGAGGCGAGTTCCCCAAAAAGATGCGTGTTACTGCGCGCGCCCGGCAGCCGGTACAATGAGCGGCTACCAAGAGAGTGGGCATGAATCTTTTCGACCTGGAGACCCCGGCCCTCGTGCTGGACGAGCCGCGCATGCTGCGCAACATCGAGCGCATGCGCTCCCATCTTGCCTCGCTGGGCGTCGCGTTCCGTCCCCACCTGAAGACGTGCAAGTCGATCGACGTGGCGCGCCACATGATGACTGCCCCAAACGGGCCGGCGACGGTGTCGACGCTGAAGGAAGCCGAGTATTTTTTCGATCACGGCGTGAGCGACCTGCTCTACGCTGTGGGGATCGCACCCAACAAGCTGCCGCACGTGCTTGCGCTGCAAGCGAGAGGCGCACGGCTTCGCATCATCCTGGACAACGTGGACGCGGCGCGCGCTGTCGGCATGGCATCCCGCGATGCGGGACAGCCGCTGGAGGCCCTGATCGAGATCGACTCCGACGGCCATCGCTCGGGGGTGCACCCGGATGATCCCTTGCTGCTCGACGTTGCGCGTGAGCTCGAAGCGGGCGGCGCACGGCTGGCCGGCGTCATGACGCATGCCGGGAGCTCTTACAGCTGCACGACCGTCGAGGCGATTCGCGCGATGGCAGAGCAGGAGCGCGACGCGGCGGTGCATTGCGCAATGCGGCTGCGGGAGGCGGGATACGAGTGTCCGGTGGTGAGCGTGGGGTCCACGCCGACCGCGACGTTCGCGCGCGATCTCACCGGCGTCACGGAAGTGCGCACGGGGGTTTTCGTCTTCTTCGATCTTTTCATGGCCGGCATCCGCGTGTGCACTACGGACGACATCGCGCTTTCCGTGCTGACGAGCGTGATCGGGCATCAGCGCGAAAAGGGGTGGGCCATCGTCGATGCCGGCTGGATGGCGATGTCGCGCGATCGCGGCACGGCCAGACAAGCGGTCGACCAGGGCTACGGGCTCGTGTGTGACATGCATGGCCGGCTCGTGCCCGATCTCGTGATGATCGACGCGAACCAGGAGCACGGTATCGTCGCGCACCGTTCCGGCGACCCTGCCCGCTTGCCCGATCTGCCGGTGGGCACGCTGCTGCGCGTGCTGCCCAACCACGCGTGCGCCACCGGCGCCCAGCACGACCGCTACCACATCGTGCGCGAGGATACGCGCGTCCATGCGATATGGCCGCGGTTCTCGGGATGGTAGGTTCGATAGACCAACAACGAGACTTCAGCATGAAATCGCTCGCCCGCTCCCTATTGTTCGTTCCCGGCAACCGACCCGAGCGCATCGCGAAAGCGCAACGCGCCGGCGCGCACGGAGTCATAGTCGATCTCGAAGATGCGGTCGCGACGTCGGAGAAAGAGGCCGCACGCGCGGCGCTCGCGCGCCATCTCGATCCCGCAGCGCCGGTGCTGGTGCGCGTGAACGGCCCGGATACCGAATGGTTCCAGCGCGACCTCGAAGTGTGTGCCGCGCCGGGGGTCGCCGGCGTGCTCATCCCCAAGGCCGAGGACGTGGCGCATCTCGAGGCGACGCGGCGAAGTGTGGGCGCCGACCGGATCCTGCTGCCGCTGATCGAAACGGCGCGCGGCTTCGACCGCGCTCGCGCGCTGGCCGAATCGGGCCTCGCGCAGCGGCTCACCTTCGGGCACATCGACTTTCAGCTCGATCTGCGCATCGAAGGCGAACGCGACGAGCTGCTCTATTTCCGCTCGCACCTCGTGCTCGTGTCGCGCCTGGCCGGTCTGCCGGCTCCGCTCGACGGCGTGAGTGTTGCGATCGACGACACCGATCGCGTGCGTGCGGAAACGCTGTATGCGAAACGGCTCGGATTCGGCGGCAAGCTGTGCATCCATCCGAAGCAGGTGCCGGTCGTCAACCTGTGCTTTCTGCCGAGCGCGGAAGAGCAGGCGTGGGCGCGCCGCGTGCTCGACGCCGCGGCAGCCTCTCAGGGCTCGGCCGTCGCAGTCGACGGCAAGATGATCGACGTTCCGGTGATCCGCAAAGCCGAGGAGATACTTGCGAGCAGCAGCGAATAAAGACTGCGGCCAGCGCGCAACGCCTAGCTCGGGGCGCCGGTGGCCTGTTCCTTTTGCCTGGTGCGATGCCGCGTCCGCGCGACAGTGGCGAGAGTCCCGTGGGCCGAGCGGCAGGCGCTGCACTTTCGAGATCGTGCACGGCAGCGGTGAGCTCGCAGATGAGCGACAGGCACTGACTGGGCGTCATCACGTAATAGCGCCCGGGCGTCGCATGCTCGGCGTCCTGTTCGGGCTTGTCGAGATAATGCGGACGGAAGACGACGACGCGCTTCTGCCCTATGGTGCCGATCTGCCAGCCTGCTATCGGGGAAACTTCCACGTTATCCATGCGCGGCTCCTTTTGTTTTGCGATACGTGAAGCACTCGGCATGCCCGGCAAATCGCGCAGACTCGGGCGGCAGTAGGAGACCGTATAGAATGCGCACATGAATACGACCAATCCGGCCACTCAAGCGCAGGCGAGCCCTGCGAATCACACCGTCTCCGGGCGCGCGGCGCTGTGGCGGTGGTTCGACGAAAACATTTTCGAGCTCGGGCGCGAGATGCGCCTGTCGTACTTGCCGCCGCTCATGGTGTACATGGCGGCAGGCGTTTCCGGCATCACCGGCATCGTGGGCACTTTTTTCGTGAAAGAGTACCTCGGGCTGTCCGCTGCGTTTCTCGCTGCACTCGGTTTCTGGAGCGGACTGCCGTGGGCGCTGAAGATGCCGCTGGGCCATCTCGTCGATCTGATGTGGCGATGGAAGAGCGTGCTGGTGTTCATCGGAGCCGGCCTCATCGCTGCGAGCCTGCTCATCATGGTGGGGCTGATCGGCGATCGCGCTGCGATGGCGGCGATCATGCCGGTCGAAGCCTGGTTCGTGCTGAGCGCGATGCTCGCGCCCGTCGGCTACGTCGTCCAGGACGCGGTGGCCGATGCCATGACGGTCGAGGCCGTGCCGCGCGTGGACGAGCACGGGAAGCCGATCGACAGCGAGCAGCGCAAGCTCATGCACACGACGATGCAGACCCTGGGCCGCGTCGCGATCATCGGCGGCAGCGTGGTGGTCGCGCTGATCAATCTTTATCTGTTCTCCGGCACGGAAAACCTGCCCCAGCCGCAGATGGCGCAGCTGTACCGCGACGTATATCTGATGGCGCTGGTGATCCCGCTCGTGTCGGTGCTTGGAGTCGTCATAGCGATGGTGTTGAAGGCACGCGACCGGCGCCGCCTGCTTGCGCAAGGCATGAGCCGCGACGCGGTCGCCGCTGCGCTGTCCGAGCCGGACGAACGGCCGCATCCCAACTGGTGGATACTCGGCGGCAGCCTGGTGTTCGTGCTCTTCTCCGCCACCATGGGTCTTTCGAACATCCCGTACAACGAGGAAATCATATTCGTCGGCTCTATGGCCATCGTCTCGTTCCTCGTGCTGCGGCTCACGCGCGAGCTCGAGCCCGACGCGCGCGAGACGCTGATCGGCACGGCGATCGTGATCTTCGTGTTCCGGGCAGTGCCGGGGCCCGGACCGGGTGCGACGTGGTGGACGATAGACGAGCTCGGCTTCGATCAGCATTTTCTCGCGGTGCTGAGCCTCATCGGCAGCGGCCTCACGCTGGTGGGGATGTTTCTGTTCCGCCGCTTCATGGCCGAACGGTCCATCACCTACGTCGTGGGCTTTCTCACCGTGTGCGGCTTCATCTTCATGGCGCCCACGCTCGCGATGTACTACGGTTTTCATCACTGGACCGCTGCCGTGACCCATGGCGTCGTCGATGCGCGCTTCATCGCGCTGGTCGATACGGCGCTCGAATCGCCGCTGGGACAGATCGCGATGATTCCGATGCTCGCGTGGATAGCACGCTGCGCGCCTCCAAATCTGAAGGCGACGTACTTCGCGATCATGGCGTCATTCACCAATCTCGCGCTGTCGCTGTCGCAGCTCGGCACCAAGTACTTGAACGAGATCTGGACTGTCACGCGGGAAGTGAAGGACCAGGCGACGGGCGTGGTGCAGGTGCCGGCCAACTACGGCGAGCTGGGTCATCTGCTCATCGCGACGGCGGTGATCGGACTGGCCCTGCCGTTCGCCGCCATATTGTTCGCGCGCTTCACGAAATTCCGCAGCGCGTGACGCACATCGGGTGGCCGAGGGATCTCGATACGGGCCAGCCGGTCGGTCGCAACGGTGCTGATCACCGTAATCTCCCCAGGCGTCAGGGCGGTCCCCTCCCGCCATAAGGAAGTACGGTCGCCTGAGATCGCGTGAGAAAGCGCTGTGTCGTCCTGCACGGCGCTCGCCGATGCAAGCAGGCATGCACCAGCCAGCGAAAAGCGCTTCCGCATTCATGCGTTTCGGAACGATGATCGTGCATCGTCGTTACGGGTCGGATTGAATCGCCCTCGGAGTCTGTTCACTCCATACAGGCGCAGGCTCACGGCCTGCATGGAGGAGAGCATGGCTTTCATCACGGGCATAGGAACGGCCGTCCCGGCGACCCGCTACACGCAGGCCCAGTGCTGGGACGCGATCAAGGATGAACCGCAGTTTCTGCGGCTCGATCGTCGCGCTCGGGCGACAGTGCAGAAGGTGTTGCTCGGCGACAGCGGCGTCGCGACCCGCACGCTGGTGCTCGATCCGTTGACCGAGGCGTTCGACAACGATGCCGACACGTTGCACGCGCGTTTCGCCAAGCACGCGCCGCTGCTGGCCTCCAACGCCGCGCGGGCGGCGCTCGACGAGAGTGGCGCCGATGTGCGTGACATCGACGCGCTCGTCGTGAGCACATGCACCGGCTATCTGTGCCCCGGCCTCACGAGCTATGTCGGTGAGGCGCTCGGTCTGCGCGGCGAGGTCCTCGCGCTGGATCTCGTCGGGCAGGGGTGCGGCGCGGCGCTGCCCAATCTTGCGACGGCCGATGCGCTGATCCTCTCCGGCCGGTGCGGCAAGGTGCTGTCGGTATGCGTCGAGGTATGCAGCGCCGCTTACTATCTCGACGACGATCCCGGCGTGCTGATCAGCGCGTGCCTCTTTGCCGATGGTGCCGGAGCCGCCGTCCTCTCGCGCGATGCGCCGCCGGACCGTCCTGCACCCGAGTGGACAGGCCTGCGCTCGATGCACAACCCTGGCGAGCGCGATGCGCTGCGCTTCGAGCAGCGTAACGGAATGCTGCGCAACATACTGACTGCAAGAGTGCCGTTGCTCGCAGCAGACCATGCAGAGCGCGTGCTGGACGCCGCGCTCGATATGCATGACCTCGCACGCGGCGACATCGTTCAGTGGATCTGGCATGCCGGCGGCAAACGCGTGCTCGCGGCGGTCGCGGACAAGGTCGGTCTCTCCGACGACGACATAGCGGTGAGCCGTTCGATACTCGCGCAGTACGGCAACCTGAGCAGCGCCTTCGTTTACTTCGTGCTGCAGCAGACGTTGCGCGAGCGGCGCACGCCGGGCTGGTGGTGGATGTCGTCCTTCGGCGCCGGCTTCAGCTGCCACGGCGCATTGCTGCGTGTTGCCGCGTGATGATCAGGGCGACGTCGATGGAACGCACAGTCATGCCGGAGTTGCTCGATCATCTGCCGCCGGCCGATCCGCGTGCCGTGCAATCGCGCCGCGATCTGCGGCGTGTGAACCTGCTCATGGGTAACGCGCGCAGGGTCGCCGGTGCGCTGACGCGCATCGTGAGGCGGCCGCCTCGCTCCGTGGTCGAACTGGGCGCGGGCGACGGCAGCTGGATGGTGAAGGTCGCGCGAGCGCTGCCTGCGACGTGGCGCGATGTCCGGGTGATCCTCGTGGACCGCCAGGACACCGTGTCCGGGAAAACGCTTGCCGCGCTCGCCTCACGCGGCTGGGCTCCCGAGGTCGTCGCTGCCGATGCGCTCGACTGGCTCGCAAGATCGCATACTCGCTCGGACGTCATGGTGGCGAATCTCTTTCTGCATCATTTCGAGTCCAATCGCCTCCGTGCGCTGCTCGATTTGATCGCCGCCCACGCAACGGTGTTCGTCGCGAGCGAACCGCAGCGCGCCGCCCTTTCGCTGCATGCGAGCCGCATGCTCGGTGTAATCGGCTGCAATGCGGTGACACGCCACGACGCCGTCGTCAGCGTGCGGGCGGGATTTTCGGACGGTGAGCTGACGGCGTTATGGCCCGGCGAGCCATCCTGGACGATCGAAGAAGGTCCGCGCGGCCTGTTCACTCATCTGTTTGTCGCTACGCGTACACCGAAGGCGATCTACCGATGAAGCGCTACGATGCCATCGTGATCGGCGGCGGCCCCGCAGGCGCGACAGCCGCTCTGTTGCTTGCACGTGCCGGCTGGTCGATCGCGGTGGTGGAGCGCTCGCCATACCCGCGCGGCAAGGTGTGCGGCGAATACATTGCGCCGCCGGCGCTGGCGTTGCTGCACGACATGGGGGT
Organism: Rhodospirillaceae bacterium; assembly: GCA_050260255.1. Lineage (GTDB taxonomy): Bacteria > Pseudomonadota > Gammaproteobacteria > Burkholderiales > SG8-41 > JAQGMV01. The sequence continues at coordinate 553 of JBLNBW010000072.1, read as the reverse complement.
GGGCCACATCGTCGACGAGGCGGGCCCCGAAGTGCGGCGCATCGCGGTGTGGAACCATGGTACGCGTGTGACGGCCGTGATGCCGGCGTACGGCGACGAGCGCGCACGCTACGGTCGCGCGTTGTCGCGCGAGGCGTGCGACGCCCGGCTGCTGCAGCATGCAGTGGAGGCCGGCGCGGAGTTGTGGCAACCGTACCGCGCGATAGAGCTGCGGGGCAAGGCGGGCGCGTTCGAGTGCGACGTCGAGCGCGCTGGCGCGGTCGCGACGCTGCATGCGCGCTGCATCATCGCCGCCCACGGTTCGTGGGAAGCCGGCCGCCTTCCGACGCAGGTGAAGCGTGCTTCCGCCAAGCCAGACGATCTCTTCGGCTTCAAGGCCTACTTTAGCCACGTGGCCCTTGCACGCGATCTGCTGCCGCTCATGTCGTTCGCCGGCGGCTACGCAGGCATGGTGAATACGAGCGGCGGACGCGTGAATCTGTCCTGCTGCGTGCGCCGCGACGCGCTCGAGCGCGTCCGTGCGCTTTATCCCGGGCGGCCGGCCGGCGACGCG
>JBLNBW010000071.1:0-5606 GCA_050260255.1 Rhodospirillaceae bacterium | reverse complement strand
ATCCATCTCTTCGCGTGGCAGGGCATCGTGCTGACGGCGAACAGCATCATCGTCGCCTATTCGACCGGCCAGCATCACATGTACTACTCCGCGCTGCTCACCTTCGCGCTGAAAGTCATCGTCCTGCCCTGGATATTGCACCGTCTGATCGTCAAGCTGGACGTGCGCTGGGACGTCGAGACGCTGATCAACATTCCGACGACGATGCTGATCGGCATCCTGCTCGTCATCGTCGCGTTCAATCTGGCCCTGCCTATTTCCCAGCTCGCCGGCACGATTACGCGCGGCACGCTGGGCATCGCGATGGGGATCGTCCTGCTTTCATTCCTCATGATGATCACACGGCGCAAGGCCGTGCCGCAGGTGATCGGGTTTCTCGCGATGGAGAACGGCTTGTTCTTTGCGGCGACCAGCACGACCTACGGCATGCCGATGCTCGTCGAGCTCGGTGTCGCGCTCGATGTCCTGATCGGCATGCTGATCCTCGGCATCTTCTTCTTCCAGGTGCGCGAGGCGTTCGACAGCCTGGACCTCTCGCACATGGAAAAGTTGAAGGAGACCGACCGGTGAGCGAGGTGGTCTTCGTGCTCGGCCTGCCGCTGATCGGCGGCATCGTTCTCGCGCTGTACGGCGATCGGCAGGCGGCGGCGCGGCTCAATGTGCTCTTCTGCGCGGCGACGCTCGTGTCCGCAGGACTGCTCGCGGCGCGGGTGGTGGAGGAGGGACCGCTGCTGGTGCACCACGAGCTCTTCTTCCTCGATTCGTTCAACGTGTTCCTCGTCGCGTTGACGGCGTTCGTGGCGCTCACGACCGCGCTGTTCAGCCGCCCCTACATGATGAACGAGGTGGAGCACGGACGGCTTACCGGCGGCAGGCTGCGGCTGTATCACGCGATGTACCAGCTGTTCATATTTACCATGCTGCTCGCGCTGCTGACGAACAACATGGGCATGCTGTGGGTCGCAATGGAAGCAGCCACGCTGACGACCGTGCTGCTGGTGAGCTTGTATCGCACGCCCGCTAGCGTCGAGGCCGCGTGGAAGTACTTCATCCTGTGCGGCGTCGGAATCGCGCAGGCGTTGTTCGGCACGATATTGCTCTATTTCGCCGCCGAGAAAGTGCTCGGCGCAGGCGGCACCGCTTTGCTGTGGACCCATCTCAACGACGTCAAAGGCAATCTCGAGCCGACGGTCCTCGGCCTCGCGTTCGTTTTTCTGCTCGTCGGCTACGGCACGAAGGTCGGCCTCGTACCGCTGCACAACTGGCTGCCCGACGCGCACTCCGAGGGGCCGACGCCGATGTCGGCCGTGCTCTCCGGGCTGCTGCTCAACGTGGCGCTGTACGCGGTGCTGCGCTGTAAAGTCCTCGTCGACGGCGCCCTGGGGTCGCACTTCGCCGGCAATCTGATGATGTTTTTCGGCCTCATGTCGGTGGTCGTGGCTGCGTTCTTCCTGTGGCGGCAGCGCGACGTGAAGCGCATGTTCGCCTATTCCTCGATAGAGCACATGGGCCTCATGACCTTCGCGTTCGGCATGGGCGGGCCGGTCGCGACGTTCGCCGGATTGCTGCACATGACGGTGCACAGCCTCACGAAGTCGGCGATCTTCTTCGCGGTCGGCCATGCTGCGCAGAAGACGGGCACGCAGGTGATGGACGAAATCCGCGGTCTCGTCGTTACCAATCCGACGATAGGGTGGGGTCTCATGCTGGGCAGTCTCGCCATACTCGGCATGCCGCCATTCGGCGTATTCGCAAGCGAGTTCCTGCTGCTGACGGCAGCGATGCAGCAGCAGCCGTGGGCGACACCCATCCTGGTCCTTGCGCTCGGCGTCGCTTTCGCGGCGATATTCCTGCGCGTGCAGGCGATGGTGTTCGGCGATACGACGGCGAAGCGTCTGCCTCATCCGCCGGCACTCATACCGGTGTTCGTGCACCTTGCGATCGTGCTGATGCTCGGCCTCTACGTTCCGCCGTATCTCGCGCACTGGTACCGCCAGGCTGCGCTGTTCATCGGTTGACGCCATGGCCCCGCCACTCAGCCTCGATATCATTCCTGTCGCCGGTGCTGCACCGGCGGGCCGTGCGCGCGTCGACGCGCCCGGATGGCGAGCCGTGTGCGAGCATGTTGCGGCCGACGGCGGCAGATTGATTGCGCTGTGGGGGAGCGACGACGGCGCGAGCTTGTACGCGCACGCGGCTCTGGCCGCGTCGGGCGGGCTGCTGTGGACGACGCTGGCCGGCGGCGAATATCCCGACATCAGCGACTTGTTCCCCGCCGCCAATCGCATGCAGCGTGCGGCGCACGATCTCGTGGGCGTCGCCGCGGTGCAGTTTTCCGATCGCAGGCCGTGGTTGAGACACGGCGCATGGCCGGAGGACGCGTATCCTTTGCGCAAGCGCTTCAGCGCCGATGCGGTGTACAACAATGCCGGCGACGGCTATCGGTTCGTGCAAGTCGCGGGTGACGGCGTACACGAGATTCCGGTCGGGCCCGTGCATGCGGGGACCATAGAGCCGGGGCATTTCCGCTTCTCCGTCATCGGCGAGCGCGTCTTGCGGCTGGAAGAGCGTCTGGGCTACAAGCACAAAGGTATAGAGAAACGCTTCGAGCAGCTCGGTCTCATGGATGCCGCAAGGCTCGCCGGACGGGTTTCGGGCGACAGCACCGTCGCGTATGCGTGGGCGTACGCGATGGCCGTTGAGGCCGCGTGCGGGGTTGAGCCCTCTGCGCGCGCCCTGTGGCTGCGTGCGCTCCTGCTCGAGCGCGAGCGCATTGCCAACCATCTGGGCGATCTCGGGTTTCTCGGCAACGATGCCGGCCTCGCGTTCGGTCTCGCGCAGTTTTCGAGGCTCAAGGAAGACGTGCTGCGCGCGAATCTCGCGATGTTCGGCCATCGATTCCTGATGGATGTCGTCGTGCCCGGCGGGGTGGCGCGGGACTTGAGCAGCGCAGACCTTGCCCGCATGCGGCGCGAATGCGACGCGCTCGAATCGGAAGTGACCTTGCTGCGCGGTATCTACGAGGAGCATGCCGGGCTGCAGGATCGTTTCATCGCGTGCGGCACCGTGACGCGCGAGCTCGCGACGCAGCTGGGATTGACCGGGCTTGCCGGACGGGCGAGCGCGCAGGCGTGGGATGTACGCGTGCAATTCCCGCATGCGCCGTACGATGAGCTGGCGGCGCAGATGGTATTGCACGACAAGGGTGACGTGGCGGCGCGCGTCTCTGTGCGGTTCGACGAGATATTCGAGTCGCTGCGGCTCATGCGCGCCATCGCAGACCGATTGCCGTCGGGTGAGATATGGCAGCCGTTGCCCGTGCTCGATCGCGCCGCATCGGGGGTGGGCTGGGTGGAAGGCTGGCGAGGCGACGTGTTCATCGCACTGGAGGCGCTGCCCGGCAATGCCATACAGCGTCTGCATCCGCACGATCCTTCCTGGCAGAACTGGCCGGTGCTGGAGCATGCGATACTGGGCAACATCGTTCCCGATTTCCCGCTCATCAACAAGTCGTTCAACCTGTCGTATGCGGGCCATGATTTATGAAGAGCGTGACTCGTGACGGGTGACTTGTGACTCGTAAAGGCCCCCTGTGTTCCAGATCCTGAAGCAGATTATCAAAGCCGGCATACCGAGCGAGGCGCGGCCTCGCGTCGACGACGAGCTGCGGGTGATGGCGGAGCGGCTGCAGGGCGAAATACTCGGCCGCTTCCAAGGCGCGCTCGCGATACGGCACGTGGACGCCGGCTCGTGCAACGGCTGCGAGCTCGAGATCAACGCGCTCAACAATCCTTACTACAACCTCGAAGGGCTCGGCATCCGCTTTACCGCGAGTCCTCGTCATGCGGACATGCTGCTCGTCACCGGGCCGGTATCGCGCAACATGGAAATCGCGCTGATGCGCACGTACGATGCTATGCCCGAACCCAAGCTCGTCGTCGCGCTCGGCGACTGCGGCTGCACCGGCGGAATCTTCGGAGAAAGCTATGCGTCTCGCGGCCGGGTGTCGAACGTCATACCGGTGGACGTCGCGGTCCCGGGATGTCCGCCTTCGCCGCGGGCGATCATGCAGGGAATATTGACCGCCATTAGCGCGCCGAAGTGACGGCGCGATACACGAGCGATCTGCTGCCCAGGACAAGAAAGGATCGGCAAAAAGAATTCCGCGGTACGCACCACGAGTCGCACAATTCCATGAGGGAGGACGAAATGCTGTCTCGCGCAATCCGTGGCTTGTCCGTCTGTGCCGTCGTGCTGGCGGCGTCTGCAGTCTCCGCACAAGACTATCCGGCCCGTCCCGTGCGCATGGTGGTTCCGCTCACCGCAGGATCCGGCGCGGACATCGCAGGGCGCATCGTAGGACGCAAGCTCACCGAAGTGTGGAAGCAATCGGTGATCGCGGACAACCGGCCCGGCGCGGGCGGACAGATCGGGACGCAGCTCGTAGTGAGCGCGAATCCCGACGGCTACACTTGGCTCGTGCAGTCCGCGTCGCACGCCGCGAATCCGGCGATCTACGAGAAGCTGCCGTACGACTCGCTGAAGGACCTCGCGGACGTGGCGCTGCTCGGCACGAGCCCGTACATCATGGTCGCAGCGCCGGCCGGTCCCTATCGCACGCTCAAGGATCTCATCGACGCGGCGAAAGCGAAGCCCGGCGTTATACCGTTTGCCTCGGCGGGTGTCGGCAGCTCTACCCATCTCACCGCCGAGTATTTCGCGCAAGCCGCGGGGATCAAGATGATCCACGTGCCGTTCAAGGGCTCGCCGGAAGCGATCACCGATGCGGCGACCGGGCGGGTGTCGTTCTACATGGCGCCGATAGGCACGGCGATCGGGATGGCGCAGGAGAATCGCGTGCGCGTGCTCGGCGTGACGTCCGCCAAGCGCGTACCGCAATTGCCCAACGTGCCGACGATAGCGGAGCAGGGGCTGACCGGCTTCGCGATGGACCTCTGGTTCGGGCTATGGGTGCCGGCCGGTACTCCGCGTGCGATCGTGCAGAAGATCAATGTGGATGTGAACCAGGTGCTCAAGGCGAAGGACGTGCAGGACCAGTACGAGAAGCTCGGCATGACCGCCGGCGCGATGAGCGCGGATCAGTTCGCGGCGTTCGTGCGGAGCGAGATCGACAAGTATCAGAAGATCGTGAAGACCGCAGGCATCAAGCCGCTATAGCGTGGCGGACGGCGGTTCGTGCGTCGCCCGCGTGGCAGCCGTGGTGTCTGGAGCATTGAGCGTCCGGTGCGATGGCACCTTCCTTGCTGACTCACCGCTCAGGAAGGAGGTGCGAGCATGAGCGCTGACCATCGATGGGAGTTCTATCTCGATGCACGCGGGTTGTGGTGCTGGCGTCGGCTGAACGGCGGGAACAGCGTCGTCTCGGACAGCAAGCGCTGCTTTCCCACGCGCGATGAATGCATCGCCGACGCACAGAAGCACGGCTTCGTCGACCGTCCGAGACGAGGAAGACATGGACGAGGCGTGAAGTGGGCGAGAACCCGTCCTGCAAGGCAAAGCGCGCGTCGTCCCGGCGTCTTCGATCCACGGTAGCGCAGGTTTGCGCCGCGCGCAACACGCGCCGCGCATATCCGCATAACATTACG
>JBLNBW010000070.1:0-27650 GCA_050260255.1 Rhodospirillaceae bacterium | reverse complement strand
CTCGCACCTCGGTGAGCGGCATGTCGGGGGGCGCCTCGATCACGTAACGGTAGATCTCGCCCACGGCGTTGGTGAGCGGGGCGATGGTCGCCTGCAGCCCCTGCGGCAGGCTCACGTTGAGCAGACGCTCGAGGACCTGCTGGCGCGCGAAGTAGTCGTCGGTGCCGTCGGAGAAGGTGAGCGTGACGACCGAAAGCCCGGTGATCGACACGGAACGCAGCTGCGTCAGGCGAGGCGTACTCGTCATCTCGCGCTCAATTGGCAGCGTGACGCTGCGCTCGACTTCCTCGGGCGCCTGACCCGGCGCCTGGGTCACGATTTGCACCTGGACGTCCTGCACGTCCGGAAACGCTTCGACCGGCAGATTCTTCCAGGCGAACCAGCCCGCGAAGCTGAGCGCGATCGCGAGCGCGATGACGAACGCCCTTTGCTGAAGGGCGAAGCTGATGAGGCGGTCGAGCATGGGGTGGTAGCGTTCTAGCCGCCGGCGAGCTCGGCATTGAGCAGCAGCGCTCCGCCGGTCACGACTTTTTCGCCTTCCTTGAGGCCGTCCTTGATGTAGCTTTCGTTGCGGCCCTGCAGCCCCGGCGTCACGCGGCGCTTGCGGAACATGCCCGGTGACGCTTCCACGAACACGAAGCTGTAGAGGCCTTCTGTGATGAGCGCGGAGTTCGGCACGCGCGGCAAGTGCCGTTCGCTGTCCGCAAGCGGTATCACCCGCGCGTACATTTCGGGTTTCAACAGGCGCTGAGGATTGTCGGCAATGCAACGCACGGGAATGCGGCGCGTGGCGGGATCGACGACTTCACCGATGTTCGCCACCGTCGCAGGAAACGCCTGCTTGGGATACGCATCGACCTCGACGCTCGCTTTCTGGCCCGTATGGACCGCGCCGAGCAGTCGTTCGGGCAGGTCGACGATGACCCAGAGATGCGTAGGATCGGTGACGACGAATAGCGGGTCGGCGAGATCGGGGCGCACTTCGGCGCCCGGATTCACTTTGCGCTCCGCGACCACGCCCGTGATGCGGGAGCGTATCGTGTAGCGGCTGCCCGCGTGTGCAACGCCCTGTGTGAGATTCGCGAGTCGCGCGGCCGCGCGGTTGTGCTCGGCTTGCGCCTGCTTCAGGTCCGCATCGGCGATTTCCAGTTCCTTGCGTGCGGCCACCTCACCTTCGACCAGCTCTTTCGCGCGGCGGTATGCGGCGCGCTTCTGATTCAACTCGGCCAGCGACTTGCTGGCGTCGGATTCCGCTTGTGCGAATTCGGGCGCATCGACTTCGAGCAGCGGCTGTCCCGCCGTCACCCGGTCGCCCGGTTGCGCGAGGATACGCACTACGCGGCCCGCGATCGGCGTCGCGACGCGCTGCGTGTGGTTCTCGTCGTAGGCGATGCGTGCGTTGAGCGGGTCGAGCAACGGTTCCGGATGCGACGTGACCGTTTCGGTTTTGATGAAGCTCAATTGCGAGGCGCCTTCGGGAAAGTTGAGCTCCTGCGGCTTAGCCGTCGAGACGGGTGCCGGCTGGGGCGGCGCGGCTGGGTCCTGGGGGCTGTAGCCGTAGAGGGCGTACCCTGCCGCCACAGCTATGGCAGCCGCGGCAGCCAGGGCATGCTTTCTTTTGGGGGCTTTGTCGAATGAGACCATCGTACGCACTGCTGGCGCAGCGCCGCAGCGTAAGGCGATGGAGCAGTCTAGCTGCGTGCGCTTTCGCCAAGCTTTCCGAATGGCATATCGGCCGGGCGTGCGACCGCCCGCCTATCTCAGGCGGACGGCGTATGCCGCGGCGGCACGGCGCGGTGGTAGCGGCGCTCGAAGATCACGTACAGCGTGGGCAGAACGATGAGCGTGAGAAGTGTGGCGGAAATGAGGCCGCCAATCACGACGATCGCCAGCGGCTTCTGCGTTTCCGAACCGATGTCGTGCGACAGAGCCATGGGCAGCAGGCCGAACATCGCGAGCAGGCCGGTCATCAGGACCGTACGCAGCCGTGTCATGGAGCCCTGCATCACGGCGTGCTCCGGAGACGCGCCCGCGTTCTTGAGCTGGTTGAAGTGGGAGACCATCACCACGCCGTTCAACACTGCCTGGCCGAACAGCGCGATGAACCCGATCGCCGCCGACACGGAGAGCGGGATGCCGGTAAGCAACAGGGCGAAGATGCCGCCGATCAGCGCGAACGGGATGTTGAGCAGGATCAGCGCTGCGCTCTTGAACGACTTGAACGCGTCGAACAGCAGGATGAAGATCAGCAATATGGAGATCGGCACGATGACCGACAGCCGCGTCATCGCGCGCTCCTGGTTCTCGAATTCGCCCGACCAGCTCATGCGATAGCCTTCGGGCAGCTTCACCTGCTTGTCCACGCGCTGCTTCATGTCGGCCACCACCGAGCCCATGTCGCGGCCCTCGATGAACACGCCGATCGCGATGACGCGACCGCCGTTCTCGCGGCTGATGTTCATGTTGCCGCCTATCGTCTTGAAGGTAGCGACCTGGGCGAGCGGGATGAACACCCCCGACGGTGTGGTGAGCAGGATGTCGCGCAGCCGCGTCACCGACCGCTCCTGCCGCGGCACGCGTACGACGACGCCGAACTTCTTCTCGCCTTCCCAGATGACGGTCGCTTCCCGGCCGCCGAGTGCGGTTTCGATCACGTCCTGGATATCGACGATGTTGAGCCCGTAGCGCGCGGCCTGCGCACGGTCGATTTCGATCAGCTCCTGCGGCAGCTCGCCCTGGCGGTCTATCATGGCGCGCGCCACGCCGCGCACGTCGGATATCGCCGAGAGCACGTGGGCTGCCGTGTCGCGCAGCACGTCGAGATCCTCTCCAAACACCTTGACCACGATCTGTCCGTCGATCTGCGAGATCGATTCCAGGATGTTGTCGCGTATCGGCTGTGAGAAGCTCGCCTGCACGCCGGGCAGCCGGTCGAGGGCCGCTTCCATCTCGCCGACTATTCCCTGCTTGGTGATTTTGCGTTTCCACTCGGACTCGGGCTTCAGGTCGACGAGGATCTCCGCCATGCTGATGAGCTTGGGATCCGTGCCGTCCTCGGGACGGCCGGCCTTGTACACGATGCTGTTGATTTCCGGGATGTTCGCAATTGCGCCGCGGATCTTCTCCATCTCGTTGCGCGCTTCGGTCACGGAAACGCTGGGATGCAGAGGGACGTTGATCCAGATCGAGCCTTCGTTGAGCTCGGGCAGGAATTCCGTGCCGAGCCGCGGAACCACGGCAATGCTCGCCACCAACGTGAGGGCAGCCGCGCCCACGACCACGCGCCGGTGGGCGAGCGCCCATTCCAGCACCGGCTGGTAGCCCGCCTTGCACCAGCGCACGAGCCGGTTGTCCTCGTGAGGCAGGTTTTTCTTGAGCAGCGCGTGGCACAGGAAAGGCACGAGCGTGAGCGAGAAGATCAGCGAGCACACCAGCGCGGAGGTTACCGAATACGCCATCGGCGCGAAGATGCGGCCCTCGTGGCGCTGCAACGTGAAGATCGGGATGTGGGCCGCGATGATGATCAGCATGGAGAACAGCGTAGGCCGTCCGACCTCTACCGCCGCCTCGAGGATTTCCTGCAGGCGCTCGCGCGCGTTCATGCCGTGCTTGTGCTCTGAGAGCCGCCTGAACACGTTTTCCACGACGATCACCGCGCCGTCCACGATGATGCCGAAGTCCATCGCGCCGAGCGACAGCAGATTCGCCGGTATGCCGAGCCAGGTAAGGCCGAGGAACGTGCCGAGCAGGGACAGCGGGATGATGAGCGCGACGATGGCCGCGGCGCGCAGGTTGCCGAGAAACAAGAGCAGCACGAAAGTCACGAGCATCGCGCCTTCGACGAGATTCGTGAACACCGTCTTCAACGTCTTGTCGAGCAGCCAGGTGCGGTCGTAGAAAGGGACGATCTCCACGCCTTTCGGCAGCCCGCCGTGGTTGAGACGCTCCACGCGCTCCTTCACCGCTTCCAGCACGACCGACGGATTTTCCCCGCGACGCATCAGTACCACACCCGAGACGATGTCCGGATCGTCGTCCTGTCCGATCACGCCCTGCCGCGGCACCGTATCGACGGAGAGCTGCGCGATGTGGCGCACCAGCACCGGCACGCCGTTGCGCTCGGCCACCACCACGTTGAGCAGCTCGTCGGACGATCGCAGCAGACCTATTCCGCGAATGAGGAACTGCTGCCGGCCCTGCTCGACGTACCCGCCGCCCGCATTCGAGCTCGCGCGCTCCAGCGCCGAGAAGAGCTGTTGCAGGCTGATACGGTAATACTTGAGCTTGGCGAGGTCGGGATTGACTTCGTACTGCTTGATGAACCCGCCGAGGCTCACGACGTCCGCGACGCCCGGCACGAGCTTCAACTGCCGCGCGATGGTCCAGTCCTGTATCGTGCGCAGCTCGCGCTCGTTGTAGTCCGCGCCTTTTACGCGGTAACGGTAGATTTCCCCGACCGCGGTAGAGAGCGGTGCGAGCTGCGGCTGCGCGCCGGGCGGCAGATTGGCCTCCCTCAGCCGCTCGAGCACCTGCTGCCGTGCGAAGTACGCGTTCGCCTTGTCGTCGAAGGTGAGAATGATGAAGGACAGGCCGAACTGCGTATGCGAGAACATGCGGATCATGTTCGGCAGGCCGGCAAGCGACACTTCGATGGGGAAGGTGACCTGCTTCTCCACTTCTTCGGCGGCGCGGCCGGGGAAGAGCGTGATGACGGTGACCTGCGTGTCCGTGACGTCCGGCAGCGCTTCCACCGGCAGATTCTTGAACGCGATGACGCCGCCGCCGATGAACAGTATGACGCCGAGTATGATGAACAGCGGCTGGTACAGTGCGAACGAAACGATGCGCTTGATCATGACCGCGCCCGGCTATTTCTGAACGCGCCGCGGCTTGAGTATCTGCTGCAGCATGAGCGAGCCCTGCGTCACGACCTTTTCCCCGTCGCCCAACCCATGCACCACCTCGACCTCGTTGCCGTACACGTCGTCGAGATGAACCTCGCGCCGGGTGTAGCGGCCGCCGCCGTCCTCGACGAAGACGTAGTTGTGCCCGCCCTGGAAATAGACGGACTTGGTGGGCACGAGCAGGACCATTTCGTTGTCGGCGTCGACCTCCGCCGTGACGAACATCTCCGCTTTGAGCTTGCGGCCGGGATTGGTGAGCAGGGCGCGCACTTTGAGCGTGCGCGTGGAGGGATCCAGGAAATCCGAGATCGCCGTGACCGTTGCCTGAAACGGCTCATCGCGATAAGCCGGCGTCTGCAGCGTGACAACCTTGCCTACGCGCAGCCTGTTGAGATCGCGTTCCGACGCATCGATCTGGGCCCACAGCTGGCTCGGATCGGTGATTACGAATAGCGGCGGGGCATTGGAGGTCATTTGCTCGGGCCGCAGCTCCTGCCCCGGATTGATGTTGCGTTCGACCACCATGCCGGCGATCGGACTCGCGAGCGTGTAGGTCTGGTCGACGCTGTCGCGGCGTCCGCCGTACAGCGCAAGCCGCCGCTGCGTGCGGTCGAGCTCGGCGCGCGTGCGCGCGTATTCGGCTTCCGCGTTCTGCAATTCCTTGCCCGCGGCCACGCCGTGCTGCGTGAGCTCGCGCACCCGGGCGAGATTCTTCTCGGCGAGCTCGTATTCGCTGGCTGCGCGGCGCGCATCGGCCTGCGCCTGGCCGAAGTCGGGCGACGCGATGATGGCGAGCGCCTGTCCGCGTTTCACCTGGGTGCCGGGCTGCACGAGAATCTTTTCCACGCGACCGGCGAAGGGCGTGTAGATGCGCACCGTGCGGTCTTCGTTCCACGTAAGCCGGCCATTCAGGCGCGTCGAGGGCGCACGCTGCTTCTTGATCTGCACCGTCTGTATGCTCTCGACTTCGTGGTTGCCGGGCGGAAAGACGATGCTGTTCCCTTCGACCTTGTGTTCGGGATCGGGCGTGGGCTCGGGCGGCTTGCCGCACGATGTGAGCAGGGCAAGCGAGAAGAGCAGCGCGGTGACGAGGTTCGTTTTCATTGGAGTAGGCTCGTCACGGACAAATGACGAAGTTAGCGGACAGGAACAACGCTGGTTGCTGCCCGCCAGGCGGCGAGCGCGCGTGCATAATCGGCTTGCGCGGCAACGGACTCCAGCCGCGTCGCGTACAGCTGGCGGCGTGCATCGAGCAGGTCCATGACGCCGATCGCACCGCGGCTGTAGGCGAATTCGGCGCCGCTCGCCGCTTTGTCGGCCGCGGCGAGCAACACTTCCCTGAAGCGGCGCACACGTTCGGTGGCTGCTGCGAGCTCGCTCAGCGCGCGCTGCACGTCTGCGATCGCGAGGGCGCGCGTACGCTCGACGTTTTCCTCGGCCGCCTGCAGCTCGACTTCCGCGCGCCGGATTTCGCCCTGATAGTAATAGGACGTGAACAACGGGATGCTCACGCTCACGCCGTAGCTGTTGTTGCTGACGTCGCTCGGAAAACGCTCGTACTGCACACCCGCCACGACGTCGCGCGTGCGCAGCGCGCGTGCGAGCTCGCGCTGGCGCTCGGCCGCCTGCTGGCGTTGTTTGGCAGCCTGTATGTCGGCGCGCTGATCGACGATGCGCTCGATTGCGCTCATGTCCGGCAGCGGCTGATCGAGAGGCCACGTATCGACCGCGACGATGTGCGATGCGTTCTGTTCGCCGCCGATGAGGTAGCCGAGGACGAGCTGGGCCTTGTCGCGTTCGGCGCGCGCCGCCCGTGCGTCATTCTGGGCGCGCAACGCATCGACGCTGATCCGCGCAAGCTCGGTCGGGGAGATGTCGCCGGCCTTGAGTCGCTGGTTCGCAGCATCGACCGTCTTGCCGAAGAGTCCCGCGGTGTCTTCGGTGACCCGGATTCTCTCCTGAGCGAGCACGAGGTCGTAATAGGCCGCATATAAGGTACCGCGCTGCTGGCGCGCGACGTCGGCTTCCTCGTTGCGCGCGGCGGCGGCGCTGTACTCGGCCGCCTGGGTGCGCAGCTCGCGCTTGTTTCCGCGCTCGATGAGCTGCGACAGGCCTATCGTCGTATCGACGCGCTTGTTGAGAATGTTGCCCGAGCCGACGCCGTTGCTCGGACTGATGCTCGTGGTGCCGATCGACAGCGTCGGATTCGGCCGCGCGCGCGCGGAGATGACGTCCGCTTCCGCGCCTTCGGCTATGCGGCGGGCGGCCCGTACTTCGCGGTTGCGTTCATTGAACAGCGCTTCCGCCTGCTGCAACGTCAACCGGTCTATGCTCGGCGCGTCCGCAGCGGGTGCGACGAGCTGTGCGTGCGCGCTTCCGATGGAGAGCGCGCACAGCGCAGCGAGTTGTATCAGGCGACGAAAGTGCTTCATTCAAGAGTTCTGAGAGGAGAGGCCGCCCGCGATGCGAGTATGCCGGCCCGGTACGGCGCACCATACGCCGCAATGCTTGCGGGCAGCTTTCTAAGCTGTCTCGGCCCGACGCCGTGCTTCTCCTCACCGACTATCGTTTTAATCCCGGCTGCTGCACAATGCCGGCCTTATCCATATGCATGATTCAGTGCCCGCGCAGCTTACCACAAGGATTACGTCCCGTAATGGCGGCGTGAGGCTTTGCGTATTGTCGTCGCCACGCCGCGACGCTCCGCCGTGCAGGGTGCCGACTCATGCTTGACCGCGCGCCCTACGCGGCCCTCACGCCGGAAGCGATACTCGATGCCGTGGACGCCTGCGGCACCCGCGCAGATGGCCGGATGCTGGCGCTTTCGAGCTACGAGAACCGCGTATACCAGGTGTGGCTCGAAGACGGGTCCATCGTCGTCGTCAAGTTCTACAGACCGGGACGGTGGACCGATGAGGCGATCCGCGAAGAACATGCCTTCGCGCTGGCGCTGGCCGAGCGCGAGCTGCCGGTCGTCGCGCCTCTGGTCATCGGCGATACCACGCTGCACGAGCATGCGGGGTTCCGCTACGCGGTATATCCGAAGCGCCCCGGACGCAGCCCGGAACTGTCGGATCCGGACACGCTCCTGCAACTGGGCCGATTCATCGGGCGCATCCACGCAGTCGGAGCGCTCACGCCCTATCGGCACCGGCTTGCGCTGGACATCGAAACTTACGGCCGGGCGCCTTTCGCCTTCGTCATGGCAGGCGACTTCGTGCCGCAGGACTTGCGCGAGACGTATCGCAGCGTCGTCGAGGACGTGCTAGCCCGCGTCGAGCAGTGCTATGCGCGCGCCGGCGCGGTTTCGATGATCCGCGTGCACGGCGATTGCCATGCCGGCAACATCTTGTGGACGGACGACGGCCCGCATTTCGTCGATCTGGACGACACCTGCATGGCGCCGGCGGTGCAGGACGTGTGGCTTGCGCTGTCGGGCGACCGCGCGGCGATGACGGCACAGCTTTGCGACTTTATGGAAGGCTATCGCGCTTTTCGGGATTTCGACACCCGCGAGCTGATCCTCGTCGAGGCGCTGCGCACGCTGCGCCTCATCCATTACGCCGGCTGGCTTGCGCGGCGTTGGGGCGATCCGGCGTTCCCAGCGAACTTCCCGTTCTTCAACACGCAGCGCTACTGGCAGGATCAGATCCTCGCGCTGCGGGAGCAGGCGGCCGCGCTCGACGAGCCGCCCTTGGAGCTCCTGACATGAAAAGCATTGCGGCGAAAACCCGCGCCAGCCCCTTCGGTCACGGAGGGATCGCGGCGCACCGCAGCCTGGAGCCAGGAATCGGCCGCTCGCGCTCCGCGGGACCCGCAATGCTGGCCGCAACGCACACGTGCCTCATGTCGGGCACTCCGAGATCCCCTAGACTCATGTGAGCCGAGGCCTGATGGGAGCGCTGCTCACCGCCGCGGCCTGCTATGCCGGACTCGGTGCGCTCCTCTTCGGCATGCAATCGAGCCTGGTCTACTACCCGCATCTGGGCCGCGAGATCGTCACCACGCCGGCGGCGCGCGGGCTTCCGTACGAACGGGTCGCGCTGCGCACGAGCGACGGAGAGACGCTCTCTGCGTGGTGGGTGCCTGCGCCGGAACAGCGCGGCATCGTGCTGCTGTTCCACGGCAATGCCGGGAACATTTCCCATCGCATCGATTACCTCCAGATGTTCAGCCGCCTCGGCTACTCCACGTTCATCGTGGATTATCGCGGCTACGGCGAGAGCTCGGGCGAACCCTCGGAAGAGGGCACCTATCGCGATGCGGAGGCCTGCTGGTCATGGCTCGAGTCGCGAGGCGCTGCGGCGCGGGACATCGTCGTGTTCGGCGAATCGCTCGGCGGTGGTGTCGCACGCCGCGTGCACTGGTGCTGGCTTCCGCGTTCACGTCCATCCCGGATCTCGCCGCATCGATCTATCCGTATCTGCCGGTGCGCCTGCTCGCGCGCATCCGCTACGACAACATGGCGCGACTGCCCGCGATCGCGGCCCCGGTGCTGATCATCCACAGCCCGAGCGACGAGATCGTGCCGTTCAGCCACGCCGAGCGGCTGCACGCGGCTGCACGCGCTCCCAAGCGTCTCATGGTTCTCGCGGGCGGACACAACGACGGCTTCGTGTTCCAGCGCGAGGAGTGGATACGCGGCCTCGCCGACTTTCTCGAGGAGAGCGCACGGTGATACACCGGTCACGGGCGTGAAGACCCACATCGCGCTCGGCGGAGAGCTCCGTCGCGTAAAAAAGGCCGGGGTCGCCCCCGGCCTTGTCGTTGCGTAGATCCAACTGAACGGTATTAGGAGATCTTACGCCGGCGCGCGATCCCGCCCATCGCCAGCAATCCCGTAGCCAGCATTGCCATCGTGCCTGGCTCCGGTATCGGGCCGACCAGCGGCGGCAGGCCGCCCGGCCCACCGGCACCGCCCTGGTTGCCGACGAAGAACGTCTCCGGACCTCCCGTGGCGTTGGAGAGCGACGCCGACAGGCCGATACGGTTGTTCTGGAACGCTCCGGCAAACGCGGCGGTCTGCGCAGCTGCTGCCTGCGCGGCATCCAGCCCGAACACGAAGCCTGCGCGCCCAATGCCGGTCTGCGTGGCATTGAACGTGATCGGCGTCTCCGCCGTGCCGGTTGGTGCGAGATTGGCGGTAAACAGCGACGTGCCCGTCGGGCTGAAGATCGTCATCACCAGCGAGTTCAGCGTGATCGAGTTATCCGCAGTGGTACCCGGCTCGTCAGCGTTGAACACGATGCGTAGGTTCGATGCCGCGGTTGCGCCTGCTTCCGCGAGCGTGCGTGTCTGGGTGATAGCGATCGTGTTGCCAGTCGTTACGTTCGCCGTCCCGTTCCACGCGACGCTCCCGGATTCGGTCGTCGTATTCGCCGGACTCGTGACGGTGAGAACCGTCGGCACTGCGCCGAGGCCCGTACCTGTCAGGTCGGCGTTGCCAAGAAAGACGAGGCTCGCATTCGCGCCTCCGGCTGCTGCAAACATCGCCGCCGCAAGCCCTGCCTGCGTCACGTGCCAGCCCTTGATAGGTCGTTTCATAGATTACAGTCTCCGCAGTGATAAGAGTATTACGCCGCCTTGTAGGCGGCCCGGCTACCGGTGCAAGCGCCATTCCGCTGGGCGACGGTCAGGCCTTCGCCTGAGAACAATTGAGCGGATGGGATGGCATTGCAGAATTGGCGCGTATTGCCGCAGGCGATGCGTAAAAAAAAATACGCCGTGTGCGCAGCGAAGCGCGCGTCATCACCCGCGTTTCTGGCGGGAATTCGCGTATGTGTTTACGCGTGGACAGGGCGACGGCGGCTGCGCAGACGCGTGATGAGCGCCATCGCGAGGCCCGCGGAGGCAGCGATCGCCACGGCTGCAAACGGATGCTGCCTCAATTGCCCGCGCGGTTGCGCGGTCGGTGGATCGTTGGCTGCGACTTCAGCCGGTGGAACTGCCGCGCGCGCGAGTACGGGCGCTGCGGTTCCTGCAACGCCCGCGTCGCTCTCGCGCGGGGATGCGGCGTTCACCGCGGCCGGCGATTTCACTGGCGCTTCGGCAGCTCGCTGCTCGACCCCGGCACGCGGACGCACGCTGCCGCGGCGCGAGCCGTACGCGTGCGCATACACCCAGGTGAACTCGGCGCCGAGCAGGAATATCTGCGCGGAGTAATACACCCACACCATCACGAGAACGAGCGAGCCTGCCGCGCCGAAGCTCGAGGTGACGCCGCTTTTGCCAAGGTAAAGCCCGATGAGAAACCGTCCCAGGGTGAACAGCAATGCGGTGCATGCGGCGCCTATCCAGACGTCGTGCCAGCCGACGGCGGCGCGCGGCATGAATTTGTAGATCATCGCAAAGAGCACCGTGGTTACGCCGAAGCCCACGACGATGTTTACGGCGTGCGCCAGTACTTCCCATGCGCCGAAGAACGGCGCCCAAAGTTCGCCCAGCGCGGCCACGGCGGCGCTCATGACAAGCGACACCATCAGCAGGAAGGCGATGCCCAGAATCATTCCGAACGACAGGAGGCGGGTGCGCAGAAGCGTCCACACGCCGCTCTGCTTTTCCCGCGCGGGCGCGCGCCAGATGCGGTCGAGGTCGCTCTGCAGCTCTCCGAATACCGTGGTCGCACCGAAAAGCAGTGTGGCAACGCCCGCCACCGTGGCGACGATGCCCTGTGCCGGCTTGTTCGCGCTTGCGACCATGTTTTCGATGGCGCGCGCGCCTTCGTCTCCCATCAGTCCCTGCAATTGACCGTAGATTGCACCGCGCGCGGCCTCTTCGCCGAACACGAGCCCCGTAACCGCGATGACGATGAGGAGCAGCGGCGCGATGGAAAACATCGTGTAGTACGACAGCGCCGCACCCATGCTTGGCGCATAGTCTTCCTGCCAAGACGTGAACGCGTCCTTCAGCATGGTCCATATGTTCTTCGCGTTCATGGCGTTGCTCCGGCAGGAAAGATTTACACGCTTTCCCCGTTGCAAGTTTGGAGCCGCGCAGCACCCTTCGCGCGTGCGCACGGTGCTGCGCCTGCGCCCTACGAAGATCGGGAGGGTTCCTTGAAACGATAGAGCGCAACGTGCGTCGACAACGATCCGTTCATTGGTGTGCGCGCTCGGCACGCTGCACAAAAACCTTGATCGCGCGCGGTGCGAGTCGCTTCGCTACTTTCGCTTCACGCACATACCGGGCGCATTGGCGCTCGTCTTGACGCACGTGCGACCCGCTTCGCAATCTGCATCGAAATCACAGCGATGCCTGTCCAGCAGTGGAGTGCTCGAGATCGGCAGCGATCTTTCCTGAACCTCGAGCACGTCGCGCGCGCAAGTGCCGTAGATGGCTCCGGTGGACTTCAGGCAGCGGCTGCCCGGTCCGCAATCGAAGTCCTTCGTGCATGCCCATCCCGGTGTGGGGAGCAGCATTAGCACGACGACGGCTCTTGATGCCTTCATAGGCACGTCGAATCGTGGGAAACGATTGAGGCGAGCAAGCGTTACGCCCGGACCGTGAGCGGGGCGCGGCGCGGTATCATTGCGGTTGCGCACAAGACAAATAGCCGGCCGCATCTTCGGACCCGGCACCCGGAGGAGTGATCTCGTGAAAATGTTGCCATCGATACACCCGTTGCGCGGTCTCGCGCTTGTGGCGAGCTTGTGTGCCAGCGCTGTCGCTGCTGCAGCGGACGCTTATCCGTCGAAGCCGGTGCGTATCATCGTCGCGTTTTCGCCCGGTGGCTTCGTCGATTTCACCGCGCGGCTCATCGCGACACCGCTCGGTGCGGCGCTGGGGCAACAAGTCGTCGTCGATAACAGGGCGGGCGCGGGTGGTGTGGTAGGCACCGAGCTTGCGGCGCGCGCCGCGCCGGACGGTTACACGCTGACGGTCGGCAGCGCCGGCACTCATGGCGTGAATCAAAGCCTGTATCCGAAGCTGCCGTACAACGTGCTACGGGATTTTCAGGCGATCGCGCGTCTTGCCGACGCGCCGAGCATACTGGCCGTGCATCCGTCTCTGCCCGCGCGTTCGGTGAAGCAGCTCATCGCGCTCGCGCGCTCGGAACCCGGGCAGCTCGCTTACGCTTCGGCGGGTGCCGGCACCTCGACCCATCTCGCCGCCGCGTTGTTCGAACACCTCGCCGGCGTGAAGCTCGTGCACGTGCCCTATAAAGGCGGCGGCCCTGCGATCGTTGCCGTCCTCGCGGGCGAGGCGCCGATCACGTTCGGCACGGCAGCGTCCGTGTCGCCGCATACGAAGACCGGGCGGTTGCGCGGCCTTGCCGTAACCGGCGCACAGCGGTCGTCTGTGCTCCCCGAGCTGCCGACTATCGCCGAAAGCGGCCTGCCCGGCTACGAGATGATGAACTGGCTCGGGCTTTTCGCGCCGGCCGGCACGCCGCGCGCGATCGTCGATCGGTTGAGTGCGGAGGCGATGCGCATCGTGCGGTCTGCCGAGGTGACTGCCCGCATGAACGCCCAGGGCGCGGAGCCCTCAGTGCTGGGACCCGATGCGTTGAGCGCGTTCGTGAAAGCCGAAGTCGACAAGTGGGCGAAGGTCGTCGCCGCGACCGGGATGACCGCGCAGTAGAGGATCGTTCACGACGCCGGTGGCGGCGCATGCTGGAATAGGGCCCGCCGCATGTCCGTTTACCAAGCGTCCATAGCGAGGGTGAGATCATGAGGCCATCAGGAATACGTACAGCAGGGTCGCTGTGCGCGATCGCCGCAATAACGCTTTTCGGGTGCGCGGCACCCGGCACGGTGGTGCCGCAGCGATCCGCTCTGGGCGAGGTTCGGGATCGGGTCGGTTATCCGACGGACATCCGCTTCGACGCGAACGGCGACGAGTTGTGGGAGTACGCGCGAGGCCCGGCCGGCACCGAGACGTATCTCATCCGCGCCGGCAAGGACGGCCGGGTGAAAGAGGTGACGCAATTGCTGACGGTGCAGCGCTTTGCCGAAGTGCAGGTGGGCAAGACCACCAAGGCGCAGGTGCGCGACCTTCTCGGGCGGCCGTCGGATCTTCGCTATCTCCGAAGCGGCCTCGTCTGGGAGTGGCGGGCGAAGCTGGATCCCGATCTCGGTCATCTCGCGGTGCGCTTCGACGATAACGGCATCGTGCGCGAGAAAATGGTCCTTACCGACCCGCAGACCGACGACGGCAAGGGCGACTCGCAATGAGCCGTGCCGCCCGGCGCGGCGCCCGCCCGACGATCATCCGCTGAGCACTGCTGTCGATTGAGGCACCGGTGCGCGCATAGCGCTGGACGCCATGCGCGCCTGATCTTCCACGCATTTGCGCCGCGGCCACGACCCGCGCGATCAGCGCAGCGCTTTGCCTGTGACACCGTCCGACCTGCGGCCGCCGGCTTACCTGCTCGCTGCCGCTGGTCAGGGTCCTGGGACGCCACGCTGCTTTCCCAGACGATATCACCCACGCGCTTCACGACACGCCTGCTTTTCCGTCGTGCACCGTTCGGTAGAGCGGCTCTGCGGCATCGTTGTGCGATGGCTCGCTGTGAACCGATTGTTCGGAGATCTGGCCGCTGTCACGCTCGGCGTTGCATTTGCCTTCCGTGTTATCCACGTCCCCGCGGCGAAAGCGGAACGCGGCTTGCCCGCCTTGGTGTGCCCCAGCGGTCGCGAAGGGTTTCGGGCGATATATCGGCACGGTGAATGAAGTCGCAGGGCTGTGGATGAAGCTTGCGTGCAAGTACTGCATGCATAGAGAGAGGGTATTCCGCGTGGCTGCCGGAGCGCCCGATCTGCGCCTAAAATGGCGTCCCAATGGAGTAGGGCATGGCAGTTAGAAAAACGAGGATCACCGTCGACTGGCGGTCCGACAGCGTGTGGAAGACGCTCGCCGTGGCGGCCTTCCTGGGCGCCGCGCTCGCTTATGCGCTGCCGCTCGTGGATCCCGCCGATGCGGTGCAGCGAAATCTCGTCGGCGTCGTCGACGACACTTTGTGGATCGTTGTCGTGACCTGTGCGGCAGTCGCGGCAAGCTTGTACGGCCGCAGGCTTTACGCGCTGCGTAAAGCGGACCCCTACGCCCGCCTGCGGCTTCCGCGCAAACTGCGCTTCGATACGCCCCGCTTGGGCCGTCATGCCGCGCAGCTGGCGGTCGGCGAGCCGATCATCCGGATACGCCCGCTGCCCAAGCAGCCGCGTCCCGATCGCTGGTCGCCGGAGCTGCTGCGTGAGCTGGAGTGGAAGCATTTCGAGATGCTCTGCGCCGCGTATTACGGCCATCGCCATTTCCGCGTCGAAAGCTCCGGTTGCGCCCCCGACGGCGGCAGCGAGGCGAAACTCTACTTCAAGGGCCTGCCGAAGCCGGTGGCGCTGCTTGCGTGCAGAGCCTGGGGTGGCAGGCCGGTGGGGGTGAAACCGGTGCGCGAGCTGCTCGCTGCCATGACGGAAAACGGCATTGCCAAAGGCATCTTCCATGCGTCCGGCGAGTACACGACCGAAGCGAAGCTCTTCGCGCATGCGCATCGCATACAGCTCGTGAGCGGCGCGCAATTCGTCGCACATATCCTCAAGCTGCCGGACCCGGTGCAAAAAGCCCTGTTCGACTTGACGACGTCCGGCGATTACACCACGCCGGTCTGTCCCTCGTGCGGCGCGAAGATGGTCATGTGCACGTCCGATCACGGCGACTACTGGGGTTGCTCCGGTTACCCACAGTGCAAGGCCACGCTCGCTGCCGTTCACGCCTCCTGGTAGCCGGCGGCGGTCCATTTTCCGGCGGTGCGTGGTTCCTTGCGCGACCAATCGCGCGTAGACTTGCGGGCGACATTTTGTCCGCGCCGCAATGCATACCGAAAACAACCGTCCGCCGCTCGATGAAGCGATCGCCGCCATCGCAGAATATTTCGACTCCTGCGAAATCGAGAGCCCTCTGGCGTGGGAGACTGCGCATTACTGTCTGCTCGACAGCCTGGGCTGCGCATTCGAGGCGCTCTCTTATCCCGACTGCTTGCAACTCATAGGGCCGATAGTCCCCGGCACGGTGGTTCCTCACGGCGCGCGCGTTCCCGGCACGCCGCACGTTCTCGACCCCGTGCAGGCTGCGTTCGGCTTCGCCACGCTGGTGCGCTGGCTCGATTACAACGATGCATATACCGGCCGCACGGTGATACATCCATCGGATTGCATAGGGGCCATCGTCGCGGCGGCGGATTGGGCCAGCCGAACGCGGAGAGCTCGCGGGCGTGCACCGATACTCATGCGCGAGGTGATGGAGACCATCGTGAAGACGTACGAGGTGATGGGCGTGCTCGCGCTGGAGAATGCCTACACGACGGATCTCAAGCTCGATCACGTCGTGCTCGTCAAGGTCGCTTGCGCAGCGGCGGTTGCCTCGCTGCTCGGCGGCACACGCGCAGAGATCGAAAGCGCGGTGTCCAACGCATGGATAGACGGTCATGCGCTCACCACGTATCGCCGCAAGCCGAACTCAGGCTCGAGAAAGTCGTGGGCTGCAGCGGATGCCGGGAGCCGCGGCGTATGGCTTGCGCTGCTCGCGCTGAAAGGCGAGATGGGCTATCCGTCCGCGCTCACCGCGAAGACCTGGGGTTTTTACGATGTGCTCGGCAAAGGGCAGCCGTTCCGCGTGTCGCGGCCATACGGGACGCACGTGATCGAGAACGTGCAGTTCAAGGTTGCGTATCCCGCGGCATTCCATGCGCAGACTGCAGCGGAAGCCGCGATCAGGATGCATCCGCAGGTGCGCGACCGCATCGGCGAGATCGATCGCATAGAGCTGTGGTCGCATGCTTATGGACTGGCGATACTCAACAAGACGGGAGCACTGCATAACTTCGCCGACCGCGATCATTGCCTGCAATACGTCATCGCCGTAGGTCTCCTGCATGGGCGCCTTGCGCCGACGGATTACGAAGACAGCGTGGCCGCGGATCCGCGCATCGATGTGTTGCGCGAGAAGATGATCGTGCAGGAAGACGAAGCATATACGCGGGCCTTCGGCTCGGTCGCCCAGGCGAATCCGAACGCCCTGCGCGTGCATTTCACCGACGGTACCGCCACGGAACGTATCGTCGTGGAGTACCCGCTGGGACATCCCCGGCGAAGGGTGGACGGGCTTCCCCTGCTCATGGAGAAGTTCGAGAAGAATCTTGCACGCGTGTACGGCGGGAGCCAGCACGCGAGGGTGCTCTCGATGTGCAAGGACCGCGCGCGGCTCAATGCCATGCCGGTCCACGCGGTGCTGGACGAGCTCGTATGATCGACGACAACACGAACCGAGGAATCGTGAAGACCTTATTCATCGCAATGGCCGCAGCGTTGTCGATCGGCGCAGCGGGCGTGGCCCACGCGCAGACGTATCCCGCCAAGCCTGTTCGCATGATCGTGCCCTATGCCGCGGGAGGTGGCGTCGATATCCTGGGGCGCATCGTTGCCGGAAAGCTCACCGAGAGCCTCGGTGTGCAGGTGATCGTCGATAACCGCGCCGGCGGCGGTACGATCATAGGTACCGAAGCCGTCGCGCATGCGCCGCACGACGGCTATACGCTGCTCTTTACCAATGCGGCGCTGACCGCAAGCCCGGCGCTCAACGAGAAGCTGCCGTTCGATCCCGTCAAGAGTTTTGCGCCGGTAGCGATGGCGGCGGGCTCGTACAACATCCTCATCGTGCATCCGTCGCTGCCGGTGAAGAGCGTGAAGGAGCTGGTGGCGCTTGCGAAAGCAAAGCCCGGCCAGCTCAATTATGCGTCCGGCGGTGTGGGCAGCGCGATCCACCTTGCGATGGAGCTCTTCCAGAGCGCAGCCGGTATCGATGTAGTACATATTCCTTACAAGGGCGCCGGTCCTGCGCTGACGGACGTGCTGGGTGGGCAGGTGCTCATGATGTTCGTCACTCCGCCACCTGCCGCGGGGTATATCAAGACGGGGCGTCTTCGTCCGCTGGGCACGAGCAGTCCCAAGCGGCTTACGCTGCTGCCCGACGTACCGACGATTGCCGAGAGCGGCTATCCGGGCTTCGAGGTGAACAACTGGTACGGTCTGCTTGCGGCGGCCGGCACGCCGAGCGATGTCGTCGCCAGGCTGAACGGCGCGGTGAACGCTATCCTCGCCATGCCGGACGTCAAAGAGCGCGTTGCCGCACTCGGTGCGGAACCGGCGCCCGGCACGCCGGAACAGTTCGCTGCGCGGATCCGCAAGGAAGTGCAGAGCTGGACGCACGTCCTCAGCAAGCGCCGCGCTCCAGCGCGGTAAACGCACCTGGCGTGGCGAAGAGCAGACCGACGCGCTGCGCGGCCCATACGTCTGTCATCGCGCCGATCGCTGTGCTCGACCCGATGTGGTGACCCATTCGGGCGGCCAGAAGTGATGAAGCGGATGAGCAGCCGATTCCCATCGAGAACCGCTCGGGCGCGTGCAGAGGTTGGATCATGCCAGTGTCGTGACCCCCGCGGTCGGGAAGGCACTGTGCCGTCAGCCGCACATATCCTGATGTGTGGGACAACTTTCCGGGCCGACCCGGCCGTTGTTCGCGGGAGCTGAAAGTCTTTTCTTACGCAGTTGCCGTTCACAAGCCGACGCCGGGACAACGGCTGCGACATTACTGTTTCTAGGAGATCGAAGCGCCCGGCAACCGATCGGACGTTGCGTTGTCCGACGGCGACACGACCAGGACGCAGCCCACTTCTTGCACGTCACCCGCACCGCGCGCGGCATAGTGCCGGCGTAGATATCGTTATCGTGAATGGCGTGCTGGTATCGTCCGATCGCGAGCTGATAATCGGCGCGCAGCCTCGACGCCTGCAGGCGAATAAGCCCGGGCCGTGTTTCGAGTTTGGCTCTGCTCCGAGTTAGCTTTTCTGAACGGCTCCCTGGTGCGGCCGTTTTCGGCATTGCCGCATTCCGGCAGCGGTATGGACCTTGCAACAGGAAAGGTGCTGCATGCGCCTTTGCTGTAGTTCTTTGTTGGTCAGCGCATGCGCCGCCGGGGCAGCGTTGGAGGTTCGCGCGCTGCCCCGGTGATCTCGGCCTCGGAAGTGTCGCTGTCGTGCGACAGGAGCGCCTACGCAACTCCATGCACGCGCGTTGCGTTGCATGAATCGCGCTACTCCCGTGGCATCAATCGCACATTCCTTGGAGGACGCATGATCAAGACCACCGTAGTGATCACCAGTGCCGCGCTGTCGCTCGGCCTCTCCGGCCTTGCGCTCGGCGCAAGCAGTGCCGGCAGCTCGTCGACAGACATGTCGTCGAGCAGCTCGATGAGCAACAAGGGCTCGAGCAGCGGCACGATGAGCAACGATACGTCCAGCACGACGCGCTCGCCGGGCGCCAGCGGCAGCACGCCGTCGCGCGCGGGCGGTCGCACGCCCGGGCACAGCGAGGACGCCGCTTCCCGCACCGGTGTTCCACCCGGACAGGCGAAGAAGGGTGTCGGCGGAACGAGCGGCAGCGCGGCGCGCGGGACGAACGAATCGGATACGAGCTCGCGTTCCGGAATGAGCGGCTCGACCGGCGGCAGCACGAGCGGAACGATGGGCAGCGGGTCGCCCAGCGGCACGACGAGCGGCTCGACCAATAGCGGCAGTGGCACGACATCGGGCTCCAGCGGCGGAACACTGGGGTCGCCGAGCGGCGGCACGCTGAGCGGATCGTCTCCGAACGGCTCGCCCAGCGGCACAGGCGGCAGCGCGAGCGGCAGCACTAGCGGCTCGGGCTCCGCAGCGGGCGCGGCGACCGGGTCCGGTTCGGCGTCGGGCTCGGGTACGCTCAATACGCGTTGATGTGATGTAGCGCGGAAGCGGGCGGCGTGAGTGCCGCCCGGTTTTTGATGGGGAACTTCACCACCCACCATTCATTACTCACCACTCACGACTCACGCCTTCCGCATAACGACGACGGCATCCGCGGCAACGACGCCTTGCGGCGAAGCGAAAAGCGGATTCACATCGATCTCCGATATGCGGTCTGCATGATCGGCGATGAGCCACGACAGGCGCGAAAGCGCGTCTGCTATTGCAGCCTTGTTCACCGCAGGCTGACCGCGATAACCGTCCAGCAGCGCCGCGCCCCTGATCTCATCGAGCATTTCACGCGCTTCCTCGGCCTCGAACGGTGCGAAGCGGTACGTCACATCGCGTAACGCTTCGGCGAATATTCCGCCGAGGCCGAACAGCACGGTGGGGCCGAAGCAGATGTCGTTCACTGCGCCGGCGATGAGCTCGAGGCCGCTCGCCATCGGCTGTATCAGTACGCCTTCCAGGCGCGCCTCGCTGCGATAAGCGTGTGCTGCAGAGCGCACGGCTTGGGCTGCTTCCTTCAACTCCGCGAGCGTCTTGATGCCCAGACGCACGCCGCCGGCTTCCGTCTTGTGCGCGATATCCGCTGAGTTGATCTTCACGGCGAGCGGAAACGGCGCCGGCGCCTCGCGCAATGCCGCGACTTCCTCGAACGTGAGCAGCGTTTCGTTCACTACCGGAATGCCGTACGCCGCAAGCAGCTGCTTGGAGGCATGTTCGGACAGCGTTTCGCCGCTCGCGGGGAGCGAGAGCGGCTGGCGCGCCACGTGACGCTTCGGCGCTGAACGCGGCGTGCGCCGTCGGCGCGCGAACTCGCTCAGCATTCCCGCTGCGTAGGTCGCTCGCAGCGGACTTTCGTGCCACGAGATCCGCTCCGCTTCGAACACTTGGCGCGCGGCGGCTTCCTCGTCGGGGCCGAAGGCGATGAGCACAGGCTTTTGCGTGGCGTGCGCAATGGAAGCAAGCTCGCGCGCATATTGCGGCGTGCTGGTGGTCGCGCGCGAACGCACGATGACCTGGTCGATCGCTTCGTCTTCGAGGGTAGCGCGCAGCGCATTGTTCGATACGCTTGAGCCATCGGCGCTGCGCTGACCGGAAAGATCGGCCGGATTCGCGACGGAAGCGAAGCCGGGAAGCAGGGCGCGCAGACGTGCGAGCGTCGCGTCGGACAAGGCCGGCAGAGAGAGCCGATATCGCTCGCAATGATCCGCCATGAACACGCCGGTGCCGCCCGATGCGGTGAGTATCGCGGTGCGGTTGCCTGCAGGCAGGCGGCCGGCACGGAAAGCACGCCACAGGTCTACGACCTCGCCGTAATCCTCTACCTCGATATAAGCGCCGCGGCGGAACGCGGCGCGAAAAAGCTCGTGACCGGTCGTGAGCTGCGCCGTGTGCGACGCAGCGGCGCGACGTCCCGCTTCCGACCGGCCCGCCTTCCACACGAGTATCGGCTTGCCGAGCGCGAGGGCCCGTTCGCCGATCGCAATAAGGCGGCGACCGTCATCCACGCCTTCGAGAAACGTGGTCACCATGGCGACGTCGTCGCGCTCGATCAGGTATTCGATGAAATCGAGCGCGGTAAGATCGATGCTGTTGCCGGTCGAGACGACGTAGTTGCAGCCGACGCCGGCCCGCTGCGCCGACATCATCATCGTGAAGCCGAACCCGCCGCTCTGCGTCACCATGGCGATGGGCGCACGCAGGAGATCGGGATACTGGAAGCCCGCGCCGAATCCCGCGTGGACGCGGCGTGCGAGATCGAGAACGCCCTGGCAGTTCGGGCCGACGATGCGCACCCCGCTGCGATGCGCGGCAGCCTTGAGCGCCTGCTCAAGTGCCACGCCTTCGCCGCCCACTTCGCGGAAGCCCGCGCTCAGCACGATGGCAACCCGTATACCGGCCTTGCCGCATTCTTCGACGGCGCGCAGTACTTGAGTCGCATTGAGCGCGACGACCGCCACGTCACACGGCCCCGGCAGCGCCGTCACGGAAGGGTGGCAGGCGAGCCCGTCGATGTCCTGGTATTTCGGATTGACCGGATAGAGCGTCCCCTGGTAACCGAAAGCGCGCAGGTAGTGCAGCGGTTGTCCGCCGACCCGCGCTTTGTCGGGCGATGCTCCGATGATTGCGATGCTGCGCGCAGAGAAGAGGACGTCGAGATCCGCGCGGTTGCGTTGCTTCTTGTCGTTCATTCCTTGCCGAGTCCCGCTGCGCGGGCCACTTTGCGCCATTTCTCCAGTTCACGCTTCAGGTAAGCGCCGAACTCCTCGGGCGTGTTGGTATAAGGCTCCACACCATAGCCGTTGTAGAGCGTTTTCATATCCGGCGTGTGAAGCACCTTGGTGACTGCATCGTGCCACCGCGCGACGATATCGCGCGGGGTACCGGCGGGCGCGACCATCCCGTAACGGGACGTCACCTCGAATCCGCGCAGGCCCTGCTCCTCTATGGTCGGCACGGCGGGCAGCGCGAAGCTGCGCTTCGAGCTTGCTACACCGAGCGCACGCACGCGGCCCGCCTGCATGTGTCCGAGCGCCGGCGGGATCGCGGTGAAAATGAGATCGATGTGGCCGCCGAGCAGATCGTTGAGCGCCGGCGCGGCGCCTTTATAAGGCACGTGCACCATCTTCACGCCTGCCATCATGTCGAAGAGCTCGCCGCCGAGATGCGTCGAGTTGCCGGTGCCCGACGAGCCGTACGTGAGCTTGACCGGCTGCGCCTTCGCCAGCGCGATCAGCTCGCGTATCGTCTTTGCCGGCACCCGCGGATGCGACGCGAGGACGATGTCGCTGTTGGCAATGAGGCTCACCGGCGCGAAATCGCGGATGGGATCGTAATTGAGCTTGGCCACCACGCTCGGATTGATCGTGAACGCCGTCGACACGATCAGCACCGTATGGCCATCCGCAGTAGAGCGCGCCACTTGCTCCGTGCCTATGATGGCATTCGCGCCGGGCACATTCTCCACGACCACGGGACGGGTCCACAGCTCGCTCACGCGCTGCGCAAGGGGCCGCGCGACGAGATCGTTGGGACCGCCCGGCGTGAAGGGGATGACGACACGCACCGGCTTCGATGGAAACCCTTGAGCCCCCGCCACGAGCGGGACGGCGGCGACGAGCAGAGCGCACAGCGTGCGCGAAAGCAGAACGGTCATCGAAGCGCTTCTATCGATTCGACGACCTTGCGCTCGATCACTATGCCTTGACTGCGGCGCAGCTCCCGTTCGCGCCGCGCGCGCTCCGATGGGATGCGTATTTCTTCGACGCCCGGCTGGCGCGGCGTGTCCTTGATTTTGCGCACGAGCTCCGACATCTGGCGCTTGAAATCGCCGCCGGGCAGCATCGCGTTGGGGTCGACCACCCAGAAAAGAAAACCATAGTCTTGCACGCGGCCATGAGCGAGCGCCGCACCGGCGAGCAGTCCGAGCGCCTGCACGGCAAAGGACAGGCCATAGCCCTTATGTCCGCCGAAAGGCACGACGCCGCCGCGCAGCACTGCGGACGCGTCCTGTGTCGGCCGTCCGAGCTCGTCGTGTCCTATGCCTTGCGGAAGCGGCTTGCCGAGATGCGCGTGCAGCATCACGTCGCCCCACATGAGCGCTGCCGTGCCCATGTCCACGATCACCGGCCCTTCCTCCGAGGGAAAGCCAAAGCAGATCGGATTCGTGCCGAGCGCCGGCTTCGCTCCGCCCGGGGGCAGCACGCGCGGCCACGCACTGGATGCGTGAAACGCCACGAAGCCGTCGCGCACGATCTTTTCCACGAAGTACGCGTTGCGGCCGCTGAAGTAGCTGTTGTTCGCCCCGACGGACGCCATGCCGTGCTTGCGCGCTTTCGCGATCGCCGCTTCGGCCGCGCGGTACGCCACGATGTATCCGACGTTGTTGCCTCCGTCGAGCAGCGCCGAGGACGGCGTTTCATGGATCGTCTTGATGGGCTTGCGGCCCTGCCTGGATTTCTCGTCGCCCGCGATCGCGAGGATGCGCGGCAGCCCGGCGAACTTGTAGCCGCACAACGCGTTGTCGACGAGCTGATCGACCACGATCCGCGCCTCCTCCTCGGTGTAGCCCAGGCGTAGCAGGGCGCTCACGCCTATGCGCGTGGCTTCTTCCGGCGTGAGCCTCACGGTTTCGGGCGTATCGCGGTCGAGCAGTTGCGTGTCCGTCAAAGCATTCTCCCTGTGTTGATGTTGCCTGTTACTCCGGCTGTATGCCGGCCGATTTGATGATCGTCCCGTAGCGGGCCGTTTCCTTCTTCTGCCATTGCGCCAGCTGCTCGGGCGTGCCCACCCACGGATCTATGCCGATGCCGGCCATCTTCTGCCGCATGTCGGGCGATTCCAGCGCGCGTACGACTTCCTTGTTGAGCCGCGTCACGAGCTCGCGCGGTGTCGCAGCCGGCGCGTACATGGCGAACCAAATCGACATGAGAAAATCCGGCATGCCGGATTCGGCGGAGGTCGGCACGTCGGGCAGGGCGGCAACGCGCTTCTGCGACAGCACGACGATAGGCCGCACTTTGCGGTCGTGTATGAGCGGCAATACGGACGACACGGAGACGATCACCTGATCGACTTCGCCGCCGGCCAAAGCGAGCGTGGCGAGCGTGGCGCCCTTGTACGGCACGTGCACGATGTCGATCTTGGTAAGGTACTTGAGCAGCTCATTGGCGAGGTGATTCGTCGTTCCCGCGCCGCCCGAGCCGTAGTTGAGCTTGCCGGGCCGCGCTTTGGCGAGTGCGATGAAGTCCTTCAGCGTTTTCGCGGGAACATTGGGGTGCACCAGCATGACGTTCTCGATCACGGCGAGCGGTGCCACCGGAGCGAAATCCTTCTCCGGGTCGTACGGCAGCTTTCTGTAAAGCCACGGACTCAACGCAATCGTGGGCGAGGACACCATCAGCGTGTAGCCGTCGGGCGGCGCTTTCGCGACGAGACTCAAGCCGAGGTTGCCGCCTGCCCCGACGCGATTGTCCGGTATGACGTTCTCGCCGAGCTGCTCGCCGAGTTTCTGCGCCACTGCACGGCCCACGAGATCGCTGGGCGCGCCGGGCGGGAAAGGGAGGACGAGACGTATCGGCTTGGTGGGATATCGACCGCTCTGCGCGTTCGCGGCGACGGGCGCAGTCGCCATCAACAAGGCGAGTGCTGCGCAGCGTAGTACGTCCATCGTTCCTCCTGTCATTTTCGTAATGCCTGCGGCGGGAGCCCGAATGCTCCGCCCGAAGCGGCGCACGGGTCAAGCGGAAGTCCGATTATTGGAACAGGTGCGTACCGGCGGGAGTGTCGATTGCTGCGCGAAGCCCATGACGACGCGGCTGAACGGAACGTTGAAGCGCGAAATCCTGGTGGACGGCGAGCCGTACACCGTCACGCTGAGCGAGATCGGCATCAAGCTCGCGCGCAAAGGCAGGCGCAAAGGTCTCGAGCTCGACTGGAAGAATCTGCTGAGCGGTGAGCAGGCCCTTGCCGTAGCGCTCAACGCGTCTCTGGAACGCTATCCCGAGGCACGGAAAGGAACGAAAACAAACGGCGCCCCACAGCGGAAGCGCCATCTGCGCGTAGTCTAAAACGTAGCGGTCGCTTACCCGATTACTCTCCTGCGGTGCGCAATGGACCATCCGGCGGATGCGCGGCATTCCGGTCGCAACTGCGGGGGAGCGGTAGACGCCGGATCGCACGTCAGGCCACGATCCGGCGGCGACACCCGGATTCACTCTCTGACAGGGGTACGCACGGTAAATCGTGCAAGGTTTATACCGTGGTGGACGAACGATTGCGGGGACGCGTGAGGTCGCGGACTGCGCGGACGGGCGTCTGCTCGCTGTCCCGCGCCCGGGCGGGCGTGTCGGCGCGTACCCAGCAATAGAGCACGTACGTGGCGCTGTAGGCAAGGGCGAAGCCGAGCACGGCATCCAGCAACGACATGTCCATGCGTCCTCCTTGGCGGCTGTGCAACGATGGTCCGGCAAGCCATGCCAAGCATGATCGGTGCCAAGAAGGGGACGCCGCTGGCGGTGTCAGCGGCCTCCGTCGCGCTCTCGTGCCGGTTGCCGTTTCGACGCTGCTTCCAGCGCGCGGTGCAATTCCGCGCGGGCCACCGGCTTCACCAGGTGTCGGTTTATGCCGGCAGCGGCCGTCCCGTCCTTGTCCGTCGGTTGGCCCCAGCCCGTGATGGCCACAATGAACGGCTGGGCGCGCTGGTTTTGCGCCCTGATGCGACGCGCCACCTCGTGGCCATCCATCTCCGGCATGCCGATGTCGAGCAGCACAACGTCCGGCTCGGCCGCAGCGGCAATCTCCAGCGCTTCCTCGCCGCTGTACGCGGTGTAAGCCTGGTGTCCCTCGATGTCGAGGAGAGCGGCGAGCGACTCGGCAGCGTCGCGGTTGTCGTCGACCACGAGGATGCGCAGGGGCGCGATGGGTCTGTGTGCGATCGGCTTCGCTTCCGACGCGACGCGCGCGGCGGTGAGCGGCAAATGTATGACGAACTCGCTGCCGCGACTTTCGCCATCGCTCCTCGCGATCACGGAGCCTCCGTGCAGCTCGACGAGCCTCTTCACGATATGCAGCCCTATCCCCAGGCCATGGTCCCTGCCTTTGCCGCGGCTGCCGTGTATCTGGGAAAACATGTCGAATATCGACTCGAGCTTGTCGTGCGGTATACCTATGCCATTGTCCTTCACCGTAAGCACGGCGTGGCCGCCGCGCCGGCATGCATGCATGTCGATGTCGCCGTTCTTTTCCGTGTATTTCGCCGCATTCGTGAGCAGGTTCTCGACGACCTGTATGAGGCGGGTGCTGTCGCCGTCCACCATGAGCGGGGCGTCTTCGATCTTGACGGTGAGGCGCAGACCGTTGGACTCGATGAGCGGGGCGCACGCTTCCCGGGCGGCCTCGACCACGTCGGCGAGATCGACCGGCTCCTTGCGCAGCTCCAGGCGGCCGGTGGTGATGCGCGACACGTCGAGCAGGTCGTCGATGAGGCGCACCATGTGCGTCACTTGCCGCTCCATGAGAGCGCGCAATTGCGCGAGCGTGGCCGGATCGTCATAGCGCAGTTTCCAGATCTCGATGCCGCTGCGCAGCGGCGCCAGAGGATTCCTCAGCTCGTGTGCGAGCGTCGCCAGAAACTCGTCCTTGCGCCGGTCCGCGGCCTGAAGCGCGAGCTCGGCTTGCTTGCGCTCCGTGACATCGACGACTGAGGAGAAGCTCATCGAGCGGGCATTCTTCGGGTCGGGGAAGCGCCTGACGTGGACCTGCACCCAGCGCACCGAGCCGTCCTTGCGTACGTACCGCTTCTCCGTTTCATATTCATCGAGAGTGCCCTCGCGCAAGGCGGCAATGCCGGAGACGCTGCGATCGTCGGGATACGTGATGTCGTTGTATGTGCGCTCCAGCAGCTCCGCCTTGCTGTATCCGGTGATTTCGCTGAGACGCCGGTTCACCAGGAGAAAGCGGCCGGTCGTCAGGTCCACCGATGCGATGCCGGTGCCGGAATGCTCGACCAGCGTGCGAAAGCGGGTCTCGCTTTCCGTCAGAGCCGCAAGAAGCCCTCGTGTCGCGCGCTCGCGTTCCTCGGCGATGGCGCGGTGCATGGCCTGCGCCTGCTCCCTGTGCTCGGCAGCCGCCGCTTCGCGCAGCAGGTTCGAGAGGTCGTCGATTTCCGCGATATCGGTCACCGGCATGTCGACCGGTTCGCCGTGCTGGATCGCGCGCGCCGATTTGCCGAGCTGCACGAGCGGGGGCGCCACGCGCTGCCAGAACCGGCGTGCGCAGATGAACCCTATGCCGAGAAAGGCGATCCCGATCGCCGACCATATGAGAACCTGCTCGGTCGCGGTCGCGAGAGCGACCGACCGGGGAATTCTCGCGTTGACGGTCCAGTCGGTGAGCTGTGTGCGACGGAAAGCCGAGACGGTCGCTTGGCCCACGAGATTGGTGGCGTTGCGTATTCCTTGCGTGTTGGT
>JBLNBW010000069.1:0-20325 GCA_050260255.1 Rhodospirillaceae bacterium | reverse complement strand
GTGCCGCAGGATGCGGTGAACTTCTACGTGGAGCTCTTCAAGAAGGTGCGCGAGACGCCGGACTGGAAGGAATACATGGAGCGCGGCGCCTACAACACCACGTTCATGACGGGCAAGGAATTCCTGGCATGGGTGGAGAAGGCCGAAGCCCTGCATCGCACCCTGATGAAGGAATCAGGATTCCTCGCCGTGAAGTGACGTAACACTGAAGCAGTATCGTCACAGCACGAAAGACCGGGTAGCGATCGCCTTACCCGGTCTTTCGCAGCGGCAGGGAAGACCCGCGCGTTCGTCAGCGCGAGCGCGACATGCTGGAGGCCTGCTTCTCCAGCTCGGCTCGGATCGCGCGCAACCGACTTTTCACGCGCGCGGCGTTCTCGCTCCCCATGCGCATCAGCACCTTCTGTCCTGCCGAGCTCGCTTCGAGCTCCGGGTCCGCGTAGACGTAGAACACTTTCGGTCGCAGCAGCGTCGGCGGCGCTGCGATATCGGGCGCGTCCAGCGCATCGTCGATGACGGCAATGAGGCGATCGTTGAAGTACTGCCCCGGATAGCCCAGATCCTCGTACGCCTGCTGGAACAGCGGATAGAGACGCATATACAGCGAAACCAGCTGCGACGGCGTCACCGCCTCGAGGAGCGCAATGTACGCCGTGTAGCGCCGCGCGTTCTCGGGCGCCATGGTGTAACCGTCTTCGTTGCCGGTCACGGCGAACGCGCCTTCGACCGGCCTTACGGGCATCAGACGCACCGCCACTTTGCGGCGCGGCAGATTGTCTATCGTTGCCACGACGCGGCGGATGAAATCCTTGAACTGGAAGCGCTCGTCGACCGCTTTGTCGCCCCATAGCGCGCGCACGCTGTTACGTAACGTCGCGTCGCTCGTGTCCAGCGCGGGAAGCGGCGTTTCGAGTGCGGGGAGCGGCAGCGGGTACTGGGGCCCGACCGTCGCGGGGCGCGAAGGCGGCGGCGCATCCGAGATCGGTGATTCGCCAGGGTCCGATTTCGAGCCCGGATGTCGCACCGTGCTGTAGTACGGAATGGCTGCG
Source organism: Rhodospirillaceae bacterium (assembly GCA_050260255.1). Taxonomy (GTDB): domain Bacteria; phylum Pseudomonadota; class Gammaproteobacteria; order Burkholderiales; family SG8-41; genus JAQGMV01. The sequence continues at coordinate 19,276 of JBLNBW010000069.1, read as the reverse complement.
AGCAATACGAGGCCGGCGATGAGCAGCAGCCACCAGATCGTCTTTCTCATATGCGACCCTCCTCGGCGGTCGTGACGCTGTCTACATTATCACGGTCGTGGCAGCGCCGTGCGTTCTTTGTCACGTTATCGATGCGGTGCTGCCACGCGCACGCGGTTGTCGATGTCGATCACGCCCATGCAGCGCGCAGCGATGTCCTCGAGCGCATATCGCATGGCGCGATGAGGCACGGTGCCTTCCAGCGTGACGACGCCATCGCGGACTTCGACGCTGACGTCGGTCGGGTCTACCGCATTGCTGTGAGAGAGACGCTCGCACACATCGTCGCGCACCCGCTCGTCGGTGCGTCGATACGCGCGAGCCATGCGCCGGCGGTTGCCCGGTGCAACCTCGCGTGCCGGAGGCCAGGCGGCCCCTTGCTCCATGCCCACGAATTGTCGCGTCCGCTCATCGAAGGCGTGACCTTCGGGCCATTGCTCGTCCGCGCCGCTCCAGTAGCGTTCCGCCATGTCGTTCTCCGATCCGCAGGGAGACGCTGCAGCGGGAGCAATGTGTATGCCAGTTCGCGGCTCTTAACGCGCCGACCAAATCCGCGTCGCGCAGCCTGCGCCTCGGCCTGCAGGCGGTGCCAGACCGGCAACGGATGCGGGCCTCCGTTCGGATCCGCGGTGCAGCTGCTCCTCGTTGGCATTCAGCCGGCACGTGCCTGCGGCCGTTACTCCAGACCGAACAGGGCTACGGCGTTCCTGTGAGCGACTTTCTCCGCGGTCGCGGGCGAAAGGTTCGCGAGCAATCCGTTGCGTATCGCGTGCACGACGGCGTCATACTCGTTCCAGCTCGTCACGTCATCTATGCCGACGTAAAAGCGGTCGGGATAGTCTTCGATGAGCGATTTCCAGTCGGCGCGCAGGCTGTTCGCGTCGTACGCGCTGCGACCGATCACTCGGGGCCCGATTTGGGGCGGCGAACGGTACGAAAGATCGCAGTACACGTTCGTATTCTTTTCCATGAGCTCCCGCACGTCGGATGCCGTGGCGTCGCTGCCGCAGTGCGCGACGACCACGCGTCCGTCGCGATTCGATTCGGCGAGCCGCCCAATGCCGGGGAAGGAGTCGCGCTGCGCATGGATGTTGAGCGGGCGCTTGTAGCGTGCGCCGAGCGTGAGCAACGCTTTAAGCGTAGGGGCATCGGCGTCGATGCGATGCGTGAGCAGCGGCGACCGCGCCGATCGCAGCGTGTTGACGTGGATTTCACCGATCACCCGCGCGCCGTTCTGCAATGCCTGCTCTATGACTTGCAGCGCGCGCTGGAATGCCGGGCTCGCGGCGTCTTCGAGCGCCTCGGCGCCGCCGGCGCGTTTGAGGCCGACCCATGGCGCCTGCCCGGTGGAAGGGATGTAGCGCTTCGCCAGTGCGCCGGCGATTTCGGCCGTGCGTTGCGCGCCGACCGTCGTCGCTTCCGAGCCGTTGCCGACGTTCAACACGGACCCTGCCCCTCCCGCCCAGCGTACGCCGTTCGTATCCATGTGCGCGAGGAGGTCTGCCCCGGTCATGAACGGCATGAAATGAAAATGCGCATCGGCGATCGGCAAGGTTTTCGCCGCATCGGCACCGAGCGGTGCATCGGCGGCGTGTGCAGGCAGTACGATGACGGCTGCGAGCGCAGCCGCAACTATGTCCTTCATGCTTCCTCTCCCTGATCCCTGTCTGATGCGTGGCGGGCGCGCATGGGCAGCGCGCGTCGCCGTGTGTTCTTATCTGGTGAGTTGCTCGCGCAGCCAGCGCCACGCGGCCGGTCCCCATTCACGTTCGTTCTTCGCCGCGATGTGACCGTCTTCCGGATAGACGCGCGCGACGCGGCCGGTGGGAGGGCCGCTTTCGAGCAGGAGGTAGAGATTGCCTATCGGCGTCAGGTGGTCGATCTTGCCGTTCACGAGATACATCGGCATGGTGAGATTGTTCAAAAGGCCGTTGTCCTTGAGCGACCAGCGCAGGAATTCGCGACGCTGCTCTTCTTCGGTGATCGCGTGCAGCGGCGGCTTGGTGCCGCGCGGACCGAACCAGTTGGTCTTCGCCCGCTCCTCCGCCGCCTTGCGCCATTCGGCGCGCTCTTCCGGCGTGCCCCAGTAGCCCACACCACCGGGTGCGCAGGAGATCAGCGCCTTCACGCGGCTGTCGTGGGCGGCAAGGCGCATCACCCACAATCCGCCGCGGCTTACGCCGAATGCGCCCAGACGCTTGCCGTCGATCTCGGGACGTGCGGCGAGCGTGTCGAGCGCCGCCTGCCATGCGACGACGGATTCCGGCGCATGCGGGAACGTCGTCTGTCCGGTGCCCGGCGCATCGACCACGAGTGCGGCCATGCCTTCGTTCAAGGCGCCGTCGGCGTACTTTTCGCGATCTTCCTTGTACATGTCGCCGCCGCACATCACGAGGACGGCCGGCACGCGGTTGGTGGGCGACGCACCTTTCGGCAATCGGAGATAACCGGTCGCCTCCTTGCCGTCGCGCACGATCTTGATCGTCTCGTGCCTGCCGTCCATGAGTTCGGTGGCGCGCCGAAAGCATTCGAGATAGCGGTTGTACGCTTCGGCCTTGATCGGGCTCATGTCCGGTGGGCAGATCGCCGATCCCGAGCGATACGGCGCGGGAAACCGCGCGATGCTGTAGTAGCTCTTCGCCTGGATGAACGCGTTGCGCGCGCCGGCTTTGTCGCCTTGCGCGAGCCGCGCCTCCGCATCCTTCTCGTAGCGTCGTGCGACCTCGCTCCACACCGGAACCCAGTCTTCGTCTTCGGTGCTTTTGACCTTGGCCACCGTGTCGATGAGCAGCTGCAGGTCGTCGATGAGATTGAACCAGCGGCGATAAAACCCCCCGATGCCGACGACGAACGGGTCCTCGTCCGCTCGCGTCGGCAGTGTGGCGAGGATTGCGGTCTTGTCTTTGACTGCGGCCATGCCATTCTCCCTGTTGATCACGATGCTGCCCCGGACAGCGAGGCTGTGTCTTGCGGCGCGCGACGTCGGTGTCCGCTATTTCTTTTTCACGATGTTCATTTCCTTGAACGTCGCAGCGAACTGCCTGTGCTCTTCCTCGAGGTAGGCTTTGTACTGCTCGCCGGGCAGGAAGGCATCGTCCCAGTCATAGCGGGCGAGCAGTTCCTTCCACGTCCGGGTCTTCACCATCCTGCCGAGCATGTCTTCCCAGGCTTTGAGCTCCGCGGCCGGCATGTCCTTGGGGCCGAAGAGCCCCCGCCAGTGGCCGAACTTGCCGTCTATGCCCTGTTCGTTCCAGGTCGGCACGGCGGCGAGATCCCCCGTCTGGCGCTTGTCGGCCGAGATCGCAAGAATCCGCGCCTTGCCTGACTTGTACTGTTCGGCGATTTCGGAAAGCCCCGTCGAAATGACGTCGACGTGACCGCCGAGCAGCGCCACCATGAGCTCCTGACCCGACGGGAAGATGACGAGGCGCTTCAATCCCTTCACGTCCACGCCGGCAGCCTTCGCCGCTTTCATGAACGACATGTAATCGTCATTGCCGACGCCCAGCGCGATGCCGACGGAGAGTGATCCGGGGTCCTGCTTGAGGCGGTCCATGAGGTCCCGACCGGTCTTGATCGGCGACTCCTTCTTCACCGCGACGGCGTGCCATTCGGTCGTCAGCATGGCGATCGGCGTGAAATCGGCGAGCGTTTGCGTGCTGCGCCCGAGCAATTCGTTGGCGTGGACGATCGTGGAACTCATCGCAACGTAGTGCCCGTCGCCTTTGTGCTGGTTGAGATAGGCCCAGCTGATCGAGCCGCTGCCGCCCGATTTGTTCAGCACGTTGATCGGCACGCCTACGATTTTCTCGTCCTGCAGTGCTTTCATGATGGCGCGCGCGGTCGTGTCCCACCCGCCGCCTGCCGATCCGCCGACCACGATCTCTATGGGCTTCGACGGAAACTTCTGCCCGAGCGCCGGCGCGCAGGCGAGTGCGAATGCGAGAACGTACGTGAGACGCGACAGAAGCTGCATGAATCTCCTCCTTATTGATTGTGTCCGTTGCCGAGAACCGGACGGTGCGCTCGATTATGCCACTCTGCGCTCGCCGCGGGCGCCGTGGAGGTCCGCATTCCGGGAATCGGCCCGGTAGATGGCCCTTATTTCGGGCTTTGATCCGTGCCGAAGCGCCGAGAATCTCGAAGCTGGACCGAATGCGGCCGCCCGCGCACCACGATGACACGGAGCCGGATGTCGAAACCACGTGCACGTCGCCGCGATATCGCACCCGCCGCGCGGGGGAATCGGAGCTTGGTGCAAGACTCAACGTTGAACTGATGAAGCGCTAGCATGGTGAAGCCCCGAAGCGGCGACGAAGCGATGGGCATCGCGGTCCGCGCACTGATGCGCCCCGTAGAGCGGCCGGCGGATGCGGCCGCACGCCTGGAATTGCTTGCCGAACGCGCGCTCGACCTGTACGCGCGGCTCTCTGCGGACGGCCTTATCGTGCACGCATCGGACGGATTCGCCGCGCTGCTCGGCCATTCCCGGGAGTACATCGGCGCGGCGCGCTTGCGCGACGTGGTCGATACCGAGGACGTGCGTGCGCTGGAGCAGGCGCTGCAGCGGCTCGGCGCCGAGCCCGGAGACCACGAGCGTCTCACCGTGCGCATGCTGAAGTCCGTCACGGAGACGGCGTGGGTGGAGCTGCGATTGATTCGCGACGCGGGCGACGATGGCGGAGTGCTCGCCGCCGGACGCGACATCTCCGAGCACCGGCGGCGCGAAGAAGACCTCGAGCGCGCCGCGGCACACGACGCGTTGACGGGATTGCCGAATCGGGCGCTGCTTTCGGCCCGCATCGAGCACGCGTTCGCACAACACCGCCGGGGAGGACGTGGCTTCGCCCTCATCATCGCCGATCTCGATGGATTCAAGCGCATCAACGACTCGCTGGGCCACGCGATCGGAGACGCGGTCCTCTCGCGTGTCGCCGCGCGGCTCAAGAACCAGCTGCGCGCGGTCGATACGATCGCTCGCGTGGGCGGTGACGAATTCGTGCTCGTGTTGAACGACATCGCAAGCCCGGACGAGGCCGAACGTCTCGCGCGGCGGCTCACGGATGCGATGCAGCTGCCGTTCGTCGTCGGCGAGCACACCTTGTTCCTCACTATCAGCATGGGCCTGGCATTGCATCCCGAGCATGCATCGGACGCCGATGCGCTGATGCGCTGCGCGGACGCCGCGCTCTACCGGGCGAAGGACCTCGGCCGCAACCGCTGGCAGCTGTTCAACCACGATCTCGCGGCGAAGCGCTCGGAATATCTCAAGCTCGAGCACGAGATGTTCGAGGCGGTGCGCAACGGCGAGTTTCTGCTTCACTACCAGCCGATCGCAAAGACCGACGGCACGATAGTCGGCGCGGAAGCCCTGATGCGCTGGCCGCATCCGACGCGCGGCATGGTCTCTCCGGCGGAGTTCGTTCCGATTGCGGAGACGAACGGCCTCATCGGGCTGCTCGGCGCGTGGGCGCTGCGCACGGCGTGCATGCAGGCGGTGCGTTGGGATGCGGAAGGCATTGCGGGCCTTTCGGTTTCCGTGAACGTCTCGCCCCGGCAGTTCCGCCAGGACGACTTTTTCGAGCAGGTGCGGCAGGCGCTGTCGGAGTCGGGCATAGAGCCGGAGCGGCTCGCGCTCGAAATCACCGAAGGCGTGCTGCTGCAGCACCCGGAACAGACGCGCGTGCTCCTCGAGGCGCTCAAGCGTCTCGGCGTGCGCATCGCCGTGGACGACTTCGGCACGGGCTATTCGTCGCTTGCGTATCTCAAACGCTTCCCGCTGTCGTCGCTCAAGATAGACCGGTCGTTCGTGCGCGACATGGCGAGCTCGGCCAACGATCGTGTGATCGTTTCGGCCGTGCTGAGCCTCGCGCGCGAGCTCGGCCTCCAGGTGGTCGCCGAGGGCGTGGAGGATGAAGAGCAGCTGCGCTTCCTGTCGGAAAAGGGGTGTCCGCTCGTGCAGGGCTACTACTTCGGCCGGCCGATGCCGGTGGATGAATTCGTCGACGCGCTGCGGGCGCGTGCCAGGGCGGCGGAACAGCCATGAGCACCGAAAAGCGCAAAGTCTTCGACGCGCTGTGGACGAAGATGGTGGAGGAGGGCGACTTTCCGACGCTCACGCACTCCATACGCAACATCGTCACAGCCGTGCAGTCGCGTGACGATCACCTGGAGAAGATCGTCTCGGCCGTCATTTCGGATTTTTCGCTCACGCAAAAGGTGCTGCGGCTTGCCAACTCGGCGATGTACGCCCCGTTCGGCGGCAACGTGACGACCGTGAGCCGCGCCGTGCTCGTGCTCGGACAGGAGACGGTCGGCCATCTCGCGCTCGGACTGCGGCTGCTCGACAGCTTCAAAGGCATGACGGCCGAGCGCAAGAAGGCGAAGCATCTGCTCGCGGAGGCGATGCTGACCGGGCTCGTTGCCCGCCGCCTGACGGAGCACGTCGGTATCAAGGAAGGAGAAGAGGCTGCGGTGTGCGCGCTGCTGTCGCGCCTCGGCGAGCTGGTGTGCGTGTTCTACGCGCCGCAGGACTGGGAGCGCATCGAAGCGAGGATGGCCGATGTCGACGTGACGGCCGACGAGGCGGCGCGGCAAGTGCTGGGCGTGACGTTCTCCGAGATCGGGCAGGACATTTCGTTCCGGTGGGGACTGCCGGGGCGATTGCGCGAAGCGCTGCGGCCTTTCGATCCTGATGCGGTGGAAGAGCCCTTGACTCATGCGGAGTGGCTGCGCGCCATGTCGGCGTTTTCGGGCGAGCTTGCGCGCGCGATGGCGAGCGGCGCGCCCGGGCAGGCCGCCGCAGCGGCCGAACGCTACACGCCGCTGCTCGCACTCGACGTCGAGGCGATGCACGCGACGCTCGAGCAGCTGCACGCCGAAGCGCAGACCAAGGGGGGATGGGAAGGCATAGCCGACGTGTACTCGGAGAAGCCGGGGAGAGAAGCATCGGGCAAGCCGGCCGACGCGGAGGCGAGGCTCGCCGCCGGCGTCGCGGAAATCGCCCGCTCGGCGCCCGAATGCCAGATCCCCGTGCTGCTCCACATGGCGCTGGAAGTGATGCAGAACGCGCTCGGATGCACGCGCGTCATTGCATTCCTGCCGGAGCCGTCGAGCGGCCGATACAGCGCGCGCGCAGGCTTCGGCACGCCGAAAGCGGGAGACCTCACCGCGCTCTCCTTCGAAGGCGGATTCGCGCCCGACGTCTTTCACCTGACGCTTTCGTCACGGACGCCGGTGCACATCGCCGACACCGGCGACGCCAAGATCCGATCGCGGATACCGGCATGGCATCGTGACGCGCTCGGCGATGCCCATTCCATGATGCTGCTGCCGATCGTGGTGAAGGGCAGGGCGCTCGCGCTGCTCTACGCCGACTGGACGTCGCCGTCCGTCACGCCGCTCACGCCCACCGAGACCCAGATGCTCAAGCGCCTGGTGCACGAACTCGAGAGCGTGCTGACCGCCGCTTCACCGGGCGGCGCGGTCAGCGCGCCCGCGAGCTAGCGGCGCTGGTAATCGCTGCGTCGCGTGGCGATACGGTCAATATCGGCTTTGACCTCGTCGCGGCTGCGCTCGTAAACCAGCTCGCGTCCCATCACGCTGCCCACGTACGCCTTGCCGGTGCGATTGGGCGTCAACGTGCAGCGCACGCTGTGCACGCCTTCTCCGACGACGACTTCGATGGCTTCCGTCCGCTTGGTGTAGACCGCGACATCCAGCATCTGCCCGGTGGCCGTGACACGCACTTTGATTTTCTCCGCGATCATAGAAGCCTGTAATTCGTCTTAAGAAGTGCAGGTCAGGGAAGACAGGAGGGCCTGGAGTCCAAGTTACCGCGCGCTACGCCGAGGTGCGCTTTCCAGCAGCGCGGCCAGCTCTTTCTTCCAGAATTTCGCCTGCCCGGTAGTGCCGTGCCCGAACGTGTCAGGACTGCCGGGTATCACGTAAGCGCGGCCGTTCTTCACGCGTTTCAGCTCGCGCTCGAGGATGCCAAGCTCCGGCGGGTTCCGCTCGTCGTCGGCGGCATTGATCGCAAGCAGCGTGGCCTGAATGCGGTCCAGTCCGGGCGACGGATTGTAGTCGCGCGACGATTCCCACTGGTACAGGATGTCGTTGGCGTCGCGGTTGAACGGCGCGCTCATGCGCTTCTCCAGCAGCGCGTCGGCTTTTTCCCGCGTGGGCGCCGCCTTGTAGAGACCCTGATTGCCGCCGCTCGTGCCGATCTGGAAGAACACCGAAGCGAACTTCGCGCTGCGCGGCTGCTTCGCGTACTCGCCGTTCATCCATTCCGGGTCGCTGCGTATCGAGTCGATGATGAGACGCCGCATCATCCAGTTGCGTCCCGACATCTCCGTCGGCAGGGACGCCATCGGCACGGCGACATCCATGGATTCAGGATACTTCTGCGCCCACATCCAGGTCTGCATGCCGCCCATCGAGTTGCCGATGACGAGGCGCAGATGGCGCACGCCGAGATGTTCGGTCACGAGCCGGTATTGTGCCTCCACCATGTCGTCGTAGTTGTATCGCGGAAACCGGGTGCGCAGACCGTCCGACGGCTTGCTGGACTTTCCGGTTCCGATCGCGTCCGGCAGGATGATGTAATAGCGGGTCGCGTCGAGCGGCTGTCCGGGCCCGAACAGTTCGCCCGCGAACGCAGGCGTAAGAAAGTTCGTGCCCGCGCCGGCCGTGCCATGAAGGACCAAAACCGGCTCTCCGCTGGGTTCGCCGATCGTCGTGTAGTGCAGGCGCAGCTCGGGCAGCGTTTCGCCCGTGTGGAAACGGAAGTCGCGCACCACCCAGTCGCCCTGCCGGGGCGTCGGATAATCGGCGGCGTAAAGGTTGAAGGTGCACAGCAAGAGCACGAGCGCGCCCAGCACGCGGCCCGGTAGTTCGTCGAAGTGCTGCATGTGAGATCTCCCCCCCTGAATGTGCGCCGGCGGGATGGCTTTCGTACTCCCGTGCCATACCGTCGACGATCCAGCATACCGCAACTCGAGCACATCGTCGCGGCGTCTTCCAGCTCCCGACAGCCCGCGGCCCGGCACGGAAAATGGAGGACTTACTTCGCCGAGGACGGGCCGCCACGCTTGCGCACGAAGACGTGGGTCGCCCGCTCGCCGGCGACCCACTCGGCGCATTCGTAGCCCAGCGCGGAGAGATCGATGCCGCTTAAGAGAGGCTCGCCGGTGCCCAGCAGTACGGGCCGCACGGCAAGATGCATTTCGTCTACCAGCCCCGCCTGGAGATACTGTCTGACGGTCGATACGCCGCCACCCAGACGCACGTCCCGCCCACCCGCAGCCGCTGTGGCGCGATCCAGAGCGGCGTGTATACCTTCGGTGACGAAGTGGAACTCGGTGCCGCCCTTCATTTTGAGCGACGGACGCGCGTGATGCGTGAGCACGAATACGGGGACGCGATATGGCGGCTCGTCGCCCCACCAGCCTCTCCAGCTCTCGTCCGGCCATGGACCGCGCACGGGGCCGAACATGTTGCGGCCGATGATCCAGGCGCCGATGCCCGCGAAGCCTCGCTCCGCGATGCCGTTGTCGATGCCGGTCTCGCCGCCGTCCTGCCCGTGCATTGCGCGCCACGCGCGCGTGTGGAAGAACCATTCCATGAGTTCCACGCCGCCGACGCCGAGCGGATTTTCAAGATCCTGGTTCGGTCCGGCGCCGTAACCGTCGATTGACACGGCGAAGCTCAGTACGCGGAGTTTGGGCATGGCATCCCGCTGTGCGATAGGAGAGAAGGAAGCTTACACCGGCGCCGAGCCCGGAGGAGGGTCGACTGCAACGGCGATTGCCCCGAAGTGCGGATAGTAGCAACGAACTGGTCTCGTTTGCCTGTTGAACTCGCGAGGCGGCGCGCTCACACTCGACGCATCGGCCATCGATACTTCGACATGCCAGACGCGCAAGAGAGCTCGTCGCAGTCATCGCCCCAGACGCGGGAAAGCGAATGCGGCATCGGGGCCGCCGTATCTCAAGCCCAGGTCAGGCTCGTCTATGCGCAGGTGCCGGTGTCGCAAGGCGTCACGCTGGTGAACGGAGCGGTGCTCGCGTACGTGCAGTCGGGCGTCGTGGGCGCCACCCGCCCGCTTGCCTGGCTCGCGTGCCTGTGCGCCGTTGCCGCTGCCCGCACATACATCAGCGCGCTGTATACCCGCGCCTCAGCAGGACAGGGCGGCACGCGCCGATGGCATACCTACTTCCTCGCGGGATCGCTTGCGTCCGGCATGATGTGGGGCGCGGCGGCGCTGTTCCTGTATCCGGCCGCATCGCTGCCTCACGAGGTGTTTCTCGCGTTCGTGCTGGCGGGCATGGTCGCCGGGTCCATGACCGTGCTCGCGCCCGTGTATACCGCATTTCTCCTGTTCGCCGCCTGCGCGCTTCTTCCGCTCACGGCGCGTTACCTCGCTGTCGGCGACCCGCTGCATACGGCCATGGGTTTCATGGCGGGGGTCTTTCTCGTCGCCATGCTGATCGTCGGCAGGTCCATACATTCCACGATCCGCGAATCGTTCCGGTTGCGGTTCGAGAACGAAGAGTTGATCAAGGCGCTCAGGCGCTCGAATGAAGCGCTCGAAAGCCGTGTGATGGAAAGGACGGCGGCGCTGCAGGAGCAAGACCGGCGCAAGGACGAGTTTCTCGCGACGCTGGCCCACGAGCTGCGCAACCCGCTCGCGCCGCTGGCAAGCAGCGTCGAGATTCTGAAGCTGATGACCGAAGACGCCAAGACCGTGACCCGCGTGGTCGAGGTGATGGAGCGGCAGATCCGCCAGATGATGCACCTCATAGACGACCTGCTCGACGTGAACCGTATCACCCGCGGAAAAGTCGCGCTGCGCCGCATGTCCGTGGACGTCGCATGCGCTATCGAGCATGCCGTCGAGGGCTGCCGCCCGCTGCTCGGCGAGCGCCGCATCACGATAACCGCCGCAGACTCGCATCCGCTCTGCGTTTATGGCGATGCGGTACGGCTCGAGCAAGTGTTCGGGAATCTCTTGAACAACGCATGCAAGTTTACCGGCGCACACGGACACATATCGATAGGCATGCGTCGCGAAGGCGACGATGTCGTCGTCGCGGTGTCGGACGACGGCATCGGGATACCTTCCGACAAGCTGCAAACGGTGTTCGAGATGTTCTCGCAGCTCGACGCCGCGTCCGAGCGGGCAGCGGGTCTGGGTCTCGGTCTCGCGCTGGTGAAGCAACTCGTGGACTTGCACGGGGGCACGGTTACGGCGCACAGCCCCGGGTTGGGACACGGGGCGACGTTCACCGTGCGGCTGCCGGCAATCCAGGCCGAGCCGGAGGCCCCGCGCGTGGAGCAGCCGCCCGCTTCTGCTTCGCGACGAATACTCGTGGTTGACGACAACCGGGATGCTGCGGAAAGTCTTGCCACGTTGCTGGAGCTCACCGGACACAAGACCGAGCGCGCATACGACGGGCAGGAAGTCGTCGAGAAGGCGCTCGCATTTCGACCGGAAGTGATCCTGCTCGATCTCGGCATGGCGGGAATGAGCGGTTACGACGCCTGCCGCGCGCTACGTGCCGATCCATTGGCATGCGACGCGATCATCGTTGCCCTTACGGGGTGGGGCCAGGACGTCGATCGGCTGAAGTGCGACGAGGCCGGATTCGACGGGTATCTCGTAAAGCCGGTGACGCGCGAAGCACTGACTGCGCTGCTCGCTAGCGGCGGCTCTTCACGAAAACCTGTGGCGATCCCGCGCTAGAAACGTAGCTGCTGTGAGAACGCGCAGCTGCCCGGTGACTGCACAGCGTCAGTTGGGATCGGCGCAAAGCGCGGCGGGCGGCATGCCGACCGATCGAGATCACGGCGGCGGCAATATCGGTCCCGTGATGCCCTCCTTGAAGCCCGGACAGTAGACCGCCTGATGCGCAGAAGGCTGATAGCCCGCGCGTATCGCGTCGTACAGACAATCGTCGGGACATACGAAGGAGGTGCGAGACTTGATGAGCTTGCCATGGCGCTGCCGCTTCCACTGCCAGTGGCCGTTCAGGTCGCGAGAGAATATCCATTGCATGAGCTTGGACGACATTGCGGATTCGAGTGTTTAGGCTGTTTTTCGAAGTGCTGGGGCAATGTGCCCTGGTCGAGCAGCGCACGTTATACACGCTGTTCTGCGCCGACGCACGACGTGACCATTTGGCGACATATGTCACACGGCGATCTCGCGAAACGTCGCCGTCTGGCGACGCGTGCCCCGGTGGCCTTGCGATATGACAGGGAAGTGGACTGCGGTGTGCGGCGCATCATGGATACGTCCACAACCGGCGGGCGCGGCTGGACCACCACTTGCCGAAAATTTGGGGCGGAGTAGCGTTTGCGCGTGCAGTGCCTTACATTGCGCGCATGAAACGACTGTCACTGTTCGTCATCCTGCTTGCAGCTGCAGCGCTCGCGCACGCGCAATATCCGGAGCGCCCGATACTGCTCGTCGTGCCCTTCAGCGCGGGGAGCGATGCCGATGTCGCAGCGCGAAATCTGGCCCAGCATGCTTCGCGCTATCTCGACGGGCAATCGATCGTCGTGCTGAATCAGCCGGGCGCTTCCGGCGCCATCGGTACGCTGGCAGTGCGCAATGCGGCCCCGGACGGCTACCGCCTGCTCCTCGCGCGGATCGCATCGCAGGTGATACTGCCCGCTATCGATCGCAAGACGCCGTACAAGCCGGACGACTTCACGCCGCTCTCGCTGCTCGAGGTCAATCCTTACGTTTGCGCCGTGAGGGGCGAAGGACCCTATCGCTCGATGAGCGATCTCATCGCGGACATTCGCAAGCGTCCGGGGCGGCTCAACTTCGCGACGGTGGGCGAGGGCACGCTCCAGAACTTCGGCCCGCAGTACTTGTTCAGCCTCGTCGGCTTGCCGAAGGATGCGGCGGTCGGCGTGCCCTACAAAGGATCGGGCGAGCTGACCGTGGCGCTCCTGGGCGGACAAGTGCACTTCGCCTGCAGCAACCTCGGGGCGCTTCTCGGTCACATCCGCGCCGGCACGTTACGCGCGCTGATGACGACGACGCGCGAACCGTTGAAGGAGCTGCCCGGCGTGCCGACCGCGCGCAGCCTCGGGTGGCCCGAGATGGAGCGGCTCGCGGCGTGGTCCGCGCTTGCCGGTCCGCCGAAGTTGCCACGCGAAGTGGTTGCGCGCTGGAGCGATGTCATGACGAAACTTGCCCGCGATCCCGGCTGGCTTGCGGGCAACGAAAAACTGGGCGGCATACCGGCCGTGCGCAGCCCCGCGGACACCGAGCGGTTCGTGCGCGATCAATATCAGCTTTACGAGCAGCTCGCCGAACGCCTAGGTCTCAGGCAGTAGGAGACAGTGGGTCGGCGCGAACGAAGATCGTTCCGAGTGGCGCATCCGCGTTGATCGATGTTCATCTGTGGTCGTAAGGGTTTGTATTCGTTGGATGGCCTCTACTCCGCCTTGAGCCCCGCGTCTCGGATCACGGTGGCCCAGCTTTTGAGCTCCGTTTTTACGACGCGATCGAGCTCCTCCGGACTGCTGCCGACGGGATCCGCGCCGTTCTCGATCAGCTTCTGTCTCACGTCCGGCAGGTGTACTGCGCGGGCGATCTCTTTGTGCATGCGCGCGAGGATCGCTCCGGGCGTCTTCGCCGGCGCGAACATCGCGACCCAGGAATCCACGTCGTAGTCCGGCAGATTGAGCTCTTCGGCGACGGTCGGGATCTCGGGCGCCGCAGGCGAGCGCTTGCGGGTCGTCACCGCAAGCGCGCGCAGTTTGCCTGCGCGTGCGAACGACAGCGCGGCAGGCGCCGTGAGAAAGAGGAACGGCACCTGGCCCGCGATCGTGTCCGCGACCGCGGGACCGCCACCTTTGTACGGCACGTGCACGATGTTGATGCCGGTGCGCAGCTTGAGCAGCTCGGCTGCGATATGGCCCGGCGTCCCGTTGCCTGGCGAGGCATAGGCGTAGGCGCCGGGTCGCGCCTTGGCAGCTGCGACGAGCTCGCGCAGCGTCTTCGCGGGAGCGTTCGGATGCGCTGCGATCAGTTGCGGCACGCTGATGAGCAGCGACACAGGGGCGAAGTCGCGCTCGACGTCATATCGGAGCTTATAGAGCAGCGGGTTGATCGTGTGCGAAGAGAGGGTCACCAGGAACGTGTAGCCATCGGGCGTGCTCTTCGCCGCCACTTCGGTGCCGACCGCGCCGCCGGCACCGCCTCGGTTATCGATGACGATCGGCTGTCCGAAGCTCTCGTACAGCCTGGGCTGCAGAATCCGCGCGGTGATGTCGACCGTGCCGCCGGGCGGGAATGTGACGATGAAGCGGATCGGCTTGACGGGGTACGGCTGAGACGACGCGGGCGCTGCCGCGCACCATACGCACCACGCGTGCAGCAGCGCGATGACTGCGCATTGCAGGAAGGATCTCATGTCGCCTCCTGTTTCGACGGCGCCGCAACGTGCGAGTACTGCTCGCTTGCGCCAACGCGTGGGACGCAACTCCCGTTCCCGCGCCGCAAAGCCTCCGGTGTCCGCCGATCACGGTTCCAAGGCGACGTGAGCCCTCGGAGCTTGCCGGAGGCGGCGAGCGTCTCGGGCATTATGCGGCAGCTGTGTGCCCCGTCACGCGCGACGCTGCCGCCCGGTGCTCTCGTAGAGGAGACGGCATATCCAGATCGCGTTCAGGCAGGCGAAGAACAGGTTCCACCAGGCAACGTGCGGAAGCGGGTCCGGCCGGAACGCAAAATAGAAGGCGAGGCAGCAGGCGCCGGCGAACGACAGCACGCGAAGCTTGAGCAGGTCTTTCACGAAATAGCCGAGGATGAAGAAGCCGTTCGCAATGGGGACCAGCGCGTCCATTTCAACACCGGGCAGGGCATGAACTGTCGATGTCGCCAGCATAATCACGAACCGTTTCGCGGCGATGTCGCTCGCGCAACACTTTGTTTCAGTCGTGTAAGGCGGGCGCGTTCCGGCCGCGGGCCGCAGTTCTGGCATATAGTGTTTGGCGGACGTGAGGAATCACAGGAGAACACAGTATGGAGAAGAGCGAGATCGCAGTCGTCGTGGGCGCCGGTCCGGGTCTGGGCAGCGCGCTCGCACGCAAGTTTGCAGAGCACGGGATGCGCGTCGCCGTCGCGCGGCGCAGTGCCGAGTCTCTCGCACCGCTCGTGGCTGAGCTGGGCGCTCAAGTGAGCGCATACGCCTGCGACGCGACGAACGAGGGGGATGTGAGCCGGCTCTTCGCCGCCGTGCAAGCAGACCTGGGTACACCGCGGCTCGTGGTGTTCAACGCCGGTGCGTTCGTGCGCAAGGGGCTGCTCGACACGTCGGCGGATGAATTCGAGCGCTGCTGGCGCGTAGCGTGCCTGGGCGGGTTTCTCGTCGGGCGCGAAGCCATCCGCGCAATGCTCGCGACCAGGCGCGACGGTCGCCACCAGGGCACCGTCATCTTCACCGGCGCAACGGCATCATTGCGCGGCGGTGCGCGCTTTCACAACCTCGCAGTGGGCAAGTTCGGTTTGCGAGCGCTGGCGCAAAGCACGGCCCGGGAGTTTCAGCCGCAGGGCGTGCACGTCGCCCATGTGATCATCGACGGACAGATCGAGAGCGACCGACCCGGGTACACGAGCGCGGAGCGCGGCGAAGACGCGGTGCTCGATCCAAGTGCGATTGCCGGGTCGTACTACCAGCTGCATATGCAGCCGCCGAGCGCCTGGACGCTGGAGCTCGATTTGAGGCCGTATGTGGAGAGCTTCTGACCGGCTTCGAGGAGCGACCGTCTCGGTGTCAGGTCCCGATGCATGGACTCGCGCGCTGCCGCCTTACTCATGACTTGCGTCGTGCGAGGTGCGTGGCGATGGCGCCGAGCGCGACACCGAGGAGTACTCCCGCGCCGATGAGCAAGCTTTGATCGCCGAATTCGCTCTCCCGCGGACGGACGTCCAACTGGAGCGCCTGCTGGAGCGCCCGCCAGTCGGCGGCGGAAATCTGCGTCATGCGCGGCGCTTCGTCGAGCCCGTATACGCATATTTCTCCGCCCGGCAACTTGCAGAAGCGATTTGGCGGGCACTGGGTGAGGATCGCCTGCGGTGCGCCTTCGCCGCATCGTGCTCCCGCGCTTCGAAGCACTTCGAGCGTGACTTCCGGGTGCTTGGTGAGCTGCTCCGGCATGGCGGCATCGACAGCGAGGCGCGGGGACGCAGCAAGACTGCTTATCCTTGCGCGGGCCGCCTCACTGCATCGAATGCAGGCCGATCAGGTTGCCTTCGGTATCGGCGACCAGGGCGATGTAGCCGTACTGCCCGATAGACATCTTGTCCTTGTGGATGCGGCCACCGGACTTTGCCGCCTTCGCTGCCTCGACCGCGCAGTCGTTGCAACGGAAATAGACGACCACGCTGTTCTTGCCCACCGGAAAGCCGGGCATCCTGATGAGTGCGCCGGGCGCGCCGTAGCTGTTTTGATCCATCGGAAACGCCCACAGCTCGACCGTCGGGTTATCCAGCCGCGAGAGCTGCACGTCAAACACCGCTTCGTAGAACGCCTTGGCGCGATCCATATCTTCGACATAGATTTCAAACCAGCCGACGGGGTTGTCCACGATGGCCTCCTGCCCGGGATCGTAAGGGAACGACACAGGATGCAAGGATCGGTCCGTGGGGACGCAGTAATCGGTCTGCGGCAAGCAATGGCACGCCCTTATTTTTCGCCCATCACGGTCACCACTACCGTGCGCGCATGCGGCTGCGTGCGGTGCTCCCACAGGAAGATGCCCTGCCACGTGCCGAGCAGCAGCGAGCCGTCGTGGATCGGCACAGTGAGCGAGCAGCCGGCCAGCACGCTGCGCGCATGTGCCGCCATGTCGTCGTCACCTTCGGTGTCGTGACGATACGCAGGGTCGCCGTCGGGTGCCCAGCGCCGGGCGAGCGTTTCGAGATCGCGCCTCACGGACGGATCCGCGTTCTCGGTGATCGTCAGCGAACAGCTCGTGTGCCGTACGAAAACGTTCGCGACGCCGCAGCGCACGCCGGAAGCCCGCACGAGACGGGCGACTTGGGCCGTGATCTCCGTCGTGCCCCGGCCGGCCGTCTTTACGTCGAAGTGGTCCTGATATGTCATGGTGAACACGCGGGAAATCGGTAAGGTCAGTGTAACTCTACCCGACCCGGCGCTTGGGGCTGGCGGTCACGCCGGTGCCGTGCAGGCGCTGAATTCGTGCTTCTTTTTGGACTATGATGGCGAACGTCTGCGATTCGTGGAGACCGTCATGGGGAGAACTCGCATCATGCTGCGCGGCCGTCGCCGATTCCTGAAGGCCGCCGGGGCCGCTGCCGCAGCCTTAAGTCTGGGGACCACACTCGCCGCCCGTGCGGCCGACAGCCCGCTCAAGATCGGCGTGATCGGCTCCGGGCGCATCGGCAGCGCGCTGGGCGGCGTGTGGGTGAAGGCGGGGCACCCGGTGATGTTCTCGTCGCGCACGATAGAGAACGACAGAAAGCTCGCTGCGAGCCTCGGTCCCAATGCGCACGCCGGCACGCCGCGGGAGGCGGCGGCGTTCGGCGACGTGCTGCTGATCGCGGTGCCTTATCGGGCGATGCCGGACGTCGGCAAAGAGCTCGGCGATCTCGTGAAGGGCAAGATCATCATCGATCCGTCGAACCCGATACCGGGCCGTGACGGCGAGATTGCGACGTGGGCGCGCGACAAAGGCGCGGGCATGGCGTCGGCGGAGCTGCTGCCGGGCGCGCGTATCGTGCGCGCCTTCAATGCGATCGGTTATGCACGCATGGCGAAAGCGCACGAGACGCAGGGCGAGCGCATCGGGATGCCGATGGCAGGCGACGATCCCAATGCGATCGAGGTGGCGTCCCGCCTGATTCGCGAGATCGGCTACGAGCCGGTGCTCGTGGGCGGCCTCGCAATGGGCAAGTACCTCATGCCCGGAACGCCGCTCGCCGGCGAGCACACCCCCGACGAAATCCGCAAGATCGCCGCCACGCTGAAGTAACGCCGTCAGCGGATAGTTTGTCCTTCCCGCTGTGCGTGGGTGGTGCCCTCGTGCACGATTTGGCGAGCAGGCGCTGCAAGTGGCGTCGGTCTATGGTGATCTGGCCTTGTCGCACCGCCTTCGCCCGCCGTAACCATTTGCGGAATGAAAACGTTAGACTGCCCGCCTTATCCGACAACCAAGGAAGCGTTATGGAAATCGCGAAAGTGGGCCTGATGACACCCGGTGACATGGGGCAGGCGATTGCCATGCAGATCAAGGCCGCTGGATTTGCCGTGCTCACCGCGCTCGACAGGCGCAGCGAGCGCAGCCGGGCGCTTGCGCGCGAGGCCGGTCTCGTGGACGTCGGCACTATCGAACGGCTCGTTGCAGAGTGCGATGTCGTGCTCTCGATCATGAATCCGGGCGCGGCGCTGGAATTCGCGCGCGAAGCGGCAGCGGCGCTGCGCTCGACCGGCCGCCATACTCTCGTCGTCGACTGCAATGCCATTGCGCCCGACACGGTGCACGAGATCGCACGCATTATCGAAGCGGCCGGTGGACGTTTCCTCGATGGCGGCATCATCGGTCCGCCGCCGCGCGGCAAGGCGAAGACCAACTTGTACGTGTCCGGGCCCGGCGCGGCGGGCTTGAACGCGCTCGCGGGCCCGCAGCTCATCGTCGAAGTGGTCAGCGAGCGTATCGGCGACGCGAGCGCCGTGAAGATGTGCTACGCGGCCCTCAACAAGGGCACGCAGGCCTTGTGGCTCGAGGTCCTCATGGCCGCCGAGCGCCTGGGCGTCGCCGACCTCGTGGACCGGCAACTGCGCGAGTCGCGCGGCGACCTGCTCGACTGGGCATACAGCCAGTATCCGAAAATGCCACCGAAAGCGTACCGCTGGGTGCCCGAAATGCTGGAAATCGCGAAGACGCTCGGCTCAGCGGGCATTACGCCGAAGGTGTTCGAAGGCGCTGCGGAGATATACCGTTTCGTGGCGGGCACCACGCTCGGCAAGGAAACGCCCGAGCAAAGCCGCGCTCGAGATCGCAACGGACAGGCGGTCGTGCAATCGCTCGCCGCCGAACGGCGCTAGACCGGGAGTCCGGCGCATCAGCGGCGCCGCTTGTGCGCGGGCTTGCTCACGGCCTTGCGCGTGATCCGCGCCTGCTGCTGCGCTTCGGCGATCGCGTCGCCGGTGTGACCTTCGAGCTTGGGCGTGATGTTGTCGTCGATCCACTTCTG
>JBLNBW010000068.1:0-23182 GCA_050260255.1 Rhodospirillaceae bacterium | reverse complement strand
GTATCGGCGGCCGGCTTCTCTCCGAGGAGCAGCCACGACGCGCCGCTGGCTGCGATGCTGAACAGCACCAGTCCGATCCAGAACAGCTTGCCGCGGCTCTTTTTCTTCGCCTTTTGTGCCTTGGCGATGGGCTGCGGCGCTTCCTGTTCCTTGGGCGGCGGTGGTGCGGATTTCAGTGCTGCTTTTGCCATGCTGATGCCGTCGTTCTAGATGGAATGGATTATGTGTGGGGCCGCGCGGATCGATGATCGGAAAAGAGCGCGCAATCGTTGCCTGCTCCTGCGTTTGCCCGACATGATGCCTACCGCGACGGACCCTTACGCAAACGTATCGACGAGGCCATGACGCACCATGGTGCGAGGTGCCGTGACGCCGCCGACTGGCTCGTTGGCGCCTGCGCTTCTCGCACCTCCCCGTGGTTGCTGAGAGCCGCGCCCGTCGTCGCGCACGAAGCCCTCGCCGACGGACGCCTGCCCGAGCGTAATGCCGTTGTCGGCCAGTATCGCCCGAAGTTGAGGCAGTGCCGTCTCCACGGCGTCGCGAACGGATGCGTGCGGCGAGACGAACTGCGCGTGCGCGATGGCCTCGTCGTTGCGCGCCATGCTGAGCCGCACTTCGAGCGGTCCGAGATCGGGCGGGTCGAGCCGCAGCTGTGCGGTGTGCTCGCCGTCCTTCACCATCACGGTGACCTGCTGCGCGAGCCCGTCGTTCCACGCCGCGGCGCCTACGCGCGCCTCGATGTGCGGATCGGCATGCGCCGCTTGATGTACCGGCGCAGCGTGTGCCGGGGATGGGGCGGCGGCGTGCAGCAGCGCGGCTGCGGCCGTATCCGCAGCATCGACTCGTACGGGCGACGGCGCGATCGGTGCTTCGCCTGGGGCAGCGTGCGCGCTGCCGTGCTCCTCCTTCGCACGGAATTCGAACGGCTTCGCATTCTGAGCGCCGGCGTGCAATTCGCTTGCTATGGCGTGCCCGGCCCTCGTGGCGCCGTCGACTTTTGCGCCGGTGACGGCATCTGGAGGGTCGGGCACGATGGAGCTCGCTGCGACGGGCGCCGCCGGTTGCTGCGGCGGAAAGAGCGGAACGGTCATCATCGCGATGAGGCTGTCCGGCGTCGCCGCGTCTTGCGGGTGATCGTTGTCGGACGCTGCATCGTCGGGGACGGCGACCTTGAGCTGCGCGGCGTTCCCGCCGGTGGCCGCTGCCTGAGCGATTTGCTGCTCGAGCGCACTGGCGAAGTCGTGTGCGCCTTCCTCGCCTTCGGCCGGTGCTTCGGCGCCCGGCGTCGGCTGCTGCGGCTGTATCGGCTGCACGGGTATCGGTATGACGACGGCTGCGGCTTCCATAGGGCTTGCTCCCAATCAGGCGGACGCGCGGCTGCGGACGTATGCTTTCGATGCGTGCTCATCCTGCTCGCGCTGCTCGCGCTTTGCCTCGCGCATGCGCTCGGTGCCGAGTCGGCGCTGCGCCAGCACGCGGTACGACTTGAGCCGCTGCTGCTCCGCCTGCCACAGCGTCTGCGCGGTACGCACGCCGAGGCGGGCTTCCGCGACCACGCTGTGCTGCTCGGTAATCGCGGCGTCGAGCTTTTCCATGAAGGCGCGAAAATTGTGCAGCAGGTGATTCGCGATGCCGTACGCGGCTGTCGTGCCGAAGCGATTGAAGTAATCGGTGCGGTAGGCGACGAGCATGTCGAGCTTCGCCTCGGCGTCCCGCTGGCGCGCGATGCGCGCGGCGAGCACCTGCGCAGCATCGTCGACTTTCTTTTCTGCCAGCTCGATCAGCTGGTCCATGGTGGGCCGCACGGGCATGCGTCGTGTCTCCTGGTTGCTGGTTAGGCTTGCGGTTCAGTCATCATGCGGTGGCCGGCACGGCGTCGCGCAGCAGATCGCGCAATGCGGCGAGGCTGCCGTCGTGGCTTTCGCGCTGGTGCATGTCCTGGCGCAGGAATGCCTGCATGCGCGGGTAAAGCGCAATGGCGCGGTCGAGCTCGGGGTCGGAGCCGCTCACGTACGCGCCGACGCTGATGAGATCGCGGCTGCGCTGATAACGGCTCAGCAGCGATTTCATGCGGCGCACCTGCTCGAACTGCTGCGGCGTCACGAGCTGGTGCATCGCACGGCTGATCGATGCTTCGATGTCGATCGCGGGGTAGTGGCCTTCGTCGGCAAGCGTGCGCGAGAGGACGATGTGGCCGTCGAGTATCGCGCGCGCTGCGTCCGCGATCGGATCCTGCTGATCGTCGCCCTCGGCAAGCACGGTGTAGAACGCGGTGATCGAGCCGGAACCGGCGGCGCCGTTGCCGGCGCGCTCCACGAGCTGCGGCAGCTTCGCGAACACGGACGGCGGATAGCCTTTGGTGGCGGGCGGCTCGCCGATCGCCAGCGCAATCTCACGCTGCGCCATCGCGTACCGCGTGAGCGAATCCATGATGAGCAGCACGTTGCACCCCTGGTCGCGGAAATGCTCGGCGATGGCGGTCGCGTAAGCGGCGCCCTGCAGCCGCATGAGTGGCGACGTATCGGCGGGCGCGGCCACCACCACGGCGCGTGCAAGCCCGGCATGGCCGAGGCTTTGCTCGATGAATTCCTGCACCTCGCGCCCGCGCTCACCGATGAGGCCGACGACGATGATGTCCGCGCTGGTGTAACGCGCCATCATGCCGAGCAGCACGCTCTTGCCGACGCCGCTGCCGGCGAAGAGTCCCATGCGCTGACCGCGTCCGACAGTGAGCAGCGCATTGATAGCCCGCACGCCGACGTCGAGCACTTCGCTGATGGGCTTGCGGTCCAGAGGATTGATGGGCCGGCTTTGAAGGGCGACGCGGCTGTCGGTGCGCAGCGGGCCGAGCCGATCTAGCGGCTCGCCGTTGCCGTCGACCACGCGCCCTAAGAGCTCCTTGCCTGCCGGCAGCTGCTTTGCCGAGTTCACGTTGCCGGTACCTGGTGGAGACGGTCGATGTATCAGCGGCGGTTGAACGATGGGGTCCATCGGCACCACGCGTGCGCCCGGTGCGAGTCCGTAGACATCGTGCTGCGGCATGAGATAGAGCCGCTCGCCGGAGAACCCGACCACTTCCGCCTGGACGTTCTGTCCATCCGGCAGATATACGGTGCAGCCGCTGCCCACCGGCACGCGCAGGCCGACGGCCTCCATCACGAGGCCCGCGACGCGCGTGAGGCAGCCGCTGCGGCCGTGGGGCGACGCCGCCGCCACCGTGCTGCTGCAGCGCTCGAGAAAATCGCGCCACTGCTGAATGTGATCGGTGGAAGTCACGGGGCGAGCCATTCGCGGTCGTGCCCGAGCGCCGCGAGCACGCGTTGCCAGCGGCCGGAGAGCGTCGCGTCCACTTCAGCCGTTGCCGTCTTGAGCCGGCACCCGCCGCGCTCCATGGCTGCATCGGGAACGATCAGCCAGCTCCCGGCGGACGCTTCCGCAGCGAGATGCGACTGAACGAGCGCTGCGTCGGCCGGATGCATGAGGATGCGCACCGGCTGTTCGAATTCCGGCAGGCAGCGCACCGCGTCCTGCACCACCGACAGCATGAGCTCGGGCTTCGCGCTGAGCGCCTCGCTTACCACGCGGCGTGCGATGTCCAGGGCGAGGGCGAGCAGTCGATCTGCAATCGCCTGGTCGAGTTGGGCGATGCCGGACCGCGCTGCATCGAACAGCGCCGCCAGACGCTGCGCTTGCGCTTCGGCGAGCTTGCGTCCTTCCTGGTAGCCGGCCGCATGGCCTTCGTCGCGCGCCTGCTGGTGCACGCGCTCCATTTCGGCGGCGGTCGGCATGCTGCCCCGCGGGCGCGGGGCGTCGAACGATGCGAGCTGCCACGGTCGATACGCCGCGTTGCGGCCGCCGGTGATGATCCCTTCAGACATATGCGTCTTCGCCTTTGCCGCCGAGCGCGACCTGGCCTTCTTCCGCCAGTCGCCGCACGAGCTTCAAGATGTCGCGTTGCTGTGCTTCCACTTCCGAGAGGCGCACCGGACCCTTGATCTCGAGGTCTTCCTTGAGCTGCTCCGCGGCGCGCTGGGACATGTTCTTGAACACTTTCTCGCGCAGGGCCTCGTTGCTGCCTTTGAGCGCGACGATGAGAGACTCGGACGACACCTCGCGCAGGACGATCTGCATGCTGCGGTCGTCGAGATCGGCGAGATCGTCGAACACGAACATGTCGTCGAGCACGCGCTGCGCGAGATCGGGATCGTGCTGACGCACGCCTTCGATGATCGCGTTTTCGATGCTGGTCGGCATGAAGTTGAGGATTTCGGCGATGGTGCGCACGCCCCCCATGGCGTTCTTCTTGATGTTGTTGGAGCCCGCGAGGAGCTTGGTGAGCACCTCGTTCAGCTCGCGCAGGGCAGCGGGCTGCACGCCGTCCAGCGTGGCGATGCGCAGCGCGACGTCGTTGCGCACGCGCTCCGGAAAGAAGGTGAGCACCTCGGATGCCTGATCGCGATCGAGGTGCACGAGTATGGTGGCGATGATCTGTGGATGCTCGTTGCGGATCAGCTCGGCCACCGCGGAGGAGTCCATCCACTTCAGGCCTTCGATGCCGCTCGTGTCGCCGCCGTGCAAGATGCGCTCGAGGAGGGTCGCCGCCTTGTCGTCGCCCAGCGCCTTCACGAGCACGCTGCGGATATACTCGTCGGAGCCCGTGCCGAGCGCGGTTTTCTGGTCGGCGACGTCGTTGAAATCGTCCAGCACGCCGTCCATGTCCTCGCGCGACACCTGCTTCAACGTCGCCATCGCGGCGCCTATCTTCTGCACTTCGCGCGGCGCGAGATGTCTTAGCACGTTCGCGGCGGCGTCTTCCCCCAGCGACATGAGGAGGATGGCGCTTTTCTGTATGCCGTCTTCGCTCATTCAGCGGACATCCATTCCTTGACGACGTTGGCGACGAGCTTCGGCTCCTGCTGCGCAAGCTGCTGCGCGAGCTGCAGCCGCTGCTCGTACGAGCGGCGCACCGCCCTGCGTTCTGCGTGGCCGGCCTGTACCGCTTCGTCTTCTTCGGTCGCCGCCGGCGCCGGACGCGCCGCAAGCAGGCGTGCGGCGAGCGGCTTTAATACGCCGAAGACGAGGTAGACGAGCGCGCCGGCGATGAGAAGATTCTTGCCGATGTCCTTTGCCATGAGGTACAGGTCGGGCTTCTTCCAGAACGGCACGTCGGGCGCGAATTCGGGCGTCTGGACCGTGAACGCGCTGTTTACGACGTTGACCGTGTCGCCGCGCTCCTTGTTGTAGCCGGCCGCGTCCTTCACGAGCTCGGTGAGCTTCGCCATTTCGCCTTCGGCGAGCGGCCTCCATGTGACCTTGCCCGCCTTGTCGATTTCCTTGCGATGATTGACCACCACCGCAACGGACAACCGCTTGATGCCGCCGAGCGGCTGGCGCACGTGGCGTATGGTTTTGTCGACTTCGTAGTTGACGGTCGCGTCCTTGCGCGAATTGACGGCCGTCGCGGCCGCCGCGGAGCCGGCGCCGCCTGCGGGGGATGCCGGTTGTCCCGAGATGGGCGCCGTCGCATTGGCCGGCGGCTGATTCGACAGCGCGCCCGGCACGCCGCCTGCGACGCCCGATGGGTTCGTCGACGTCGTTTCCGTCGTCTGCTGACTGCGGACGGCAGCCTCGGCGCCGTTGCCGTTGGGACGATAGACTTCCTCGGCGCGCTCGACCTGCGAGAAATCGACGTCCGCCGTCACTTCCGCACGCACGTTGCCCGCGCCGACGATCGGCGAAAGGATCGCTTCGATGCGTTTTGCATAAGACTGCTCGAGCTCGTGTACGTACTTGAGCTGGCCGGGATCGAGCCCGGGTGCAGTGGCGTTGTTCTGGCCCGCGGAGCTCAACAGGGTGCCGTGCTGATCGATGACGGTCACGTTCTTCACCGGCAGATCGGGAACGCTGCTCGAAACGAGATGCACGATGGCGCTCACTTGCGCGGGTTCCAGCGAGCGGCCCGGGTACACGTTCAGCACCACCGACGCGCTCGGCTTCTGCTGCTCGCGCACGAATACCGACGGCTTGGACATCGCGAGATGCACGCGAGCGGCCTGCACCGCGGACACCGTCTGGATCGAGCGGGCGAGCTCGCCTTCGAGGGCGCGCTGGTAATTCACCTGCTCGAGAAACTGGCTGGTGCCGAACCTGGCGTTTTCCATGAGCTCGAATCCGCTCGGTCCGCCCTTGGGCAGGCCCTGGCCCGCGAGCCGCAGCCGCACTTCGTGCACCTTGTCGGCGGGAACCATGATGGCGCCGGTGCCGTCGACGAATTTGTACGGCACGTTCATCTGCTGGATGGCCGCGATGATTGCGCCACCGTCGCGGTCGGACATGTTCGCGTACAGCACTCGATAGTCGGGCGTCTGGCTCCAGATCCATCCGCCGGAGACGAGCGCGATCGCGGCCGCGACGATGACCATCAGTGTGAGCTTGTGCTGCATAGGCAACTGTGCAAGCACGGTGATCCGGGGAGCCGGCACCTGCGCGGCGCTCGGGACGATGTCGGTCATTTCGATGCTGCTCCTGCTGCAGCCTGCGGCACTGACGGCACAGGCGGCGCGTTGATCGATTCCGTCCCCGACTCGACTGCGGGGACTTCTCCATGGATGCCGATTATCGGCACCGCTTTCACTTTCGATGATCGGAACAGCGGGTATTTCGGGCGGCTAATCCGCGACTGCGGTATGCGGGGGGCGGCGTAATCTGCGCTCACCCGAACATCCGTCCACGGGACGGCCTAACGAGGAGGCGGCGATGAACGTGAAGGCGATCGACGAGGTCCTGGCGCATTTGCGTGCGGCCGCGGCCGTCGCGAACGGAAAAGCGCCGGCCACCGCGCCCGCGGCGGCGAGTCAGCGCGCCGATTTCGCCGCAGCGTTGCAAAGCGCCGTGCAGCACGTGAACGGCACGCAGCAGGAAGCGGCGCAGCTCGCACGCGATTTCGAGCTCGGCAAGCCGGGCACCAATCTGCAGGACGTCATGGTGTCCATGCAGAAGGCGAACATCTCCTTCCAGACCATGGTGCAGGTGAGGAACCGCCTGGTCTCGGCGTATCACGACATGATGAATATGCAGGTGTGAGGACTGAGGGGTGAGGAGTGAGGAGTGAGGAGAAAGCGGCGCGCGTTCCGCGCTTTTACTCCTGACGCCTTACGCCTCACTCCTCACCATCGGCGACGCCAGCTAAATCAGGCGGCGCCGATTCGCGTTCTGCTCACGCTCGGGAAGGATGTTTTAGCGCGGCACCACCGCGGTGGTCGTCTCCGGCATGTTGATGAACTCGCATCCCGCGCGGCGGCAGACCAGTCCGTTGGGCAGCGTGTAGGGGTGAACGTCGCGCACGCGCATGCGGAATTCCACTTCTCCGAAGCCCGGCAGCGCAAGGCGGCACTTATCGTAGAACGCGCCCGGGTCCATGGCGAGCATGGGATGATGGTCGATCACCGCGATGCCGCCGCAGCTCAAGTCGAGCACCGTGACTTCGGCAGTGGCTGGACGGCTGCCGGGTGGCAGCGTGATGACGCACTTTAGAGGGTCGGCCTGCGGCGTCTGCATCCGGAACTGACTGCGGCGCTGCACCCGCAGCAGCGAATCGGGAATGTTGCAGCACAGCTTGTCGCGTCCGTTGTGGCGTATCTTGCGCAGCGCTTCGCACTTGAATTGCACTTTCACGTCGTCGTGCGTCGTGGTGCACACGACCGACTCCGCTCCGAGCGCACGGCGCACCGCGCCCTCGTCACTCGGATAGTCGAGCACCAGATCCCCGCGCTCGGGATCGACCTCGATGATCGACGTGAACAGCATGTCGTTGTTGTCGGAGAGGTGCAGCGCCAGCAATCCGCGCTGCTCACGCACCATGCGCAGGATGAAACGCACTTCGAGTGCCGAGCGGATGAGAAAGTCGCTCGACTCGAGATCCTGCTCGGGCGCCATCGAACCCGGACGTCGCGGTGTCATGGCTAGGCCTCCGTCTGCGCGGCAGCGTTGCCCACCGCGCTTTCCTGTTGATAGAGCCATGCAAGAAGCTCGGCAACCGCGATATACAAGTGAGGCGGTATCCGCTCGTCGAGATCCACTTGCATCAGCAGCGACACGAGCTCCACCGACTGGTGTACGTACACGCCGTGCTCGCGCGCCCGCTCGATGATCGCTTCGGCAACGAGGCCGCGGCCTTTCGCCATCACCTGGGGCGCGGGCGAACCCGTGGCATAGCGCAATGCGACCGCTTCGGCCCGCGTATGAGCGACCGTCGTGGGCGGGGCATGCCTCGCCGGCTCATGCGCCATGCTGGATTTCCAGTCGCCTGACGTTGATGCCCGCTGCATCGAGCGAGCGCACCAGCGCTGCCGCCGCGTCGCGCAGCGCGGTCGCCGCCTCGGCCTGCGTGGCGGCGATGCACACGTCGAGTCCGTGCGCGTCGATCGCGAGCGCCGCATCGACGGTGCCGAGCTCGGGCAGCGTAAGCCGCACGCGTGTGTGCCAGTGTCCATGGTTGCCGTCGTCATCGTGTTCGTGTCGTGCGTCCCGCTGCACGGTCCATTCGACTTCCTGACCGCGCCATGCCTCGCCGCGCCAGACGAGTGCGCCCGTCTCCAGCGCCGCCAGCTGCTGCTGCACGAGCGGCACGGTATCGCGATGCACGATGCCGTTGAGCTCGCTCGCCGCCATGCCCGACGATGTCGCATGCGCCGGGCCGCGAGTCGAGACCGCGTCCACCGGCACCTCGCGCAGCGTGAGCTTCGCCTGCGGCTCGTCGAGCAGCGCAGCGCGGTCGCGGGTGCCGTTTGCCCATTGCGCCTGGTGCGCCTCGTAAAACAACCCGCTGCGCCCTATGGCCTCAGCGAGTGCGCGCGCCAGCGCCGGGACTTCTATTCCCTGGCCGGTAACGAGTGGCGCAGCGCCCCGCACGATCGGCGGACGCGCCGCTACGCCCTGTCCCGGTGCGAGGGCGGCGAGCACTCGCGCCGCCTGGCTCAAGGACAGGCCTATGCCGGAAGCTTCTTCCTCCACGAGCACGAATGTCGGTTGCTCTGCCGTGCCGGCCACGAGCACCTGCAGGCGCGCGCCGATTTTTGCGTCGAAGGGCAGACGATGCTCTGCCGTGCCATTCACCACGCGCGCCCGCACGCCCCCTTCCGTGAGCGGCTCTATCACCTGCAGGAAAAGCCGGGTGCCGGGCACGAGTCGCGCCGGTGCGCCGAGGTCCGTCTGCAGGCGATGAAGCGCGGCAATGGGAGCCACGGCCGCCACCGGTGTCGCACCCAGCGACCGATTCATTGCATCGTTCTCCATCGGCGCTCACGCGCCGTCGGGCGCTCCGTACGCCGCGCGCAGTTGTCTTTCCTGTCGTCTCGTTCCGAGAAACACCTGCAGCTGCTTGAGCCACGGCTCGGTGAGCGCGCGGATCGCCGCATCGAGCGCGAGCAGCTGGCGGATGATCGCCAGCTTGCGCTGCTGCTGGGCGGCCGCGAGCGGCTCCCGCTCTTCATGCGCTATCAGCTCACCCACCACCGACTTGCACTCGGTCTCGAGCTCGACGAGACGGTCCCAGTTGCGCTCGCCCGCCGCCGCGTGCATGCGCTGCATGAGGGCGAGCACGCGCTCGTACGTCGTGATGATTTGCGTCGCGCTCATGGATCAGTAGGCCCTCGGTGCGGCATAGGCGGCGGTTTGTGCTGCGCCGGCGGTGCGCGGCGCAGGCTTGATCGACGCCCAGGCGCCTTTCAGCTCGCCGAGCAGTTTGCGCACTTCCTGCAGCGGCGCCGGATCGTTGCTCACACTGGCCGCGAGCAGCCGCTGGCTCATGTATGCATACAAGGCGCGCAGGTTCTCTGCAATCGCACCGCCCGCGGCAACGTCGAGGCTCGCGGCGAGTCCGTCGTCGATGATCATGATGGCCTTGGAGATCGACTCGCCTTTCCCCGCCACTTCGCCGCTCGCCATGTGACGCTCGGCGTTGATGATTGCAGTCATCGCCCCTTCGTACAGCATCAGGACGAGCTCGTGCGGGTCCGCGGTGGCGACGCCGGTCTCGACTTCCACCTTGGCATAGGCTTTCACGGCATATTGCGATGCGAAACTCATGAGGGCTCCTTTATGACTCGCTCTTCGGCAGGCTGGCCAGCTGCTGCGTGAGATACGCGCTTGTTCTGTTCATGCTCGCTATTGCGGCATCCAGCGCCGTGTATTGAGCCCTGTAACGCTTTTCCAGCTCCGCCAGCCTGCGGTTCAGCACCTCGCGCTGGCTGTCGATGTCCTTCACCGATGCATTGAGCCCGTTGGTGCGGCTCGCGACCATGCCGTCCGAGGCCAGCATGCCGGACGCCGCCGCCTCGAGCTTGAACGCATACCCCTGTGCGTAGTTCACCTTGCCGCGGTCGCCGCTCGCGCCGCCGAGCACGGTGAGCTTGAGGCCGATCGCGTTGCCGACCGTCGCCGTGAGCGTCTGTCCCGAGCCCGTGGCGACCGCGCCGTCGATCGTGCCGGCCACGTCCACGCCGTCGGTTTGCTGCGGGGAACCGAAAAGATCGGTCAGCGCGGTGCCGCCGCCGATCAGCACGGACGAGGCAGAGCCATACCGGTTGGACGTGATCGTCAGCACGCCGGAGGCTGCGCTTGCGGTGACTTTGCTGCCGGCCGCAATCAGCTCGTTGGCGCCATTGAGTCGCGCCTGGATCTCCGCTGCGAGGCCGGCCGCCGTGTAGGTGCCGGCGGTGAGTGTGATGCTTGCCGCGGCGCCGTCGACGGTCACGGCAAGCGTGTCGTTCACGCCCGCAGTGATGGTGAGCGCGGCCGTCACCGAGCCCGTCGCCTTGCCTTGCGTGCCGAGCTGCGTGATGTTCACCGCGTATGAACCGTCCCGCGTCTCCCTGGACGAGCCGGCGAAGGTGAGCAGGCTGTCGGTGGGCTTGCCGACGGCCGCGAACAGCGTGGAGACGTCTTTCGTCGTGTCCTTCAACGCCGCATCGAGCTTGCCGGTGTCGAGGGCAAGCGTGCCGTCCTTCTGGAATGTGACGCCGATTTCGGAAAGCCGTGTATAGCCGCCCCCGGCGGAATCGAGCGGCGCGCTCAAAACCGCGCGCAAGCGGCTCTGGACCGTGCGCAGCGTCGCGTCGCCGGTGAGCACCGAGGCGCGCTTGTTCGCCGCGTCGTATTTCGACAGGTCGGTGATCGTCTTGTTGAGATCGTTGTACGCCTTGACGAACGTCTCGATGCCGGCCCGTGCCCCGGCGGTGTCGCGCGCAATGGTTAGCGTGACCGGCTCGTCCACGTTGGTCTTGACGAGGTTGAGGGTCACGCCTTCGATGGCGTCGTCGATCGTGTTGGAGGCCTTGCTCACCGTCATGCCGTCGATGACGACGGCCGCGTTCACGGCGGCGACGGTCTGAGTCATGTTCTTGCCCGAGCCCGTCGCGGCGGTCGGGTCGTACGCGAGTTGCGAAAGGCCGGCGTTGTCGGTGTTGTTCGCGTCGCCGTCGGCTGTGACGGTCACCTTGATGCTGTTGGCGGCGCCGGTTGCGTTGCTCGAGAGCACGAGCCGGTTGCCGGTTCCGTCGTTGACGATGCTCGCCGTCACGCCGGCGTTCGCAGCGTTGATGGTGTCGCGTATTCCGGCGAGCGAGCTCTTGCTGGAATCGATCGTGATCGAAGTCGCCGGCTTGTCCGGGTTGACGGTGAACGTGTTGCCGATCGAATCGTAGGTGCCAAAGGCAATCGTGAGCGTACCGGTGCCGACGGTGGCGGCCGTGCCGGCGAACGCGGTGGACTTGATCTTGTGCGCCTGGGCGAGGGCAGTCACTTCGACCGAATAGCTGCCCGGCACGGCGGAGGCGCCGCCGCCCGCCGACAGCACCGTCGTGTCGGTGACGGTCGCCTTCGACGAGGTGAACTTCGCCGATCCGGCGAGCGCGGAAGCGGCGCTCTGAAAAGACGCAAGGGCGGATTTGAGCGAGCCGTAGGCGCTGATGCGTGCCTGGAGCGTCGCCTCCTTGGTATCGAGCTTCGTGACCGACTGCTTCTCGACGTTCATCAACTGCGTGACTATGCCGTTGATGTCGAGACCCGATCCTATGCCTGGTGACGATATAGCCATGTCGTGGCCTTTGCGTTATGCCGTGCCTGTCGCTGCGGGCGCGATGCAAATGAATACGCCGGCACGGCGTCGAAGACGCGTGCCGGCGGTACCGGCCGGGCCTGCACGCCCGCCGGTAGGGTGACGGAGTCGATCAACATGGTTCCTGTCGTGAACCCCTCCTGCCGACTCCGCTCGGTGCAGCGGGGTCGGCGCGAAAGGCTCGTTGCATCGAAAAGCCCGGCCGGCGTAACGCCGGCCGGGGGTCATGCGGTCGTTTAGCCGCGGAGCAGCGAAAGCACGTTCTGCGGCAGCGAGTTCGCTTGTGCAAGCATCGCCACACCGGCCTGCTGCAGGATCTGCGAACGGGTCAGCGCCGCCGTTTCGGCTGCGAAGTCCGCGTCCTGAATCCGGCTGCGTGCGCCGGAGAGGTTCTCAGCGCCGGTCTGCAGGTTCGCGATCGTCGAGCTGAAGCGGTTCTGCACCGCACCCAGCGCGGCGCGCATGCTGTTCACCTGGGCGAGCGCACCATCCACCACGGCGATCGCGGCATTGGAGTTCGCGACCGTTGCGACGGACACCGACGAGAGCTTCGTGAGAGCCGGATTCGCGCTCGACAAGCCGGCTGCCGTCAACTGGGCCGAGGTGCCGCCGAGGGTGAAGTTTTCGGCGGCCGACAGCGTGAGCGTGCCGTAAGTCGTCTTGCCCGATGTGCCCGCCGCGTCCGTGCCGGTGGCCGTGTCTATCGTCTGCACCACTGCACCCGTGCCGCCGCCGCCGGTGACGCCGGCCTCGGAGTACTGCAGCGTTTCGTTACCGAACAGCGCGTTCGTGAGCGTCAGCGTGTCGGTGCTGACCGTGGACGAGTAGGTGGTCGTGCCGAGCGCGCGCTGGGCGTTGATGGCGCTGTTCAATGCCGAGGCGACCTGCGACGCGGAGTTGCCGTCCGCGACGGTCACCGCGACGCGGCCGGCCGTAACGGTGCCGTCGGTGGTGAACTCGTACGTCACATTGTCGAGCTGGATGTAGTCGCCTTCCGTGAGCGAGCCGGCACCGGGCGAGGACAGATCGAATGCGCCGCCGATCTGAATCGTGCTGGTGTTGTGACCGGTCGCGGCCGACGTGCTCGAGACATCGAGGCCCGTGGCATTGTAGATGTCCGTTACGATCTGCGCGCTGCCCGCATTGCCGGCGGTGAGCGCGATGTCGCGGCCTTCCGACGAGGCGAGGGTGAGCGCACCGGTCGAACGATTGACGGTCGCCGTCACGCCGTGCTGGTTGGTGCTCGCATTGATCGCACGGGCGACGTTATCGGCCTGCGTCACGGCGTCGGCGGCCGAAGCGATGGAGCCGATCGCAATGCCGTTGATCTTCAAGTCACCGTTGGCGAGCGACTTGCCGGCGACCGGCGCTACGCCCGTCACGCTGGTGGACGCGGTGGCCGACACGCCGGTCTCGGCGGTCTTCGCGTTGATCGCGGTCGCCTTGGCGGCGGCGCTGCCGGCCGTCCAGCCCGCTGCGCTGGTTGCGGCGGAGGCGCCTATCGTCACGCCGTTGATGGAGAAGTTCGCACCGTCGAAGGCGGTGGAGTTCACCGCCTGGCTGCTCGCCTGGTAGGAACCGAGCAGATTCGTCGTCGCGCCCGCGACGGTGACGTTGATCACCTGGTTTGCGTTCGAGCCGACCTGAAACTGTGCGTTCGAGAACGAGCCGTCGAGGAGCTTCAGGCCGTTGAACTCGGTGGTGTTCGCCACGCGCTGGATCTCGGCGGTGAGCTGCTGCACCTCGGCGTTGAGCGCCGCGCGGTCGGACGAGCTGTTCGTCGCGTTGGCCGACTGCAGAGCGAGCTCGCGGATACGCTGCAGGTTGTTGCCGATCTCGCTTAACGCGCCTTCGGCCGTCTGCGCGAGCGAGATGCCGTCGTTCGCGTTACGCGAAGCCTGGTTGAGACCGCGAATCTGCGTGGTCATACGATCGGAAATCGCGAGGCCGGCGGCGTCGTCCTTCGCGCTGTTGATGCGAAGACCCGAGGACAGACGCTGGAGCGACACGCCCAGGGCGGTCTGCGAGCTGTTCAGGTTCCGCTGCGCGTTCAACGACGCGATATTGGTATTGATCACTTGTGGCATGGTCTATCTCCTTCGCTAAAGTGGGTATGCGGCTGTCCGAACCGTTTTCCGGTCTATCGGCCTGACGGCGATGAACCGCTGTCAGGAGCATTAACGGCGGCGTACCGCGCCGACTTTAGCTTTTGGCATGGACGCTGCTTCGAGCAAAGGCTTTCGTTACACGGCGCAGCCGCAGGACACTACCCGCTGCTTGCCGCTGTGCTTCGCTCGGTACAAGGCCCGGTCTGCCCTGCGGATCACTTCGGCCTGGTCTTCGCCAGAGCGGCGCTCGGTGACGCCAGCGCTGAAGGTGAAGCGCAGCCGGCGGTGGTGATACACGAGTACGTCGCTCGCGAGCCTTTCCTGTACGCGCTGCACCGCGCGCGCGGCACGGTCGGTCGTCGCGCGCGGCAGGAGCAGCAGGAATTCCTCGCCGCCGAAGCGCACCACCACGTCGCTGGGACGCAGCGTGAGTCTCAGTATCCGGGCAAGGTGCACGAGCGCGGCATCTCCGGCCTGGTGACCGTGGATGTCGTTGAGCGTCTTGAAGTTGTCGACGTCGAGCAGGGCGATTCCGAAAGGCGTCTCGTGCCGGTCTGCAAGCGCCGCTTCGCGAGTGTAGATGCTATCGAAGCCGGCGCGGTTCATTGCCCCGGTGAGATGGTCGACGTGTATCAGCCGCCGCGCCTGCTCCAGCTCGTCGCGCAGCATAGCGATGCGCCGTTGGGCCCGTTCCACTTCTTCGCGCGCGAGTTGAACGCTGCGGTCGCGGTGGAGTCTTGCCGTCTCGTGCAGCGCCCGTTCGAGGAGCCGCACGACGGAATCCACGTCGTTGCTGCCGCGTATGCGCTCGGCATAGCTCTTCATCCGGCGGTAGTACAGTCCGGCTCGGTCTTCGGCCGCCCCGGCTGGCGGCGAGACGGCGTCGATCGATTGCGACGTGATGAGTCGCAACGCCGGCTTGTCTTTTACGTGCATGCGTCCCCCCAGCACTTCCTCTGGCATACCGGGCAGCTACGTTACCAATATCGCGGCACTGCCATTGCCGGAACAGCCATGCAAAAAGCACGCAATTCCCCGTTCACTCGAGCTAAACCGCTCAACCGGCGGTGTACACACGGTTCTTACCGGCCCGTTTTGCGCGGTACAGCGCCTTGTCGGCACGTTCGAGGAGCGCATCGCGGCTTTCCCCGGCTTGCCGCTGCGCGACGCCGCAGCTGAAGGTGATCAGCAGGCGCTCGTTGTTGTGCAGGAACAGATGCCGGGTCAGTGCGCGCTGCAGTCTCACGATGCAGCTGCGCGCCGCTTCGAGCTCGGTATCGGGCAGCAGGATGAGAAATTCCTCGCCGCCGAAGCGGGCGATGATGTCGCCCTCCCGGGCGGTTTGTTTCATTACCGTCGCGAGATAGACGAGGGCTTCGTCGCCGCCCTGGTGTCCGTGCACGTCGTTGAGCTGCTTGAAGTTGTCCACGTCGAGCAGCGCCGCACAGAGCGGCTTTCCTTCTCGATCGGCCCGTGCCGCTTCGCGCTGGAAATCGTCTTCGACGCCGTGCCGGTTCAGCATGCCGGTGAGCGCGTCCTCGCGCATCTTGCGCGTCGCCGTCGCGAGATCGGTTTCGAGATCGCGGATGCGCGCCTGCGCTGCTTCGACCTGCTTCTGCGCGGCGATGAGCTCGCGCCGCGAGGAGTCGGCGCCCGCCTGCATGACTTTCGTCTCGTGCATCACTTCAGTGAGCACGCGGTTGAGCTCCACGATGTCTTCGGTGCGGGCGATCTTCTCGTTGTATTTGACGAGCTTGTCGTGATACTCGCCGGTGCTCACCGACCATTTGCCCAGACGGTCTACGAAATGGCTCGCCATTTCCTTGAGCGTGTTCTTCACCTCGATGAGGCCTTGCTTGAGCACGCCCTGCTTCATCAGGACGTCCCGCAGCACGCGCTCGGCTTCCTGTATCGCCGGAAGATCGAGCTTCTGCTGCAGCAGGCGCTCGAGCGTTGCCATCAAGCTGTCGAGCGTGGCGTTGTCCGCCGCGAGCTCGCGCGTGGTGCGCAGCATGAGCTGGAGCAGACGCGTCGTGCCTTCGTACACCGCTGCGCTCTCGGCTGCAGCCTGACGCAGCCGTGGCATCAAGGCATGGAGCCGCTCGGTCAGCGCGGCGACCAGCTCCTGAGTCGCTGCGCGGCGTGCGGCGCGTGCGGCATCGTTAAGGTCGTCGGCGAGCCCGGTGTCGCGGGCGGCGGTCGCGCGCAGGCTCTCGAGCACATGCGCCAGCAGCTGCTGCAGCTCGGCCTGCGCAGCGGCATCGCTGCTTCCCGCAGCCGCTGCCTGCGCTTGCGGTGGCGCCGGCTGATCGTCCGCGTGCGGCGCCTGCGCCTCAGGCTCGTCGGATGTTCCGGCGATCTGCTTGTAGAACGTGCGGTAATTGTCCGGCGTCGGCGGTACGCGCCGCGTTGCGAGCTGCCGCAGCGCCTCCCTCGCGATCTCTGCAGGCGTATTCACTATCCCGATTCCACAGTTGGACGCGGGACAGCCCGCGCCTTGGACGCATGCATGCCGCCGCTACGGGCGGACGCTCTTCTATAGCGGCAGCAGGCGTTCGATCTTTAGGGTCGCGCGCGGGCGCCGAATGACGCTATTCGACGAGCTGGTTGCGAATGGCGTAGCGGGTGATGTCGGAGTTGTTCTTGAGATTGAGCTTTTCGAGCACTCTGGCGCGGTAGACGCTTACGGTCTTGGGGCTGATCACCAGCTCGCTCGCGATGTCGGAGAGGCTCTTTCCGGCAGCGATGAGGCACATCGTCTGGTACTCGCGGTCGGACAGCGCCTCGTGCGGGTTCTGCTCGTCGCTGCCCGAGAGCGCGTTGGCGACTTCCTCGGCGATGCTCGGCGTGAGGTACTTGCGGCCTGCCGAAACGTGTCTGATCGCCGCGACGAGCTGCATGGGCGCGCTCTGCTTGGTGAGATAGCCTGCTGCGCCGGCCTTCAGCGCGCGGATCGCGAACTCGCGCTCCATGTGCATGGAGAGCATCAGCACGGGGAGCTTCGGATGCTCGCGCTTGATCTGCTTGAGTACCTCGATGCCGTTGCGGTCCGGCAACGATATGTCGAGCAGCAGCACATCGCACGGGGTATTTCTTACCGCTTGTACAGCGCCGGCCCCCGTCTCAGCTTCTCCGGCAAAAGCAATGTCAGAGGTATCGGCGAGTATCTGCTTCAACCCCTGGCGGACGATGGCGTGATCGTCCGTGATGAACACGTGAATCATGATGCATCCCTCGTAGTACTGCTTTCCCGATGCCTTTTCGAGGCATTCTTGTCAGTCCGGCTCCTGCGGTCGCTTGCCGCTACAGCAGCCGGAACTGGTGCTCCAGTTCTCCGTCCATTTCCGGCGTCGCGAGCGGCACGCGTACGCTTACCGTGGTGCCCTGTCCATCGCTGCCGGAGATTTCCACCTGTCCGCCCAGATCGCGCGTGCGCTCCAGCATGCCGCGTATGCCGAAGGACGCCGCTTTGTGGCGGTCCGCCTCGGCAATGCCGCAGCCGTTGTCCCGTACCTGCAGCGTGAACCAGTTCGCCGTGCGCTCGAGACGGATATCGACCGCTGTCGCATGCGAATGTTTGGCGACGTTGGTCAGCGCTTCCTGGAAGATGCGGAACAACGCGAGCGAAGGATCGGTCGGCAGCGAAATGTCTTCTTCCTTCGTATGCACCGTGCACCGTATGCCGGTGCGGCGGGCGAAGTCGCGCGCCTGCCATTGAACCGCGGCGACGATGCCGCAATCGAGCGCGCCGGGGCGGAGGTCGGCAGCGATGCGCACCGTCGACTGTATCGCCACGTCCACCAGCCTGTCCACGCTCGCCACTTTCTCCTTGAGAGCATCGGCCTGCGAGGGCAGGCGGTTCGCGAGCGACATGAGGTCGATCTTGATCGCGGTGAGCGTGCCGCCCAAGTCGTCGTGGATTTCCCGCGCGATGCGCGCGCGCTCCTTTTCCTTCACGGTTTCCACGTGCGCGGACAGGCGCCGGAACTCTTCTTCCGAGGCGCGGATGCGCTGCTCGGCGACCTTTGCGGCGGTGATTTCGGTCGTAATGCCGTCCCACAGTATGGTGTTGTCATCGCCGACGCGAGGGCCGGCTTTGATGGCAATCCACTTCAGCGCGGCGTTCGGTCCGACCTGGATCCGGCCCTGCCAGTCCAGCGTGCCGAGCTGGCTCGCCGACACGTCGAGCGCCCGCAGGTATGACGTGCGATCTTCCTCGACGATCAAGTCGAGCAGCCGGTAAGCGCTTTCGAGCAGCGCTTTGGGCGCAACCTCGAACAGCGCCAGCGCGCCGTCCGACACGAACGTAAACCGCAGCTGCGTGCCGTCGAGCTGCAGCTGGAACACCATGCCGGGTATGTTGGAGGCGAGCGCACGCAGCTGCGCCTCGTTGCGATGGAGCTCTTCCTGGGTGCTGCGATAGCGCCGCCGCGTCTGCGCCTCCAGCAATGCGCGGTTTACCGCGGGAGCGAGACGCGCAAGGCTGCCTTTGATGACGAAATCTTCGGCGCCTGCTTTCATCATCGAGACAGCGGCTTCGTCGCCCACGCATCCCGACACGATGATGAAGGGTATGTCCTTGCCCGTCTGCTGGAGCGTCTCGAGCGCTTCGGGCCCGCTGAACACCGGCAGGTTGTAGTCGGAAAGGACGATATCCCACTCGTTGTCCCGCAGCGCTGCGAGGGTCTCTTCCGCCGTCTCGGTGCGCTTGCTCTCGACGTCGAACCCGGCGGCCGCGAGCTCGCACAGTACGAGCTCGGCGTCGTCCGGCGAATCTTCGACGAGCAATACGCGCAGCTTGCGGCTTTGTGGTGTGGAGGACGACATTTTTATCGGATGCGGCAGCGACAGCTAGTATATGCCACCCGGGTAAGCCGACCAAGGTCGAGTAGGCTTCAGCGTCCTCTCGTAGACGAGGCGAGCGTGAAGTAGAAGGTCGCTCCGGCGTTCACCGCGCCCGTCGCCCACACGCGCCCACCGTGGAGTGTGACGATACGCCGGACGGTCGCAAGCCCTATGCCGTTCCCCTCGAAGTCCGTGCTGCGGTGCAGCCGCTGGAATGCGCCGAAGAGCTTGTGCGCGCGCTTCATGTCGAAGCCGGCGCCATTGTCCCGCACGTAGATGACCGTGTCGCCGTTCATGAGATCCTTGCCGAACGATATGGCCGCGGACGGCGTGTGCTGGGTGAATTTCCAAGCGTTGCCGAGCAGATTTTCGAGCACGATGCGCAGAAGCCGCGCATCGCCCTGTACCGTCACGTTGTCCTCGACCGCGGTCTGCGCGCTGCGCTGCGGCGCATCCTCGGCGAGCCCGCGCAGGATGTCGCGCGCCATCAATGACAGGTCAACGGTGGTGGTTTTGAGCTCGCTGCCGCTCAAGCGCGCAAGCTGCAGCAAGTCGTCGACCAGCTCGCTCATGCGCCGCGTCGCATGCGCTACGCGCTCCAGATAATGCTGGCCGTTGGCGTCGAGCTGTGCGCCGTACTGGTCCTGCAGCAGGCGCGTGTAACCTTCCATCGCGCGGAGCGGCACGCGCAAGTCGTGCGAGACGGAGTAGCTGAAAGCCTCGAGCTCCTGGTTGATCGCTTCGAGCTGATGCGTGCGCTCGGCAACCCGCTGCTCGAGCTCCTCGTTGAGCGTCAATATTTCCAGCTCCGCGCGCTTTTGCGCGGTGATGTCGGTGAGCACGCCGTCCCAGTACACCGAGCCGTCGGATCCGTAGCTCACCGAGGCCTGGCCTCTGATCCATCGCCGCGTCCCGTTCCTGCAGCGGATGAGCGTCTCGAACGACCACGGCTGTCCGGTGCGCTTGGAGCGCACCATCGATTTGCGCAGCTCCCTGCGCTGCTCTTCCCGCACCGGGTTGAACAGCAAGCTGTGATCGCGCACGACGTCGGCCGGCTGCTCGCCGTAGAGGTCGGAGACGCGCTCGCTGATGAACGGGAAGCTGAACGTGCCGTCCGGCGCGCGCCGGAACTGAAACACCGCATCGGGGATGTTGGCCATGATGTGGTGGAGCCGGGCATCGGCCGCTACCCGCTCCTCCTCGGCCCGCTGCCGCTCGATGTACTGACCGAGCTGACTGCCTATCATGTCCGCGGTTTCCAGGAGCTCGGCGTCCGCATCGCGCAGCTCGCGTGTGAGGAATTGCAGCACGCCGACCGGACCGCTCTGCGTCTTGATCGGAAAGACGAGCGCGCATCGCAGGCCGGCCGCTGCGGCGAATGCCGGCATCGGCGCTTCGGCCTCCACCGTGAGGTCCTGCCGCAGCAGCGTCCAGCCGGTGTCCCACACGCGTTGCACGAGGTGCGGGAACATCTTTTCGGTATCGGCCGGCGCCGGTGCGCCGAACGCCATGTTGAGCGAGGCGCTGCACCACGATTCCGCCGGCACGAGACGCTGACCACAAGGCTCGCGAGCCCATCGCGCGCCGTAATCCCAGCCGAGCGCCTGGCACAACGTCCGTATCACGCGCAGCATCGTGCGGTCCGTGCTGCCGGTCTCCAGCAGCGCCCGCATGACGGCGTGCTCGACGTTGCGGCGCATCTGGCTCTTCTTCCGCGCAGTGATGTCGCGCGCCATGAAGGACGCGGCCGTGATGCGGTCGCGCTCGTCGACGATGGGCGAAACGGTCAGCGCGACATGCACCTCGTCACCGTGCTTGGAACGGCGCACCGTGTCGTAGTGCTCGATGCTGCGGCCGCTCGCCGCCATGTCGAGCAGCCTCTGGGTGTCTGCGGTCTGGTCCGGCGGCAATATGCTACTGATGTTACGGCCTATCACATCGACGGCGGAGTAGCCGAACAGTCGCTGCGCCGCGCGATTCCAGGCGAGTATCGTCCCGTCGGGCGCCATGCTCATCACCGCGTCTTCCGTGGACTCGACGATGGCTGCAAGCTGGGCGCGCGAAAGCTCGGCCGCCTTGCGCTCCGTAATGTCCACCAGTGCAACGCGAACGACCGGCGCGCCGATGTCCTGCGGCACGGCGGTGCGGACCAGCACCCAGCGCTCGTAATGCCGCCTCAACCCCACGCGCAGCTCCACGTCGGCATGCCCGCCCCGGCGGCATGTGACGAGCGCGTGCACCAGTGCGCTCCGGTCCGCCGGATGCACGCGCGAGAGCACTTCATGGCGCCGCCATGCCGCGGCCGGTTCGAGCGCCAATATGCGCCGCGCTTCTTCCGAGCATTGAACGAGCCCCGTGCGCAGGTCGTACGATGCCGAGCCGACTTGGGCGACGCGCTGCGC
Organism: Rhodospirillaceae bacterium; assembly: GCA_050260255.1. Classification (GTDB taxonomy): domain Bacteria; phylum Pseudomonadota; class Gammaproteobacteria; order Burkholderiales; family SG8-41; genus JAQGMV01. The sequence continues at coordinate 1,712 of JBLNBW010000068.1, read as the reverse complement.
CTCCTGCAGGAGCTCCTGGTTCTCGCGCAGCCGCCGCTTGTCCCGCTCGTGCTGTCGCGTCTGGCGCGCATGGAGACCGGCCAGCAAGCCGAGGAGCAGGGCGCTCAAGCCCCCGATCCCGCCCGCGACATGGGCTGTCCGCGTCCACGCAGCAAGCGCGATCGCTTGCGGTATCGCGGTCTTGAGGACCAGCGGATAACGATGCACGGAGTGGACGGCGTCGATGTGCGGCTCGTCGCCCCCTTCATCGTTGCCGTGAGGGCGATATGTCAGCATGGGCGTTCCGTCGGCCCGCAGCAAGTCGATGCGCGTGCTCCGATCGACGGTCAGCGTCCGGAACGTTTCCTCAAAGTACTCCGCGTGCAGCGCGATGATGAAGTAGCCGAGCACCTCGCCGTCGGCAGTCGTGAGGCGGCGGACGATGCACAGCGTACGGTTGCCGAACACGGGGAGAACGGCGGCGGCCACATACACTGCGTAATTGCGAGCGCCGGTTTCCGTGAGGAACGCGGCCATATCGGGAGCCGCGGGCGTGCGTGTCGCCGAAGCCGATGTATAGACGAGCCGCCCCGCGGCGTCTGCGACCGCTATGCCGGCAACGGCCGGCAGCCGCAGCGCATGATCCTGAAGTGTCGAGTGAATGGCATGCAACGGCTCGCGCCACGCGTCGGCATGCGAAAGATGCTGCTGCGCCGAACGCGTTTCCATTTCTATGGACTGCAGCGCACGCGAGGTCTGCTCGGCGAGCGCACGCGCGACGGCATCCTGATCGTGGCGTGCATCGGCGACCGCATCGGCGCGCATGTGCCACAGCGCAAGACCGACGATCAGGAGGAAGAACAGACAGGTCGCGGTTCCCACGAGCAGCCATTGCGCCGGGGACGCGCCGGCGAAGCGCGCCGCTCTCCGGTTCTGGCCCGCTGCCACATTGCCGCGCGCACCCGCGCCGCCCGCTCGATTCATGTGAGCCCAGTCGCTTTGCAGCGATTACAGCTGTGGGCGAATGGGCACCGGCACTGTTCCGGTACGCGGCGTGGGGATGAGCTCTCCGGAGATTTGAAGCAAGCCGGTCACGTCGGCCGTGGCGCGGCAGGAAGAACGCTTGTCGGGATTCCAGGCATTGGTCGTCATCGTCGGGCCGTGTTCGTCCGGCATTCTTGGTGTTCTGGTTATACGAGGCGATAGGCCGACGATGATAGGCATAAACACATGGCTTGTCCAAGTCTTTTGTCCGCATTACGCGCGTGCACGCACGCGACGTCTCAAGTTCGCCGTCGCGGTGTCGTAACACAGAGGTGCTCGGCGTCCGCGCATGCCGCGATCCGCGCGGATCGATCGTCGCCGACGCGCCCATGTCGCGACCGACTTCGTCGCGCGATGGCTTGCGTACGGGTCCGGCGCGACGATCGCTAAAGTGAAACGTCGCAGCAGCCGTTAAAAAGCACGGAGAGCCTGCTACACCGAACGTGACAGCAGCGCCGCGCCGTTGCGGCGCAGGCCCGACAGCTCCGTCAGACGAACACTCAGAGGCCGCCGCAGAGATGAACATCATTCCCAAGACCAGGCTCGACATTCACTTAGGAGAGATACGGTCCGACCTCGCGCAGCTCGACACGGTGCTCGACGATGCCATCGCCATGCTGTTCGCGTCTTTTACCAACATCGCGGGCCTCGTGCGCCTCGAGCAGAAGCTCGCGGCGCAGCTCGCGCTC
>JBLNBW010000067.1:0-6559 GCA_050260255.1 Rhodospirillaceae bacterium | reverse complement strand
TTTATAGGCGCAACTTGTGAACGATGGAGAACCATACTCGATCACGCTACAGACCGGAAATGACAACGTCAACTGAAGCAACGCGAGGTTGTCCAGTGCCGTCCGAAGCGATCTACTTCGCCACCACGTTGAAAAACGCTTATCCGAAGTATCGACGCTCACCCGCCTTCCAGAAGTTTTTCACTCCACCAATAAGGCTATAGGCTACTTGCGCAATTCTCATAAAGCATTCGCGGGGACGCGTATGGTTCGCGCCTGATCTCTAAGCACAGAATCGCCACAGCTGCGGAACCTTCCTCCGAATTTATGCCGACGTCACCATCGGGGATGATCTTGGGACCGTTTCATGGCATTCTGTATCTGTAGACCGCCGTTTACTCAAACGGGGGCCATACCCACGGCCACGCACCGTGGCAAAACGCCCACGTCCGGCGTCTGGAACCTCGTCGTAATCCACATCTCAGGGGCAAGTTCATGGATTTCAGTCAAATAAAAAACGTCGTTTTCGCGCTGGGGAGAATAGGCCCAGGTGGCGTGCAGCTTTCCGGTACGGCGTTCGTGCTGGATAAGCCGGGATTCATTGCCACCGCTTCACACGTAGTTGGAACGGACGACAACGGCTTGGTGCTGGCGTACAAGAAGTTATCGTCGTTGAACGACTATCAGGACACCAATGACAAGTCCATTGAGACAATGCCCGTTAAGCTGCATGCGGTCGATCCTTTTCACGATTTGGCAGTTCTAAAGGTAGACAGTAGCGGAAAGTCAAACGTCAAAATTGGCGGCGCAGACGAAGCACCAGTTGGAACTGCTATTTCAAGTTTTGGCTTTCCCCACGCAGACCATGGCCGCATGGTTCTTACCCAGCAAGATACGGAAATCGGAGCGAGAGTCTTGATCGCATCCGGAGGCATAAAAGCAAAACATTTTGTCCTCAACGTTCAGGCTCGCCCGGGGCAATCGGGCAGCCCTGTATTTCGGCGGTCTGATGGCCTTCTGGTGGGCATACTTGTCGGGTCCTATGCGCCCGGAGGCACCGGGGGAATATCGCTGGCTGGCGTCGATCCACACACGCTTCATCAAACAACGCACGCTGTTTCAGCTGAATACCTTTCCAAGATGTACTAGCCATGAACGCGACTATTGATACCCTGCTAGACGACGATCCGATCAAATGGATTCAGGAACTCCCCGAATATCAGCGAGACGCCATACAAGCACTTCGCGCAAGTGGCGCCTCGTTTGATGACGTGGCCCAGGCTTGGATAAGCGCTTCGGCTGAAAACACGTATCGCTTTGCCGCGGCGGCTCCGGTAGGCAATAAAGGAGCGTTTCTCGAAAATCTAAGAAAAGAAATCCGTGCGTTCCTTTGCGGTGATAGGAAATACAAAAAGGAACGAGATGGATTGTTTGGGGAAAAGGGAGTAGCAAGAACCTATGTCGTGAGCGCGATGGCAGTTGCGATAGCGCCGCATCTTAGTGTTGCTTCTGCTGTCATTTCCCCACTGATCGCCCTGGTGCTGGCAAGCATCGGGAAAGTGACTTTAAACGCGTGGTGCGCCACTCAGAATGACGCCGAACCCGGCGGTCAACCGCACACTGACGCGTAAGGCAGCGCAGCGCCCGTCACGTTGAGGGACTTGTGATTGCTAATATGCCACCGGCGCCCGATTTGCCACTTTAGGGGAACTGGACGGAACTGGCACTACAATTCCATGACCTCCGACCAGTGCCCAGATTTATCGCGCTTGGCACGCCTCAGGAGATTTGAACGCTGACTTGCCAGTGCCCGAATTTGCCGAGCAGCCACTGAAGGCTTGAATGTGCTGGCGTGAGTGTCAGAATCTGCATACCACGCGCTAGCAAGTTACCAGACTGCCTTAATGCGTAACCCCGCTAGCCGACCGTCCTCGCATCGCGACGCCGTCGGGCGTGTTCCCAGTCAAAGCGTTTCTTCAAAACCCCGGACGCCAGCATTTCCCTTTGCAGCACCCATTAACAAACGACGATAGAATCACCAACAGACCTAGCTTGGGTAGCTACACGGGTAGCTGCGGCCATTCTGTAATGGTGAAAACCCTTGCCGGCATTGGACTTGCCGGCGCATTGAACCTTACTTCTGATCTGTAACGATGAAGCAGCGTATCGTTTCCTGCCCGCAATGCGGGGCGAGCGTCGTCTGGGACGCTGCGAACAAGTACCGGCCGTTCTGCTCGGAGCGCTGCAAGATGATAGATCTCGGCGCCTGGGCCACCGAGTCGTACCGCATCCCGGTCGTCGAGGACAAAGACACGCCGGATGAAGGTGCGGGTGGCGGCGAACCGCCAAATACTGGAAAAGCGTGACCCGTGACTGGTGACTGGTGACTGTACTCGAGTGAACGGCAGCCCGTTCACTCGGTTTTACCCGTCACGCCTTACTCCTCACCGCTCTGCACGCCACACGTCGCGCATGCTCGCTATGCCGTGCGCGCCGGCCGTCCAGGCGCGTTCGAGATCGCTTTCCCGCATGCCGCCCAGCGCGTATACCGGCAACGGATAGTCGGCGATCAGCGCTGCGCACCGCTCCCAGCCTAATGTAGCGCCCCCCGGGTGGCTCAACGTCGGCTGCACCGGCCCGAGTGCCACGAAGTCGAGGCCCAGCGCGGCTGCGCGCTCGAGTTCGGCTTCATCGTGGCAGGACGCGCCTACCAACGCGATGTCCGGACGACCGGAAGCGCTCTTCAGCTGCGCGGAGGTCCAGTGCACGCCGTCGGCGCCCACCTGTGCTGCCATGGCGACGTCGCCATTGATTACGATCTTCGCGCCGTATGCGTGCGAAAGCTCCACCGCGCGATGGGCGAGCGGCAGGCGGTCGGCGACGGCAAGCTGCTTGTCTCGCAACTGCACCAGGCGCAGTCCGCGCTTCAACGCGCTTTCGAGCCGGCGCAGGAAACCCTCCGCGCCGAGCTCCGCCGCGTTGCTGATTGCATAAACGCTCGGCAGCGCGAGTGACGCGAGAATAGGTCCGTTCGCCGGCAACATCGGCGACACATCGAGCGCACCGACGCGCTGCCATGCGAAATGCTGCTGCTCCCTGCCATGCAGCTCGCCGCGCCAGCTCGTGACGCGAAAAAAGCGCAAGCGCACGGCTGCATGCTCGTACTCGTAGTCGCGGGTAAGCCACGGATAGGCGGACGTGACATCAATGCCGAGCTCTTCGTGCAGCTCGCGCATCAGCGCATCATGAGCGCGCTCGCCAGGCTCGACTTTCCCGCCGGGAAACTCCCAGTAGCCTGCGTACACCTTGCCGCTCGGCCGCTGCGCGAGCAGGAAACGGCCGTCGGGCTGCAGCAGCACCGCTGCAGCGACTTCGACACGCTTGCACATCATGCGGAGAACACGAAAACGAACGCGCGCAGCATCAGCGCGCTTTGCGCCGGGCGGGACCTTTGAGTCCCGTCCGGCCGGCCCAGTCGCGCGCGAACTGCCACGCCACGCGTCCGCTGCGCGAGCCGCGCAGCAGCGACCATTGCAGCGCCGCTTTGTGCACCGCTTCGGACCGAACGTCGTGCACACCGAGATGCTCGAGCCATACTTCGACGATTTTCAGGTACTCGTCCTGGTCGAACGGATAGAACGTCACCGAAATGCCGAAGCGTTCGGACAGCGAAATTTTCTCCTCGGAAGTCTCGCCCGGGTGAATTTCTTCTCCGACGTGCTTGTACTCCAGGTTCTCGTGCATGTACTCCGGCATGAGATGGCGACGGTTCGACGTGGCGTAGATCAGTGTGTTGTCCGACGCCGCGGCGATGGATCCGTCGAGCACCACCTTGAGCGCCTTGTAACCCGGCTCATCGGCTTCGAACGAGAGGTCGTCGCAGTACAGGATGTAGCGCTCCGGCCGCTTGCAGATGAGATCGACGATGTCGGGCAGATCGATGAGATCCTGCTTCTCGACTTCGATGAGCCTCAGCCCTTTGGACGAATATTTGTTGAGCAGCGCCTTCACGAGCGACGATTTCCCTGTGCCGCGCGCGCCGGTGAGCAGAACGTTATTTGCCGGCAGCCCCTCGACGAACTGACGTGTATTGCGCTCGACCAGCTCTTTCTGCTCGTCGATGCCGCGCAGATCGCGCAGATCGATGCGATGCACTTGCGTCACGGGCTCCAACACGCCCCGGCCGTGCTTCTTGCGCCAGCGGAACGCGATCGCGGAAGAAAGATCCGCGCTCTCCGGGGGCACCGGCAGCATGTGCTCCAGGCGCTCCACGAGCGACTCCGCGCGCGAGATGATCTTGGAATAATCGTTCATTGGATGTTCGACTTCCCCGTCGTTGGTGTTGTCGTGAGCCGCGCTGCGCTCAAGAGCGGTAGTCGGCGTTGATGCTCACGTAATCATGAGAGAGATCGCAGGTCCAGACGACCGCGGATGCCGAGCCGCGGTTGAGCATTATCCTCACCGTGATCTCGCTCTGCTTCATGATGCGCTGGCCATGCTCTTCCTGATAGGCCGGATGACGGCCGCCGTTCTTGACGACCAGCACGTCGTCGAGGTGCAGATCGACTTTGTCGACGGCGAGGTCCGAGACGCCGGCGTAGCCGACTGCGGCCAGTATGCGGCCGAGATTCGGATCGGATGCGAAAAACGCGGTCTTGACGAGCGGCGAATGCGCGATGGCATAGGCCACTTTGCGGCATTCCGCCTCGTCCTTGCCGGCTTCGACGCGGATGGTGATGAACTTCGTTGCGCCTTCGCCATCGCGCACGATCGCCTGAGCGAGCTCTCTCGCGACGTCGGTCACCGCGTCGAGAAACTGCCGATACTCTGCGCTCTTCTCCTCCGTGATTTCCGCCATCGCAGCCTTGCCGGTCGCAATCAGCATGAAGGAGTCGTTCGTCGAGGTGTCGCCGTCGACGGTAATCGAGTTGAAGGAACGCTCGGCGGCATAGGCGACTGCCTTGCGCACCAGCGGCAAGGCGACCTTCGCATCCGTGGCGATGAAACCGAGCATGGTGGCCATGTTGGGATGGATCATGCCCGCGCCCTTCGCGATTCCGGTCACCGTAATAGCCGCCCCGCCCACCGTCGCACGCCGGGATGCGGCCTTGGGCACCGTGTCGGTCGTCATAATGGCAGCGGCGGCATCCGCCCATGCGTCAGGCTTCAGGTTCGCAAGACACGCGGGCAGCCCGGCCGCGATGCGATCGACGGGCAGCGGCTCCATGATGACACCGGTGGAAAACGGCAGAATCTGGGCCGCCGTGCAGTGAAGGAGTTGAGCGAGCGCAGCGCAGGTGTCCCGCGCCGCCGCCATCCCTTCTTTGCCTGTGCCGGCGTTGGCGCAGCCCGTGTTCACGACCAGCGCGCGTACCGACGTGCCGGGATCTAGCGCGCTCAAATGCTGGCGCGTGAGAACGACCGGCGCGGCACAGAATCGGTTTTGCGTATAGACGCCGGCGACGCGTGCGCCGTCGTCGAGATGGATGACCAGCAGGTCCTTGCGGTTCGCCTTGCGGATGTTCGCCTCGGTGATGCCGAGGGTCACGCCGGAAACCGGCAGGAGACTGGCGGGTACGGGAGCAGTGAGATTGACGGCCATGGGAGCTTCTGCGCTTTTCGAGGCCGCCATTATAGCGGCGGCGCCCCCGGTACGGCGCCGCGCTATGTGCGCCTGCGCGCTAGCTCAAGCGGCCGTGACAATGCTTGAATTTCTTCCCGGAACCGCACGGACAAGGATCGTTGCGGCCGACCTTGCCCAGCGTTCTCACGAAAGGCTGCGGCTTCTCGGCAACCGCCACGTCGGTATCGAGCCCGGCGACTCCGGCCTGCGCCGCCGCAGCCTCGTCCGCCGCATCGCCCACGCCGGGAGTGAAGTCGGCGTGCTGGTACTGAACGTTGACCGGCACCTCGGGCTCCTCCACCCGCTGCAGCTCTTCGGCGCTCCGTATCTGCACATTCATCAGCGTACGCGTGACGTCGGTCTTGATCATATCCAGCAGCAGAGAGAACAGCTCGAACGCTTCGCGCTTGTACTCCTGCGTGGGATTCTTCTGCGCATAGCCGCGCAGGTGGATGCCCTGCCGCAGATGATCGAGCGCGGACAGATGCTCGCGCCAATGGGTGTCGAGACTTTGCAGCATGACGGCACGTTCGTACTGACGCATCGCGCTCGCATCCACCGGCGCGATCTTCGCGTGGTACGCCGCATGAGCCGCCTCCACGATGCGCTCGCGCAAATCGGCTTCTTCCAGCTCGTTTTCCTGCTTGAGCCATTCGTCGATCGGCAACTTGAGCTGCAGCTCGCCTTCGAGCGTGCGCATGAGGCCCGACACGTCCCATTGCTCTTCCAGGCTGCCGGGCGGTATGTGCTGACTGACGTAGTTTTCCACCACGTCCGTGCGCATTGCCCGGATCGTCTGCGAGATATCGTCGCTCTGCAGGAGATCGTTGCGCTGGTGGTAAATCACTTTGCGCTGATCGTTCGCTACGTCGTCGTACTCGAGCAGATGCTTGCGGATATCGAAATTGCGAGCCTCGACCTTGCGCTGTGCGTTTTCGATGGAGCGCGTGACCCAGG
>JBLNBW010000066.1:0-24853 GCA_050260255.1 Rhodospirillaceae bacterium | reverse complement strand
GACAGGCCGCGCTCCGCCGCCATGCGATGGAGCAGCGTGCCGATCGCGCTCGATTCCGAAAGGCTCACGAAATCGTAGCCGGCCGCCTCGGCGAGTGTCACCGCGCGCTTCTTCGCGATGGGATGAGCTTCCGGCGCGATGAGTACCAGCTTGACCGCGCGATACGGCCGCACGACGAGTCCTTCGGCCGGCACGTGCGGCGCGTAGATGCCGATGTCCGCATCGCCTTCGGCCACCGCACGTACGACCTCGACGCTGCGGCGCTCTTCCAGATCGATCTCGACCCTCGGATAGCGCTCGAGATACCGGCTCAACTGCGCGGGCAGCTCGGCTGCGAGCCCCGAAGGATTTGCGACGATGCGCACCGTGCCGCGCGTGCCGTTCGCATATTCGCTCAGCTTGCTTTGCGCCCGCTCGAGCAATGCCAGCACGCTACGCACCTCGGCGGCGAGCGCCGCACCCGCGGCAGTCGGCCGTATGCCGGCGCTATGGCGTTCGAGCAGCCGCACGTCGAGCGCCTCCTCCAGCTCGGCGATGCGCTTGCTGATTGCCGGCGCAGTGATGTGGCTGCGCTCGGCCGCCTTTGCCATGCTCGATTCTTCGACGGCGGCGAGAAAGAGCTTGAGGGTGGTGAGATCGAGGCGCATGGCGGCGAACTTAGCATGCACTTCACCGTTGGTCACGGCCCGCATCACCAGACGTTAACGCGCGCGCCCCGCCGATCTGGCACCATCAGCGGCTCGACTGCGAGGAGACCTCATGGAAAACAAAGTCGTACTCTTCACCAAACCCGGGTGAAGCAGCTGTCTCAAGGCGAAAGAGTTTCTTTCGCGTTCCGGCATCGAATTCGAACTGGTGAACGTCATGGGCGACCCGTCCGGCATGGAGCGGCTCATGAAGTTCGGCGTGCGCAATGTCCCGGTCGTCGCCAAGGGCGACAAGTTCGTCTTCGGACAGGTGCTGAAAGATGTCGCGCAGCTCGTCGGCGTGCGCGCCCCGGGCGAGGTCGGGCTCACGCCCGGTGAGTTCGTCGCGAAGTGGCTCACGGTGCTCGATGCGGCGCAGCGCTATGTCCGGCAGCTGCCCGACGACAAAATGGAGCAGCGCGCGATCGCCAACCGCGACCGCTCGACCCGCTATCTCGCATTTCACGTGTTCCGTATCGCCGAAGCCTTCCTCGAGGTCACCGAGGGCGCCGAGCTCACGGTCGAACGGCCGAACGTGCCGCCCGGAGACGATGTGCGCACCGGAGCCGACATGGCGCGCTACGGCGCCGGCGTCCGGCACCGCGTGGCGCAATGGTGGCAAGCGACGCAGGACAAGAGCTGCGAGCAGCGCGTGCCGACGTACTACGGCATGCAGCCGCTGCGCGACGTGCTCGAACGGTCCGCGTGGCACTCCGCGCAGCACGTGCGCCAGCTCATGGCGCTGCTCGACGGCTGGGGCATCCCGGTCGATGGCCGCATCACCGATGCCGACCTCGCCGGACTGCCTCTCCCGAAGGGCATCTGGGAATAGAATCGGATGCTGGATCGAATCGGAGAAGAACAATGGACCGCGCATTGAAGATCGGCATCCTGAACGGCGACGACATCGGGCTCGAAGTCGTTCCGGAGACCATCAAGGTGATGAAGAAGGCAGCAGAGAAAACCGGCTGCCCGATCGAATGGTTTCCGCTTCCGATAGGACGGAAGGCCTACGATGAGCTCGGCTACACGCTGCCGCCCGGCACGCTGGACAAGCTGGATACGTACGACGGCTGGGTGCTCGGCCCGATCGGTCATCAGGCCTATCCGAAAGGCCAGCCCAACTGCATCAACCCGCATCCCATACTGCGCAAGCACTACGATCTCTTCGCGAACATCCGGCCCGCGAAGTCGTATCCCGGCCTCCCGGCGCTCTACAAGGACGTCGACCTCGTCATCGTGCGCGAGAACAACGAAGGCATGCCGCCCGACCGCAATGTCTACATGGGCAACGGCGAGTTCCGTCCCACGCCCGACATGACCATAGGCATACGTGTCATCACGCGGCAAGGATCCTCGAAAGTGGCTCGCGCTGCATTCGAGCTCGCCCGCACGCGTCCGCGCAAGAAGCTCACCGCGGTGCACAAAGACACGGTGTTCAAGCTCGCGTGCGGCATGTTCGCCGAGGAATGCCGCAGGCTTGCCAAGGACTATCCGGACGTGGCCTACGATGAAGTACTCGTCGATACGTTCGGCATGAAGCTCGTCATGAAACCGCAGCAGTTCGATGTGGTCGTCACCACCAACACGTTCGGCGACATCCTCTCCGACGTCGCGGCCGGCCTGGTCGGCGGCCTGGGTCTCGCCGCGGGCCTCTCCGCCGGCCCGGACAAGGCGATGGCGCAGGCCACGCACGGCTCGGCGCCCGACATTGCGGGCAAAGGCATCGCCAATCCGTACGCCATGATCATGTCCGGCCAGATGCTGATGGAGTGGCTGGGCCATAAGCACGGCGAGCCGCGCGCAATCGAGGCGGCGAAGCTGATGGAGCGCGCCGTCGAGCGCGTGATCCGCGAAGGCCAGGTGCTGACGCCCGATCTGGGCGGCAAGGCGAGCACCGCGCAGATGGGCGACGCAATCGCCGCAGCCGTGTAACGGCCCTACCCCGCAGTCTGATTCTCCGTTCGCGCGGCGGCAGCGGTTGCGCGAGCGGAATCATGCCCCTGTAGAATCGGCAAAAAAGCGGCGTCTCCGCTGGAGGAGTGGAGCATGTGGCGATTCGGTCTGTTGGGGTGCGTCGCGCTGCTGGGCGCGGCCAGCGCGTGGGCTCAGCAGTGGCCGACAAAGCCCCTGCGCGTCGTCGTTCCCTTCACGGCCGGCAGCGCGACCGATGCGGTCGGGCGCATCGTCTCCGAGCGCTTATCGATGCAGATCGGCCAGCCCGTCGTCGTCGAGAACCGGCCCGGCGCAGGCAGCACGATCGGCATGGCGCTGGTCGCCAAGGCCGAGCCCGACGGCTACACCGTCCTCGTCAACTCCTCGTCGCACACCGTCACGCCGACGACTTATCCGGCAGTCGCCAAGGACACGGCCCGCGAATTCTCCGGGATCACGCCGCTCGCGAGCCTGCCCAACGTCCTGGTCATTGCGCCCTCCAAGGGACTGCGCTCGGTAAAAGAGCTGGTTGCCGCGGCGAAGGCGAGACCCGGCACGATGACCTACGCATCGGCGGGCGCGGGAAGCGCAACGCAGCTCAACGCCGAGCGCTTTCGCCTCGGTGCCGGCTTCGACGGCGTGCACGTGCCGTTCAAGGGAACGCCGGAGGCCCTTACGGAAGTCCTCACCGGCCGCGTCGATTTCTATTTCTGCCCGGTGATCTCCGTGCTTCCGCTCATCAAGGACGGGCGGCTCCTCGCGCTTGCCGTCGGCAGCACCAAACGCGCGTCGTCGCTGCCCGATGTGCCGACCACGCTCGAAGCCGGCATCCCGAATTCGGATTACAACTTCTGGGTGGGCATGTTCGTCCCGTCGCGGGTGCCGCGTACGATCGTGAGCCGTTTGCACGAGCAGGTGATGCGCGCGCTGCAGACCCCGGACGTGCGCGACCGCATGGCCAAGCTGGGCGCCGAAGACATGCGCATGTCGCCGGGCGACTTCGATGCTTACGTGCGCAAGGAAATCGAGGTCAACGCTGCGCTGGTGAAAGCAGCCGGCATACAGGTCAACTGATCACGCCCGGAGACGACGCCATGAAACGCACACGCCTCGTGCTTCTCACCGGCGCAATCTCCGCGCTCCTCGCCTTCGACGCGGCCGCGCAGACCTACCCGAGCAGGCCGGTGCGCCTCGTCGTGCCGCAAAGCGCCGGCGGCTCCACCGACCTCGTGGCCCGTCCGCTCGCGCAAAAGCTCACGGAAGCACTCGGCCAGCAGGTCGTGGTCGACAACCGACCCGGGGCAGGCAGCACCATAGGCACGGAACTGGTTGCGAAGGCTGCGCCCGACGGCCATACGCTACTCGCTGTGGCCGCCTCGTTCACCATGAGTCCCGCGCTTTACAAAAACCTGCCCTTCGATCCGGTGCGCGACTTTTCCGCAATCAGCGAGCTTTCCGCCCTGCCCAATATTCTCGTCGTCCATCCGTCGCTGCCCGTGACGAACCTCAAGGAGCTGATCGCGCTCGTGAAGACGAAGCCCGGTGAGATCAATCACGGCTCCAGCGGCGTCGCGACCGGCACGCACATGTCGATGGAGCTCTTGAAGCACCTCACCGGCATGAGGATGGTGCACGTCCCGTACAAAGGCGGCGCGCCGTCGGTGACCGCGCTGCTGGCGAACGAAGTGCAAGTGACGTTCGCCACCATTTCGACCGCACTGCCGCACGTGAAGACGGGCAGGTTGCGCGCGCTCGCCGTGTCGACGGCAAAACGTTCGGCCGCCGCGCCCGACGTGCCGACGATCGATGAGGCCGGCGTTCCCGGCTACGATTACTCGTCGTGGATCGGGCTGCTCGCACCGGCCCGCACACCGCCTGCGATCGTGACCACCTTGCATCGGGAAACGGCGCGGATCGTGCAGATGCCGGAAATCCGCAAAGTCTTGGCGCTCGAAGGATCGGACCCCATAGGCAGCACGCCCGCGCAATTTTCCGCCTTGATCCGCACGGAAGTGGCGCGCTGGAAGCAAGTCGCGCAATCTGCGGGCATCAAGGGCGACTGACGCCATTCAGTGAGGGGCGACGAGTGTGGGGTAAGGACAGAACCAATCGGTTTTGCGCCTCACGCCTGACACCTTACTCGCCACGGTAATTGGAGCAAAGCGACAATGAAGAGCTACACCGACCTGCACGAGCATCTTGCGGCGCTCGACCGCGCGGGATTGCTCATCACCGTCAACCGCCCGATCAACAAGGACACCGAGCTGCACCCGCTCGTGCGCTGGCAGTTCCGCGGCGGCATCGACGAGAAGGACCGCAAAGCGTTTCTCTTCACCAACGTGATCGACGGCAAAGGCCGCCGGTACGACATTCCGGTCGTGGTCGGCGCGCTCGCGGCGAGCCGCGAAATCTACCGCATCGGCATGGGCTGCGAGCTCGACGAAATCAACCAGACGTGGACGCGTGCCGCCAACCATCCGATCGCCCCGCGCCTCGTCGAACACGCGCCCTGTCACGAAATCGTCATCATGGGCGACGACCTCGACAAGCCGGGCAACGGGCTCGACGGCATACCGGTGCCGATCTCGACGCCCGGCTGGGACATTTCCCCGTACACGACGCTTTCGCAATACATCACGAAGGACCCCGAGACCGGCGTTCAGAACATGGGCATCTATCGCGGTCAGGTGAAGGCGCCGCGACGCCTCGGCATGAACCCGTCGCTCGAGCTGCGTCCCGGCATATTCATCCACTGGGAAAAAGCGAAGGCGCGCGGTCAGAAGCTTCCCGCAGCAGTAATCCTTGGCTGCCCGCCCTGCATCGCGTTCACGTCCGCACAGAAGCTTCCGGAGGCCGTGGACGAGCTTCACTTCGCCGGCGGGCTCGTGGGCGCGCCGGTCAATGTGGTGAAAGCCAAGACCGTCGATCTGCTCGTGCCCGCGGAGGCCGAAATCGTCATCGAAGGCTACATCGACACCGAATACCTCGAGCCCGAAGCGCCCTTCGGCGAATCGCACGGCCATGTGAATCTGCAGGAATACAATGCCTTCATGGACGTCACCTGCATCACGCGGCGCAAGAACGCGATACTGACGTCGATCATCTCGCAGGTGACGCCCAGCGAATCGAGCTTGATCAAGCGCGTGGCGCTGGAGCCGCTTTTCACCGAGCATCTGCGCAAGAATCTCGGCATTCACGGCGTCAAACGCGTGTCGATGCACGAGCCGCTCACTAACCTGCGCAAGGTCATCGTGCTGATCATGGACCGCAAGACGCCGACGACGGAAATCTGGCGGGCGCTGTACGGCGCGACCGCGCTGCATCGCGCCGCGGGCAAGTACGTCATCGCGGTGAATGAGGACATCGATCCCGACAATGCCGATGCGCTGCTCTGGGCGATGTCGTACCGCGCGAATCCGGCACTGGACATCCAGATCCTGCATCACAAGGATCAAGGACACGGCCCGCGCAGCAAGCGCAACGGCGGTCAGGATGCCTCCGTGCTGATCGATGCGACGTTGAAGGAGAATTTCCCGCCGATCTCGCTTCCCAAGCGCGAATACATGGAAAACGCGAAGAAGATCTGGGAAGAGCTCGGGCTGCCGCCGCTCAAGCCGCAATCGCCGTGGTTCGGCTATTCGCTCGGCGAATGGAACGACGATCTGGAGACTGCGGCCGAGCGCGCCGTGCGCAGCGAATACTTCGTTACCGGCGAGGAGATCGCGAAACGGCGCCGCAAGGATGTTTACATGAATACCGAAGTGCGCGACGTCGCCGCGCGTGATGCGGGCAGGCCGGTGAGGCGTAAGGAGTAAGGCGTGAGGAGGAAAACCCGCTGGTGTTACGCCTCACCCCTCACTCCTCACTCCTCACTGTTGAAATCGAGCATAGCGAAGATGAAACCATATCCCGATCTACACGAGCATCTCGACGAGCTGAAGAAGCGCGGCTTGCTCACCGTCGTCGAACGCGTCATCGACAAGGATGCAGAGCTGCACCCGCTGGTGCGTTGGCAGTTCGTGGGCGGCATGCCGGAAGCGCAGCGCAAGGCCTTTCTCTTCACCAATATCGTCGACGGCCGCGGCCGCAAGTATTCGATGCCGGTCGTCGTGGGCGCGATGGCGGCGAACCGCGAGATCTACAGCGTCGGCATGGGGGCGCCGGTGGAAAAAATCCAGGCCAAGTGGGACCACGCCATCGCGCATCCGATCCCCCCGCGCGTCGTCGACCAAGCGCCGTGCCATGAGGTGGTACTGCAGGGCAAAGACCTGCTCGGCGAAGGCAACGGGCTCGACCGGCTGCCGATACCGATCTCCACGCCGGGCTTCGACGCCGCGCCGACGTTGACCGCGACGAACGTGGTGACGAAAGATCCCGAAACCGGCGTACAGAACATGGGCACATACCGCGCCGCGCTCAAGGCGACGGACCGTCTCGTCGTGCGCATGGCGACGCGCGTCGGCGGCGCCGGCGGCTATCTCCATTACCAGAAGCACCAGGCGCGGGGCGACAAGACGATGCCGTGCGCGATCGTGCTCGGCTGCCCCCCGTACGTGGCCTTCATGGGTCCGCAGAAGCTGCCGATCGGCGTGGACGAGCTCGACGTGGCGGGCGGGCTCGCGGGCGCGCCCATTAACGTCGTGAAGGCAAAAACGGTCGACCTGCTCGTGCCTGCGGAAGCGGAAATCGTCATCGAAGGCCTGATCGATACCGAGTACTGCGAGCCGGAAGCGCCGTTCGGCGAATCGCACGGGCACGTCGCGCTCGAAGAGTTCAACATGCCGATGCGCGTCACCGCGATCACGCATCGCAGGAATGCAATCATTCCTTCCTACATCAGCCAGGTTGCGCCGAGCGAATCGAGCGTCATCAAGCGGGTGGCCTACGAGCCGCTGTTTCTCGCACACCTGCGCGATGCGCTCGGCGTACGCGGCGTGAAGCGGGTGACGCTCCACGAGCCGCTCACGGGATTGCTGCGCGTGACGATGATCACGTATGCGAAGGGCACGCCGAAGACCGAAGTGTGGCGCGGGCTTTACGGCGCGGCGTACTTCAAGGGCGATTGCGGCAAGATCTGCATCGCGGTGAACGAGGACATAGATCCGGATAACGCGGACGCGCTGCTGTGGGCCATGGCGTACCGCATGAATCCCGTCCAAGACGTGCAGGTGCTGGCGCACCGCGGCCAGGGCCACGGTCCGAAGCGCGAGCACGACCAGGAAGAAGATTCGACGCTGCTCATGGATGCGACGATGAAAGGCGACATGCCGCCGCTCGCTCTGCCGAAGCAGGATTACATGGAGCGCGCCAAGGCGATCTGGGAGGAGCTCGGCATGCCGCCGCTGCGTCCGCAGCCGCCCTGGTTCGGCTATTCACTGGGGGACTGGCTGCCGCAATGGGATGCGGCGGCCAAGCGCGCGGTGGAAGGCCGGTGGATCGAGAACGGCATGATCAGCGAGCACTACCGCCGCAAGGGTGTGAAGCCGGAGACGAAGTTCCGGCCGGACGACGAAAAGAACTAAAGACTTACCGCGAAGGACGCAAAGGACGCGAAGGAAAAAACATGCAGGAGCTTTTCCCGCGTGTGCCGTTGGTGCGTGTAGATCATGTCGCCGTGGATTGCACTTCCCCGATATGAGTTCCTGCTATCGTAATCCTTTGCGTCCTTCGCGTTCCCTTCGCGGTGAACGCTCTTGTCCTTCCTTTGCGGCCTTAGCGTGAAAATGTTTTCCGTTTACCGCAACAGCTCGACGCGGCGACGGTATTCGCTCGGCGGTATGCCGAGGTTGTTGCGGAAGAAGCGCGTGAAGTGCTGCGGCTCCGAGAAACCGAGCAGGCCCGCGAGGTCGTTGATCGTCGCGCCGCCCGGCAGCTTGCCGAATGCCGACTCCATGCGCAGCGTGTTGACATACATCGCCGGAGACACGGCTGTGCAGGTTTTGAAGAGATGGAAGAAATGGGGGCGCGACAAATGGCATTCGCGGGCGAGCGCGTCGAACGACAACCGGGTGTCGAGATGCTCTCGCATGTAACGTATCGCCTGATTGATGCGTGGATCGGACAGCCGCCGCAGGCTGGTGCGGGTCAGTGCCGCGCGCTCACGCCACGCCGAGCAGCCGTGGATTACCGCCATCATGAGCTCGGACAGCGCCGCTTCCCAGCGCGCTTGCTCGGCTTCGCCCTGCGCCGGCTCGAACATGCACGCGATCAGCCGGTCGGCATGCATGCGGATATGGGCCGGCATCGCCACGCACGAGCGCGGGAAGAATCCATGCAGCCCCGCGACCCCGAGGCCGCGGTCATGACCCGCCAGCCAGTCGGGCTCTATGTACAACGCGAGGACGGTCGATGTCCCGGATTCCGGCCGGTGCACTTTGGCATGCGGCTCCCACGCGTTGACCAGCACCATGGATTCTCGCGTGAGCGCGTGGCGCTCGCCGCGCACCTCGAATTCCGTGTCCGCACCGTGCGCCTTGATGAGAACGTGGCATTGGGGATGGGTGTGAGGGACGAGGTCCTGGTCCGAGTCGAGCAGCGCGACGCGGCCGAAGCGGCCCTGCTTCAACTTGAGCGCGGAAGTCATGGCCGGGGCATTATAGGGGCCGTATTCCGACGGCAGCAAGGCGGTGGCGGGACGCGGCCGCGCCGAATAAAAAGACTCCCGGGTAGCGCGTCCGGCAGTCCGCTATGTCACAGTAACCCCGCACTGCTCGAACAGTCCGCGTGACATCCGATGAAAGCCGCTCCCTTCGAATACGCGCGCGCCGGCTCGCTCGCTGAGGCGTGCGCGCTGCTTGCTCGCCACGGTATTGACGCCAAGCTCATTGCCGGCGGACAAAGCCTCGTCCCGATGATGGCGATGCGGCTGGCGCGTCCCGCGTATCTCATCGATCTCAACCCCGCCACCGACTTGCAGCAGATCACCGCGGACGGAGACTATGTTCACATCGGTGCAGTCGTGCGGCAGGCGCGGCTCGAACGGGACGACGTGATACGCGCAAAGCTGCCGCTGCTGCAGCAGGCGCTGCGCTGGGTCGGCCACGTGCAGACGCGCAATCGCGGCACGCCGGGCGGTTCCCTGGTCCACGCCGATCCTTCCGCCGAAATACCGCTCGTCGCGGTCACGCTGGGCGCGAGCTTGAAGCTCGTATCGCAAGGCGAAGAGACGTGGGCCGATGCCGCAGAGTTCTTTCTTGCCCCCATGGTCACGGCCATCGCACCCGATCAATGTCTCGCGGAAATCCGGTTTCCCGTGTGGCAGGAGTCGCGCATCGGCTGCTCCTTCCAGGAAGTCAGCATACGTCATGGCGATTTTGCCCTCGCTTCGGCGTGCGCTCAGCTCGCGCTCGACGAAGCCGGACGTTGCACCCGCGCGGCGATCGGCATCGGCGGCGCCGGGCCGATTCCCGTCGCGATGACGCGCGTTGCTGAAGAGTTGCAGGGCAAAACCCTGGACGACGCGACCATACGGGACGCTGCGCACGCAGCAGCGCAAAGCGTCGAGCCGGAAGCGGACTTGCACGCGAGCGCCGAGTACCGGCGGCATCTCGCGGAAGTCCTTACCGCGGCGGCGTTGCGCGCTGCGCGCGCTACCGCAGCAGGACGCCAGACGCCATGACCGATCGACTACACATCATCACGCTCGAAGCAAACGGCACGCAGCGCAGCGGCGCGGCGCCCGCTCGCATGACGCTCGTGGACTTCCTGCGCGACGTGCTGCGGCTCACCGGCACGCACGTCGGATGCGAGCACGGCATCTGTGGTGCGTGCAGCATATTGCTGGATGGCGAGCCGGTGCGCTCGTGCCTCATGTTTGCCGTGCAGGCTGACGGCCATCGCATCACGACTGTCGAAGGGCTCGCCGGACCGGAAGGCCAGCTCTCCGCGCTGCAGGACAGCTTCTGCGAGACGCACGCGCTGCAATGCGGCTATTGCACGCCCGGCATGCTGATCGCCTCGCACGCGCTGCTCGAAAAGGAAGCCGATCCGACCGAAGCCCAGATACGCGACGCGATCGGCGGCAACTTGTGCCGCTGTACCGGCTATCAGCAGATCGTCGAAGCCGTAAAACTCGCCGCGCAGCGCAAGCGCAAGGAGAAGACCGCGTGAGCGCGCCCGAGAGCACCGCCTTCCGCTACATCGGCCGCAAGCGGCGCACCAAGGAAGACCCGCGCTTCGTCACCGGGCGCGGCCGCTACGTGGCCGATCTCGCGCTCGACAACATGAAGCACGTCGCGCTCGTGACGAGCCCGCACCCTTCTGCGCGGATCAAGGCCATCAGGACCGCCAAGGCGCTTGCCGTTCCCGGCGTCCACTACGTGCTCACCGGGGAGGAATTCGTCGCCAACACCGACGCCCTGCAGATGGGCGTGGACGCGCCCAAGGTGCTGCGCTATGCGCTCGCTCACCGGCTCGTGCGCTACGCCGGCGAGTGGGTGGCGGCGGTCGTCGCCGATACGCGCGCGCTCGCTGAAGACGCGGCCGAGCTCGTCGAAATCGATTACGAGCCGCTGCCGTACGTGCTGGACCCCGAGCAGGCGTTTGCCGACAAGTCCATCCTGGTGCATCCCGATCACGGCTCGAACGTCCTCTACCACCGCGTCTACAAATGGGGCCCGGTCGACGAGGCCTTCGAGCGCGCGCAGCACAAGCTGTCGTTCACGGTGCGCTGGGCACGCAGCGCGACGGTGCCGATAGAAACCTTCGGCGTACTCGCGCAATGGAATCCCGGCACGGAACTGCTCGACATCTGGGCCTCGATACAGATGCCCAAATATCCGGACCAGACCGCGCGCGCGCTGCGCATGCCGGGCAATGCCGTGCGCGTGCATTACGACGTCGACGTCGGCGGCAGCTACGGCGTGAAGCGCGGCATCAAACACACGGTGCTCGTCGGCTATCTCGCGCGGCGTCTGGGTTTTCCGGTCCGTCTGATCGAAGACCGGCTCGAAAACATGCGCGGCGGCGACATGCACGGCCCCGACCGCAAGTTCGATGTCTCGGTGGCGTACACGCGCGACGGCGTCATCTCCGCGCTGCGCATCCGTGCGATCGATGACGTCGGCGCGTATGCGGGCCGCTCGCCGCTGCAGCTCGGCAAACCCGTTGGCGCGATCGTCGGGCCGTACCGCATACCGATCGTGGAATACGAACCGATCTCGGTGATGACGCACAAGACGCCGCAGGAAGCGGTGCGCGGCTTCGGCCAGTCGCCCACGAATTACGCCATCGAAACGGCGATCGATCGCGTGGCGCGCGCGCTCGACGTGGACCGCGTCGCATTGCGCGAGAAGAACATGATCCGCAAGGAGCAGTTTCCGTACACGATACCGAGCGGCACGACGTACGACAGCGGCGACTACCACACCGTGCTGCGCAAGGCGCTCGATGCCGTCGACTACCCGGCGCTCGTGAAGTGGCGCGACGGGGTGCGCGCCGCCGGGGGACTCGCGGGCATCGGCATCTCGACGTGCCTGGAGCCGAACGGCGGCAATTCGGCGTTCGAGCCGCTGTTCAATCCGAAAAACCAGACGACCACGTGGATGGACTCCTGCCTCGTGCGGGTCGATCTTTCCGGCACCATCACCGGCGTCATGAACACATCGAGCTCGGGCCAGGGCCACGAGACGCTGGTCGCCACCTGCGTCGGCGAAATCCTGGAGCGCGACCCGGCCGGCATACGCGTCGCGCGCGCCGATTCGCTCACCGCCTTGCCGTCGAACAGCCCGGTCGGCAGTCGCATGGCGATCATGCTGGGCGGTGCGGCGGCGGGTGCTGCCAAGAAGATCAAGGCTGCGCTGATGCGCATCGCGTCGCACAATCTCGGCCTTCCGGAGTCCGAGCTCGTCTACTCGCAGGGCGACGTGCGCTCCATCGCACACCCGGATCGCATGATGACCTGGGAGCAGTTGGTCGAGATCGCGCACCGCAAGTACCATCAGCTGCCGCCCGGCATGGAGCCTGGCCTGCAGGAGAAATTCGTGTGGGAAGTGCCGAAAGGCGGCGCGCTACCGACCGACGACGGGCGCGTGCACATGTATCCGTGCTTTTCCTTCGAAGCGCACGTCGTCGGCGTTCATATCGATCGGCTCACGGCCCAGCCGCGTCTGGTGAAGTACGTATGCGGTCACGATTGCGGCGTGATGATCAATCCCGACATCGTGCACGGCATGACCTACGGCGGCATCGCGCACGGCATCGGCGCGGCGCTCTACGAAAAATTCGCCTACAGCGATAACGGCCAGCTCGCAAGCCAGACGTTCATGGACTATCTGATACCGAGCGCGCTCGAAGTGCCGGCGCTCGCCATCGTCGACCATTGCACGCCCTCGCCGCTCACCGAGTTCGGGCAGAAAGGCAGTGGCGAAGCGGGCTATCTCGGCGCACCGGCGGCGATCTCGAACGCGATCAACGATGCGCTGTCGCCGCTCGGCGTGACGATCGACGAGCTGCCGATGACGCCCCATGCGTTGTGGGAAAGAATGCGTGACGCGTGATTCGTTACTGGTTGCTCGTTGCTCGTTGCGCGTTCGTTGTTACCCGTAACCAGTAACCGCTAGCCACTTATTACTTCATCGGAGGCCGCCACATTATGATCATCGACGTCCACGCCCATTTCGTACCCACGATACTGGTCGAGCGCTTCGACGCCGAAAAGAAAAAATTTCCCGGCGTATCGCTCACGCGCGACGGCGGCGTGAAGATCGCATTCAACGGCGGCGAACCGACGCGGCCTATGTCGCCGAAGCTCTCCGACCTGGGCGAACGCCGCGCATGGATGGATCGAAACGGCATCGATCATCAACTGGTCGGCGGATGGCTGGACGTCTTCGGCTACGAGCTGCCCGCCGAGCAGGGGCTCGCGTGGAGCCGCTACATCAACGCCTGCCTGCGCGAATCGCTGGAAGGCGAGAAACGCTTCACGCCGCTTGCGACCGTGCCGCTGCAGCACGGCGCGATGGCCGCGCAGGTACTGGAGGAAGCCATGCAGCAGGGCTTCGGCGGCGTGATGATAGGCACGCTGCCCAAAGGTGATGCCGGCAATCTCGACTCGCCCGATCTCGACGCCTTCTGGCAGACCGCTTCGCGCCTGAAGGCGGCCATCTATCTCCATCCCATGTTCGTGTGCGGCGAGCCGCGTCTCGGCGATTACGACATGGTCAACGCGATCGGTCGCCTCGTCGACACGTCGATAGCCGTGACGCGGCTGCTGTACTCCGGCCATCTCCTCAAGTATCCCGGCATGAAGCTCGTCGTTTCGCATGGCGGCGCCGCATTGCCGCTCGTGCTCGGCCGCCTGCAGCGCAACTACGTCAACAGCCAGGGCAAGTACGCCGATCCGGCGCAAGGTTTCAACACGCTCTACTTCGACAGCGTGGTGCTCGATGCGGACGCGCTGCGCTTTCTTGCGCTCAAGGCGAGCCCCGGACGCATTATGCTCGGCTCCGACGCGCCCTTTCCCATCGGTGATCCGGAGCCGTGCAGGGTCGTCGAAGCGGCATTCGAAGGGGACGCGCGCACGCGCGTGCTGGAGCGCAACGCACGCGACGTGTTCCGCATACGCCGCGACGGCGCGGGACGGAGCTGACGCCGTGGCGATAGAGCTCGTCGGCGAGCGGACGATCGCCGCAGGACAGCAAGCGCTGTGGAAGCTGCTCAACGATCCTCAGGTGCTGATGCAGTGCATCCCGGGATGCAATACGGTCAACATGATAGGCGAGGACCGCTACGAGATGGGACTCAAGCTGCAGGTCGGCAGCGTGAGCGGCTCGTACCTCGGCACGGTCGCAATACGCGACAAGCGCGAGCCCGAGCACTTCATCCTCGACGTCGAAGGCCAGGGGTCGATCGGCTACATGAAGGGCAGCGCGCGCTTCGAGCTCACGCCGGTCGATGACGCGTCGACGACACTCAAGTACGACGGCAGCGGTGAAGTAGGCGGTGTCGTGGCAGGCGTCGGCCAGCGCGTGCTTTCCGGCGTGGCGAAGTTTCTCGTCGGGCAGTTCTTCAAGGCGCTCGACAAAGAGGCGGCTGCATCGCGCTGACCGCCGCGCTCTCGGCCGCTTACTGTTCGGCCTTGAGGCCGATCTGCTTGACCAGCTTGCGATACTTGTCGACCTCGGTGCGCACGTGCGCGCCGAAACGCTCCGGCGCCCCGCCCACGGCAGCTGCGCCGTCGGCCGCGAGCTTGTCCGCCATTTCCGGCAGCTTGAGGATTGCGTCGATTTCGCGGTTGAGCTTACGCACGATTTCCTTCGGCGTCTTCTCGGGCGCGAGCAGCCCGTACCACTGCGCGATTTCGTAGCCCGGGACGCCCGCCTCGCTCATCGACGGCAGCTCGGGTGCCGCGGGCCAGCGCTGCGCGGTCGTCACCGCCAGCACGCGCAGCTTGCCTGCCTTGATCTGCGGCTGCGACTGCAGCAGCGTGGCAAACATGAGCTGCAGCTGTCCGCCGATCACGTCGAGCATCGCCGGATAGCCGCCTTTGTACGGCACGTGCGTGAGTTCGATCCCCGCCAGCGCGCCGAACAGCGCGCCGGAAAGGTGGGACAGTCCGCCCGTGCCCGACGAGCCGTAATTGAACGCGCCCGGCTTCGTTTTCGCGAGGGCGATGAGGTCCTTCACGTTGCGCACAGGCAGCGAAGGATTGACGATCAGAGAGAACGGCTGCACGGTCGCGTAGATGAGCGGTGTGAAATCCCGGACGAGATCGTACGGGTGCTTGGCGAGCATCGCCTCGTTGACGGCGTGGCTCGATGTGATCATGAGCAGCGTATAGCCGTCCGGAGCCGATTTCGCGGCGAGGTCGGCACCGATCACGCCGTTCGCGCCGGAGCGGTTGTCCACGACGACCGTTTGCCCCCACTTCTCGGTGAGCTTCTGGCCGATGGCGCGACCGGTGAGGTCCGTCCCGCCGCCGGGCGGGAAGGGAATGATCATGCGGATCGGGCGATTCGGATACTGCGCAGCCGCATCGGCTTGCGCTGCCGCATACGCACCCGGCGACGCGACGAGCAGCAATGCCCAGGCTGCGTGCTTGAGCTTCATGTTCCCCCTCCAGTCTGATGATGCCGAAAAGCTAGCCCTTGTCTGCCGCCGCTTCCGGCGCCGCGTTTTCGTTGCAGACGTGATCGGGGCTCGCGCACCCGCCCGCCTGCTCGAAGATGCGCGGATTTTCCATGAACAGCGCGAGCATCGCATCCATGGAGGAAGCGTGCACAGGGAACCATTCCGCGAGCGCTTCCGCGAGGGTTCGTCCGTAGTGTGCTTCGCCATTCGCGACGCGGTTGCGCACTTCGCGCACGACCTCCAGCACGCCCGCGTGCTCCTTGCGATGGCAACCGCGCGGCGGAAATTGGCGCTCCTCCATCCACGCCTCTTCCTGCGCAAAGTGAGCCTCGCAGTGAGCGATGAAAGCGTCCAGGGTGTCGAGTATCGCCTCGCCCTGGGCCTCGCCCACGGCGTTGAGGAGGCTCACGAATTCCTGATGCGTGTGATCCATGTCGGCGTGCCCCAGCGCCAGCTGGTCCGACCAGGCGAGAACAGTCATGTCGTGTTCCACTGCGAAAGCGGCACAGTGTAGCGCACTTTCCGCTCGGGACGGACGCGTCGCGCGTCCGCACGTGAACTTCGTGCAAGGCGAGCGAGCTCTGCTGGTGCGCGAGGATTTCGCGGATTTCGGCGGCTACGGGCGGCGAAGCGTGGTACCCTCACGCGCTGGCACCCGGGCCGCTGGCCGCATCCTTCAATCACGAGCTCCTCATGAGCGCATCCAACATTGCCTCCGCCGACACGAGCCGCTCCGACGCGCCGCCTGCACCGGTGACGCTGCACGAAGCATTCCGTTTCTGGCTGAAGCTCGGCTTCATCAGCTTCGGCGGACCGGCGGGACAGATCGCCATCATGCATCAGGAGCTCGTCGAGCGTCGGCGCTGGATCAGCGAGACGCGCTTCCTGCATGCGCTCAATTACTGCATGGTTCTGCCGGGGCCGGAAGCGACACAGCTCGCCACGTACATCGGCTGGCTCATGCATCGCACGTGGGGCGGTCTCGTCGCAGGCGGGTTGTTCGTGCTGCCTTCCCTGTTCGTGCTGATCGCGCTCTCGTGGATCTACATGGCGTACGGCAACGTGCCGGCCATTGCGGGCACCCTGTACGGCATCAAACCTGCGGTCACCGCCATCGTGCTCTTCGCCGCCTATCGGATAGGCTCGCGAGCATTACGCCACGGCGCGCTGTGGGCGCTCGCGACGCTCGCTTTCGTGGCGATCTACGCGTTCGACGTCCCGTTCCCGGTGATCGTCATCGCTGCAGGCCTCATCGGCTATTTAGGCGGACGCATTGCGCCGCATATCTTCGCGCAAGGCGCCGGGCATGCCGGCGACGGCAAGACGTACGGCGCCGCAATCATCGACGACCACACGCCCACACCTCGTCACGCGCTCTTTACCTGGGCGCGCTTCTGGCGGGTGTGCGCAGTGGGCCTGGTATTCTGGGCCGTGGCAATGGGTGCGCTCATCGCCGCGTTCGGCTGGGAAAGCACGTACGCGGCCATGGCATGGCTCTTCACGAAAGCCGCGCTGGTCACGTTCGGCGGCGCCTATGCGGTCTTGCCCTATATCTACCAGGCGGCGGTCGAGCACTATCACTGGCTGCAGCCCACACAGATGATAGACGGGCTCGCGCTGGGCGAAACGACGCCGGGACCGCTCATCATGGTGGTTGCATTCGTCGGCTTCGTCGGCGCCTGGGCGAAGGCCGTGCTCGGTCCGGATGCGCTGTTCGTCGCGGGCGCGCTCGGCGCAACGATTGCGACGTACTTCACGTTCCTTCCCAGCTACGTCTTTATTTTTCTGGGCGGCCCGCTCATCGAAACCACCCACGGGAATCTCTCGTTCACCGCGCCGCTCACCGGGATTACCGCCGCCGTAGTCGGCGTGATCGTCAATCTCGCGGTGTTTTTTGCGTACCACGTGCTGTGGCCGCACGGCTTCGGCGGCGCGTTCGACTGGATGTCGGCGGTGATCGGCATCGCCGCCTTCATCGCGCTGTCGCGCTACAAGGCGAACGTGATACCGGTCATTCTCGCGTGCGGCGCCGCAGGCCTCGCGCTGAGCGCCTTTGCCCGCGTGCCCGGATTGCAATAGCCCGGGCAGGAATGTTGCACCTACCGGGCGCCGCGTGCGCCACTGTCACTGAATATCGAGGAACACCATGAAAAAGCTGATCGTCCAGATTTCCGCCGAGCTGCAAATTCCCGATGATTGGCAACTCGTCGAGCATCCGGGCGGCATGCACGTGCTGCGGATAGGGGACAAGTACGTGGATTTCGACATCACGCCGCTCGCAACGACGTCGTCCGATCCCGATGCCACGTGGAGCGACGAGGATCACGAGCTCACGAGCCGCATACTCGACGCGGTGACCGATCTCGACGCCGACATGACGATAGAACTGCAGCACTGACTGCAGCGCCGGCTGGGTTCAACGCGCCTTGCCGCGGCGTCGTGGAGCGACGACGCCGCTCAGCCGAACAGCCTTATCGCGATCTGCCCCTTGCGGGTCACCGCGAGCTGCTTGCCGTCGCGCTCGACGAGGTGCATGGCGCGCAGCTTGCGCTCTATCGCTTCAGGCACGGCTTTGTCGACGCGCGGCTTCTGGAGCAGGCGCAACCAGCTCAGGTCTTCCATAGTGATTTTACGATTCATGGAGTGCGCCAGTCGGGGAATGCACGAGCGATGCAATCGTCGTACCTGAGTCCGGGCTACGTCGCGACACGGTATAGTTGCGCACGCGCGCGGTGCAGCGAGCAGCCGCCTGCTATCTTCACCGCCACAACCAACAGATAATGCGATGCCGCACGAGCTCAACCTCATCACGACCATCGCCGCCGCACTCGGGCTCGCGCTGATCCTCGGCATTGCCGCCGCCCGGCTGAAGATCCCGCCGCTGGTCGGTTATCTCATCGCCGGCATCGTCATCGGCCCGGCGACACCGGGCTTTGTCGCCGATGCGCAGCTCGCCGCGCAGCTCGCCGAGATAGGCGTCATGCTGCTCATGTTCGGCGTCGGACTCCATTTTTCGCTGGAAGATCTGCTGGCGGTGCGCAAGATCGCGATCCCGGGCGCGGTGGTGCAGATCGTCGTGGCAACGTCGATGGGCACTGGTGTCGCACTGCTCTGGGACTGGAGCTTCGGCGCCGGACTCGTGTTCGGCCTTGCCCTGTCCGTCGCGAGTACCGTCGTGCTGCTGCGTGCGCTCGAGGCCCGCGGCGCACTGGAATCGGTCAACGGTCGCATTGCCGTCGGCTGGCTCGTCGTCGAGGACCTGGTGACGGTGGTGGTGCTCGTACTGCTGCCGCCGCTTGCCCCGCTTCTCGGCGGCAGCAGCGATGCCGTGACGATAAATACGGCGGCGCCCCTTGGGTTATGGGCAAGCGTTGCGCTCACGCTGGGCAAAGTCGGCGCATTCATCGCGCTGATGCTGATCGTCGGCAAACGCGTACTTCCTCGACTGCTGTGGCTCGTCGCACGCACCGGCTCGCGCGAGCTGTTCACGCTGTGCGTGATTGCCGTCGCCGTCGGCGTTGCATTCGGCGCGGCGACGCTGTTCGGCGTCTCCTTCGCGCTCGGCGCCTTCTTCTCCGGCATGATGATGCGCGAGTCGGAGCTGTCGCACCGCGCGGCCGAGGAGTCGCTGCCGCTGCGCGACGCGTTCTCCGTGCTGTTCTTCGTGTCGGTCGGCATGCTGTTCGACCCGCAGGTGCTGACGGCCGAACCGCTGCACGTGCTGGTCGTGGTCGCGATCATCCTCGTCGGCAAAACGCTCGCCGCCATAGCGCTCGTACTCGTGTTCGGGTATCCAGTGAACACCGCGCTCACCGTCGGCGCGAGCCTTGCGCAGATCGGCGAGTTCTCCTTCATTCTGGGCGGTCTCGGTGTGGCGCTCGAGCTGCTTCCTGCGGAGGGCCACAGCCTGATTCTTGCCGGCGCGTTGATCTCGATCGCGCTCAATCCTGTCGTGTTCGGTGCGATGCATCACGTCGAGGGCTGGCTCAAAAGGCATCCACACCTCGCGCACGCACTGCAGCGCAGGCGCGACGCCCTCGCGCAACTGCCTTACACCGTGGATCAGGACTGGCTCACCGGCCAGGCCGTGCTCGTCGGCTACGGCCGCGTCGGCCGCCATATCGGTAATGCGCTGTCCGCGCGCGGGTTGCCGTTCGTCGTGGCCGATCGCAATCGCGAGCGGGTAGAAAGATTGCGCCGCGACGGCATCGCCGCCGTGTCGGGCGACGCCGCCGACCCCGCCGTCCTCATCCAGGCGCACATCGCGCGGGCCACGATGCTGATCATCGCCATACCGGACACCGCAGGCGTGCGCAAAATGATCGAAACGGCCCGCACGTTGAATCCCTCCATCGACGTGGTCGTGCGCACCCACAGCGACGAAGACACGGCGCTCATCGAGCGCGAGCAGCACGCCAAGGCCTTCATGGGCGAACGCGAGCTTGCCGTGGCGATGTCCGACTACGTGGTAAGGCGCATGTCAGGCGAGACGCGCGGCGAGCACTCGCGCCACCGCGGCGACGCGACCGCAGCTTAGTCGAGCGGAAGCTGCGGCCGGCAGCGGCTCGAGCAGACTACCGCAAAGGGATCGCGGTGCTTGCGCAAGCGGGCGGTTGCCAAGGCGTGAGGGCAGGACTAGAGTTTGAGCGCCATAGGAGAAGGAGGAGACCATGACCAGCCGCCTCACGCTGCGGGTCAACGGCAAGGCACACGCCATTGCCGTGGACGATCCGCAAATGCCCCTGCTGTACGCGTTGCGCAACGATCTCGACCTGCACGGCCCGCGCTTCGGCTGCGGGCTCGCTCAGTGCGGCGCATGCACCGTGCACATCGACGGCCAGTCGGTGCGCTCATGTTCCTTTCCCGTGTCGCAAGCCGCCGGGAAGCGCATCACGACACTCGAAGGCCTCGGCACCCCAGAGAACCCGCATCCGCTGCAGCAGGCGTTCATCGACGAGCAGGCGGTGCAATGCGGCTACTGCATCAACGGCATGATCATGGAAGCGAAAGCGCTCCTCGACCGCAACAAGAATCCCAGCGAAGCTGAAATTCGCCAGGCGCTCGCCAACAATCTCTGCCGCTGCGGCACGCACGTGCGCATCATACGCGCCGTGAAACGCGCTGCCTCGACGTCAGCATAAGGAGGAGCGTCATGCTGAAGGAAAAAATCTCTCGCCGCGACTTTCTGAAAAGCTCGGGCGCGCTGATCGTCACGTTCACTGTTACGCCGCCGCTCGCCGCGGCTGCAGCGAAGGCGGCACCCACCGCGAAAAGCGTGTCGCTCGAGCAGGTGAACGGCTTCATCGCCATCGACAACCGCGGCCGCGTCACCGTGTACTCGGGCAAGGTCGACCTCGGCACGGGCGTTCAGACCGCCATGGCGCAGATCGCGGCCGAAGAATTGTGCGTGCCGTTCGATCGGGTCACCGTCATCCAGGGCGACACGGCGCTGACGCCGGACCAAGGTACTACCTGGGGCAGTTTGTCGATACAAGTCGGCGGCATGCAGATCCGTCAGGCGTGCGCGACGGCGCGCGAAGCGCTGCTCGCGCAAGGCGCCGAGAAGCTCGGCACCGACAAGTCGCGAGTCTATGCTCGCGACGGCGAGGTGATCATGCTCGGCTCCGAGCGCGCCGTGCCGTATGCGAAGCTCGTCGACGGCAACACGCTCGAGCTCAAGGTCGACGCCAAAGCGCCGACCAAGGACCCGTCCCGATACAGCCTCGTCGGCAAGCCGGTGCCGCGCGTGGACATCCCGGCAAAGGTGACGGGCCGCTTCACCTACATGCAGGACTACAAGCGCAAAGGCATGCTCCATGCGCGCGTCGTGCGTCCTGCGGCGATGCACGCAACCCTCGTCTCGTACGACGACAAGGCCGCGCGCCAGATACCGGGCTATGTCGCCACGGTGCGCAAGAACAACTTTCTCGCCGCAGTCGCGAACACGGAATGGGGCGCCATCCGCGCGGCGGACGCAATACAGGCGAAGTGGTCCGACTGGCAAGGTCTGCCGGACAAGCCGAAGCTGTGGGAGCACGTGCGCAACACCAAAGCGGTAAGCGAGGAAGTGCTGCAGAACGTGGGCGACACGAAGAAAGCGAGCGGCGCGCGCACGCTGACGGCCACGTACGACTTTGCCGTGCACACGCACGGCTCCATCGGTCCATCGTGCGCCGTTGCCGAAATGCAGGACGGCAAGCTGACGGTGTGGACCGCATCGCAGGCGACGCACCTGCTGCGCAAGCAGCTCGCCCATATGCTGTCGATGAAGCCCGAGGACGTGCGCTGCGTCTACATCGAGGGCTCCGGCTGTTACGGACGCAACGGGCACGAGGACGCCGCTGCCGATGCAGCATTGCTTGCGAACGAGCTCGGCAAGCCGGTGCGCGTGCAATGGAGCCGCGCCGAGGAGCACGGCTGGGATCCGAAGGGCCCGCCGACGCTGCTCGACCACAAGGCTGCGCTGGACGCGAGCGGCAACGTCGTCGCATGGGAATCGACGGTGCACATTCCCAACCGCCCCAAAGGCTTCGAGGTCACGCTCGTTGCCGCCGAACATGCCGGGCTGCCGAAGGACAGCGCCTTCCCGGGCAACATCCACCAGTCCCTCGCAATCCCGTACGCATTCCCCAACATCCGGGCCGCGGCGCGATGGCTAGACAGCACGCCGTTCAAGCCGTCGTGGATACGCACGCCCGGCCGCATGCAGAACACGTACGCCAACGAAAGCTTCATCGACGAGTGCGCGGCAGCGGCGGGCGTCGATCCGCTCGAGTACCGGCGCCGCAATCTCAAGGACGCGCGTGGCGTGGAGCTGCTCGACCGTCTGGCAAAGGTAGCGAACTGGCAGCCGCGCAAGGGCCCTGCCCAAGCGTCGGGCGACATCGTGACAGGCCGCGGTCTTTCGTACACCAAATACGAGCTCGTGCGCACCTACGTCGGCGTCGTTGCCGACGTCGCGGTGAATCGCCGGACCGGCGAAGTTGCCGTCGAGCGCTTCTACGTCGCGCACGACTGCGGACAGATCATCAACCCGGATGGCTTGCGCAATCAGATCGAGGGCAACGTCGTGCAGACCGTGTCGCGCACGCTCCTCGAAGATCTGCAGTGGAATCGCTCCGCCGTCACCAGTGTGGACTGGAACTCGTATCCGATCCTGCGCTTTCCGGGCGTGCCGGAGGTCGTCATCGAATTGATCGACCGGCCGAGCGAAAAGCCGTGGGGCGCGGGCGAACCGACGGCCGCTGTCGTGCCTTCCGCGATCGCCAATGCGATCTACGACGCGGTCGGCGTACGGCTGCGCTCGGTGCCGTTCACGCCGGACAAGGTGCTCGCCGCGCTGAAGACCGCCTGACGGACAGTCGCAAAGTCAAGAGGCGGAGCACGCTCCGCCTCTTTTTTTTTGCACGAACGCGTACGCGCACGCCGCATTAGAGCGCCAGCCGGCAAGCCGGTAAAATGGCGCTTGCCTTACCGCACTTCCGCCCCCACGTGAGTGCGTTCCCTCCTCGAAACGAATCGAACGAACAGCATGTCCGACCAGCCGCAGCACGAGAGTATCGTCGTCCGCAACGCCCGTCAGAACAATCTCAAGCATCTCGACCTCGAGCTGCCGGCGCGCGAGCTCATCGTCGTGACCGGCGTATCCGGCAGCGGCAAGTCCTCGCTCGTCTTCGATACGCTGTATGCCGAAGGCCAGCGGCGTTACGTGGAGACGTTCTCACCGTACGCACGCCAGTTCCTCGACCGCATGGACCGGCCGCAGGTTGATGCGATCGAAGGCATACCGCCCGCCATCGCGATCGACCAGACGAATCCGGTGCGCACCTCGCGCTCCACCGTCGGCACGATGACCGAGCTCAATGATCACCTGAAGCTGCTCTACGCGCGGGCGGCGCACTTGTACTGTCTCGGCTGCGGGGCGCCGGTACGGCGCGATACGCCGGACACGATTTACGAATCGCTGCAGCAGCGCGCGGCGCAATCGGGCGATCCGCGGCTCGTCGTCACCTTCCCGGTGACGGTGCCGAAGAATTTTTCCGAGGAGGAAGTGCAGGCGCTGCTGCTGCAGCAGGGCTACACGCGCATCCACGCGCGGAAAGGCGATACGCTGGAAGTCGTGCAGGATCGCTTTCGCATCGGCAATGCCGAGCGTTCGCGCGTGATCGAAGCGCTGGAAGCCGCGTTGCGCGTGGGCCAGGGCCGCGTGAACGTCTACGCCGCCGATCCGTCGGCGGAAAACGCCTCACCCCTCACTCCTGACTCCTCACAGCGGAATACCGCCGCATGGCGGTATTCCGCAGACCTCCACTGCCCCGACTGCGACCTCCATTATCAGGAGCCGACGCCGAGCCTCTTTTCGTTCAACTCGCCGGTGGGTGCCTGCGAGACCTGTCGCGGCTTCGGACGCGTGATCGGCCTCGACTTCGGTCTGGTCGTGCCCGACGCATCGAAGACGCTGCGCGAAGGCGCGGTGAAGCCGTGGCAGACGGCATCGAACCGGGAATGCCAGGACGACCTCGTGAAATACGCGAAGCTGCGCGGCGTGCCGCTCGATACGCCATGGCGCGAGCTCACCGAAGCGCAGCAGCGGTGGGTGCTGGACGGCGAGCCGGACTGGGTAAGCTGGCGCAAGTCCTGGCCGGGCGTGTGGTACGGCGTCGGCCGCTTTTTCAAGTGGCTGGAGACCAAAGCCTACAAGATGCACGTGCGCGTGCTGCTGTCGAAGTATCGCGCGTACACCGAATGCACGGAATGCGGCGGGGCGCGATTGAAGCCCGAAGCGCTCGCCTGGCGGCTCGGCACGCGCGAAGACGCGGACGGCGTGCTGGCCGCGACGCAGCGTTTCATGCCCCACGGCGCAAAGTTCGATCGGGCGACGCTCGAATCGCTGCCGGGGCTTACCGTGCACGATCTCATGCTGCTGCCGATAGAGCGGACGCAGCGCGTCTTCGCGGGCCTGCACGTCGACTTGGGCGGTGCCGCGCCCGCGCACAGTCGCGACGCCGCACATCTCCTGTTCGACGAGATTCGCACGCGCTTGTCGTATTTGTGCCAGGTGGGCCTCGGTTATCTCACGCTCGATCGCCAGTCGCGCACGCTCTCCGGCGGCGAAGTGCAGCGCATCAATCTTACGACCGCGCTCGGCACCCCGCTCGTCAATA
>JBLNBW010000065.1:0-3101 GCA_050260255.1 Rhodospirillaceae bacterium | reverse complement strand
CTGCTTGCGGTCCTTCACACCCTGCGTGTCCAGGCTGCCGCGCACCACGTGGTAGCGCACGCCGGGTAAGTCCTTCACGCGCCCGCCGCGAATCAGCACCACCGAGTGCTCCTGCAGGTTGTGACCCTCGCCGCCGATGTAGCCGATGACCTCGAATCCGTTGGTGAGGCGCACCTTCGCCACTTTACGAAGCGCCGAGTTCGGCTTCTTCGGAGTGGTCGTGTACACCCGGGTGCATACGCCGCGCCGTTGCGGGGAACCCGCCAGGGCAGGCACCTTGCTCTTCGTGCGCGGCGCTTGCCGCGGCTTACGTACCAGCTGGTTTATCGTTGGCATAAATCTTTGAATCCGAATTGTTTTGCTGCCACCGCAGGTGGCCGCAATTATCTGTCAGCTAATCCGAACGCCCAAAAAAGCGGGGACGGCGTTACCACCGTCCCTACGGGTTGTGCGCGTGCCGCATGAAACCGCGGCTAAAAAGACTGTAAATTTTATGGAGTTACATCACCCCTGTCAAGCAACCTGCTCCTGGCTTTCCGACCCGATAGCCGGCACCTCCGGCGCTTCCGCGGCCGCAGCATCTGCGACGGCGGCCTGGCGGCGGCGAATCGTGTGGTAAGCCAAGCCCGTTCCGGCAGGAATCAGGCGACCGACGATGACGTTCTCCTTCAGCCCGCGCAATTCGTCGCGCTTGCCCATGATCGCCGCTTCGGTCAGCACTCGAGTGGTCTCCTGGAACGACGCCGCCGAGATGAACGAATCGGTGGAGAGCGAAGCCTTGGTGATGCCGAGCAGCATGTGCTCGTACACCGCCGGATTCTTCCCTTCCGCCTGGACGCGTTCGTTTTCCTCGAGCACCTCGGCACGCTCGAGCTGCTCGCCGGTGATGAACCGCGTATCGCCCGGCTCGACGATCTGCACGCGGCGCAACATCTGCCGCACGATCACTTCGATGTGCTTGTCGTTGATCTTCACGCCCTGGAGACGGTAGACGTCCTGCACCTCGTTGCAGATGTAGCGAGCAAGCGCCTCCACGCCCAGCAGACGCAGGATGTCGTGCGGATCGGCGGGGCCGTCGACGATGAGCTCGCCCTTGTTGACCACCTGGCCGTCGTGCGCCATCACATGCTTGTCCTTCGGGATGAGGTACTCGTGCGCCACGCCGTCGAGATCGGTGATCACCAGACGCTGCTTGCCCTTGGTGTCCTTGCCGAACGAAACGGTGCCGGTGACTTCCGCCAGCATGCCGGCATCTTTCGGCGAACGCGCTTCGAAGAGCTCGGCCACGCGCGGCAGACCGCCCGTGATGTCACGCGTCTTCGACGTCTCCTGCGGCATGCGCGCGAGCACTTCGCCGACGCCGACTTCCTGACCGTCGCGCACGGTGATGATCGAGCCGATCTGGAAGGTGATGTTCACGGACACTTCCGAGCCCGCGATCTTCACTTCATTGCCGGCTTCGTCGAGCAGCTTCACCTGCGGACGAAGGCCCTTCGCCTGCGTGCCACCGCGCCGCTTCGGATCGACGACGACGAGAGTGGACAGACCGGTGACCTCGTCGATCTGACGGGCAACCGTGACGCCTTCCTCGACGTTTTCGAACTTGATGCGACCCGCATACTCGGTGATGATCGGACGGGTGTGCGGATCCCAGCTGGCCAGCACATGGCCTGCCTTCACCGCTTCGCCATCACGCGCCATCAGCATGGCACCATACGGCACCTTGTGACGCTCGCGCTCGCGGTTGTTCTCGTCGTGGATGACGACTTCGCCGTTACGCGAAATGGCGACGAGCTCGTTGCGCGAGTTCGTGACGTAGCGCATGCCGGCCGAATAGCGCACCACGCCGTTCGACTTGCTTTCCACCTGGCTCACGACGGCGGTACGGGAGGCCGCACCACCGATGTGGAAGGTGCGCATCGTAAGCTGCGTGCCCGGCTCGCCGATCGACTGCGCCGCGATGACGCCGACCGCTTCCCCGACGTTCACCGGCGTGCCGCGGCCCAGATCGCGCCCATAGCACTTGGCGCACAGACCGTGACGCGTCTCGCAAGTGAGCGGCGTGCGAACCTTGACCTCGTCGATGCCGGCGAGCTCGATCGCATCGACCGCATCTTCGTCGAGGAGCGTATTCGCTTCGAATATCGTCTCGCCGCTTTCCGGATTGAAGATATCGACCGCAGCCACGCGGCCGAGGATGCGCTCGCGCAGCGACTCGACCACTTCGCCACCTTCGATCAGCGCCTTCATCGAGACGCCCTGCGTGGTCTTGCAATCGTCTTCGGTCACCACGAGATCCTGCGTGACGTCGACGAGACGACGCGTGAGGTAACCTGAGTTCGCCGTCTTCAACGCGGTATCGGCAAGACCTTTACGTGCGCCGTGCGTCGAGATGAAGTACTGCAGCACGTTCAGTCCTTCGCGGAAGTTCGCGGTGATCGGCGTCTCGATGATCGAGCCGTCCGGCTTCGCCATCAGGCCGCGCATGCCGGCGAGCTGACGGATCTGCGCCGCGGAACCACGTGCGCCGGAGTCCGCCATCATGTAGATGGAGTTCAGCGACTCCTGCATCACCGGCTTGCCCTTCTCTTCGCGCACCACCCACTTGCCCGACTTCACGTCGTAGTCGCGCACCGGCTCGACCGAGAGCTGCTCCATCATGGCCTTCGCCACGAGATCGCCCGCGCGGCCCCAGATGTTGACCACCTTGTTGTAGCGTTCGCCTTGCGTGACGAGACCGGAGGTGTACTGCTTCTCGATCTCCTGCACTTCCTTCTCGGCGTCGGCGATGATCTCGTTCTTCTGCTTCGGCACCAGCATGTCGTCGACCGCGATCGACAGGCCCGCGCGGGTCGCCATCGAGAAGCCGTTGTACATCAGCTTGTCTGCGAATATGACGGTCTCGCGCAGCCCGCAGCGACGGAATGCCGCATTGATGAGCTTCGAGATTTCCTTCTTCTTGAGCGCCTTGTTGATGAGCTCGAACGAAAGTCCAGCGGGCAGAATCTCGGACAGCAGCGCCCGGCCCACGGTCGTCTCGTAACGGGTCACCTTTTCGCGCTTCGATCCATCGGCGTCGAGTTCGTATTCGCGAATGCGTG
>JBLNBW010000064.1:0-4750 GCA_050260255.1 Rhodospirillaceae bacterium | reverse complement strand
GCCCTCGATGTGGCCGAAGAAGCAGCGCTACCCGACTGCCGAGGAGCGGCGCCGGATACTCGACCGCAATCCCGAAGGCGCTTCGGTGATCGGCAAGTGGAGCGATCCGGAGTTTCTCAAGGAAGTCTCCCGGCTCAATCCGACCCTCAAGGACACGCAGTTCGCCGACTATCACGGTCACGGCTGGAACTTCCGCGCGATCTTCAAGCGCGACCGCAAAGGCACGCTGCTCGACAAAAACGGCAAGCCCGTCGCCGACGACGATCCCGCGAAATTCCAGAAGGCGGTTCATCTCACCTCGATCCATCTCGACGTCGGCATGCACTGCGTCGATTGCCATTTCTCCCAGGACGCGCACGGCAACGGGCACATCTACGGCGAAGTCGCCGCGGCGATCGAAATCGACTGCGCCGATTGCCACGGCACGGCGGACCGCTACCCCACGCTGTTCACCTCCGGTCCTGCAGCGAAACCCGGCGGCATGGACCTGAGCGTCCTGCGGACGCCCGACGGCCGGCGGCGCTTCGAGTGGCGCGGCGGCAAGCTCTACCAGCGTTCGATGCTCGATCCCAAGCTCGAATGGGAAATGTCGCTCGTGAAGGACTCGGTGAATCCCGCCTCACCGCGCTATAACGCAAAGGCTGCGCGCGCCAAGCTCATGGCGAGCGGCTCGTACGACAACTATGCGCAGACATGGGGTACCGCCGTACCGGGCGACAAGCGCGCGCACGGCGACGACAAGATGGCCTGCTACACCTGTCATCTGTCATGGACCACCAGCTGCAGCGGCTGCCATCTCCCTATCGAGGCAAACTGGAAGACCGAGCGGCTGCACTACGAAGGCGGCGCGACACGCAACTTCGCGACGTACAACCCGCAGGTGGTGCGCGACGACGTGTTCCAGCTCGGTCGGCACGGTCCGGTCAAGAACGGCAAGATCACGCCCATCCGTTCCTCGTCGGCACTGGTACTTTCCTCGACCAACGCGAACCGCGAGCGCATTTACATCCAGCAGGCGCCCACGGCCGCCAGCGGCTACTCCAGCCAGGCCTTCGCCCCCCATTACCCGCACACCGAGCGCAAGACCGAGACCAAGACCTGCAGTGACTGCCACGTCTCGAAGGCCAACGACAACAACGCGATCATGGCGCAGCTGCTGCTGCACGGCACCGGCTTCGTGAACTTCGTCGGATTCAACGCCTGGATCGGCGAAGCCCGGCACGTCGAGGCGGTACAGGTCACGGAATGGGACGAGCCGCAGGCGGTGATCGGAAGCTATCTCCACAAATACGCGTACCCCGACTGGTATGCCGCGCACGAGAAGCGCGGCCGGCAGTTGAAGGAAGCGCACGACCACGGCACCGGCGATGCGGTGTCGTGCCTGCAGCTGCGCGGCGAGTATCTCTACGCGGCCGAAAGCAAAGGCGGCATGCGCGTTTACGACGTGGCTTCCATCGCGAACAAGGGCGTATCGCAGCGCATCGTCACTGCGCCCTACTCGCCGGTCGGTCAGGATATGCACATCCCGTCGCGCAACGCGACCTGCATGGCGCTGCCGACCAACCAGCCGATCGCGCCCGCGAAGAACCAGGGCGAGCTCATGCGCGTGACGAACCAGGAGCAGCCGTTCCACCCGATCTACAACTACGCGCTCGTCACGGACGCCGAGGAAGGCCTGATCCTCGTCGATGTCAACACGCTGCAGGACGGCGAGCCGCGCAACAATTTCCTGAAGCGTGCGCTGACGTGGGACGGAAACGGCGTGCTGAAAGGCGCGCGCCATATCACGATGGGCGGCCGCTACGCCTATATCGCAGCGGATGCCGGCGTCGTCGTCGTCGATCTCGACGTGCCGCTCAAGCCGAAAGTCGCGGCCGTAGTGCCGATTGCCAATGCACGCGCCACCGCGCTGCAGTTCCGTTATCTCTTCGTCGTCGACGGCACCGGGCTGCGCGTCGTGGACGTGACGCTGCCCGAGAACGCGCGCGTCGTCAAAGACGCGTACGTCCCGCTCACCGCCGCCTATCGCGTGTACGCGGCACGCACGTATGCGTATGTCGCGGCGGGCGCCGACGGGCTTGCGATCATCGACGTCGAGAAACCCGAATCGCCGCGTCTGCACGCTAAGTTCAATGCCGACGGCAAGTTGAACGATGCGCGCGATGTGGTGATCGGATCGACGAACGCGTCGCTGTTCGCGTACGTCGCGGACGGTCGCAACGGCCTCAAGGTGGTGCAGCTCACCGCGCCGGACACCCAGCCGAAGTTTTACGGATTCAGTCCCGAACCGAGGCCGCGGCTCATCGCATGGAAGGCGACGCGCAGCCCTGCGCTCGCGCTGTCGCGCGGGCTCGAGCGCGATCGGGGTGTGGACGAGACCGGCGGTCAGGTGGCGGTCTTCGGCCGCATCGGGTCGCGTCCGTTCACGCTGGAAGAACAGCGCAGGCTGTATCTCAAGCCTGACGGTGCGGTGTGGACGGTGGACGACGCCCTGCCTCAGGTGATGCTGACGAAGCGGAACAAGCCATGACGGTTCGAGAACGACTGCGCGCTTACGCCCTGCTCGCGCTCCTCGCGGCGGCACCCGCCGGAGCCGGCGAGCTGCCTCTCAACATGCCGCACAAATCGCTCGGTGTGGCGAGCTGCTCGAGCAGCCTCTGCCATGGCGGCGTAGAGCCGTGGAAGGAATCCGGCGTGCTGCAAAACGAATATCTCACATGGTCCCGGTCGGACAAGCATGCCCGCGCCTATACCATCCTGCTCGAAGAGCGCTCCCAGGAGATAGGGCGCCGCCTGGGCCTCAAGGAGCGCCCCGAGCACTCCGCCGTCTGTCTCGACTGCCATGCTCATAATGTGCCCCTAAATCGCCGCGGCCCTCAGTTCGTCATGTCGGACGGCGTCACCTGCGAGGCATGCCACGGCCCCGCCGAGCGCTGGGTGCGCAGCCACGTCGAGAAGGGTGCAACGCATGCGGCGAACGTTGCGAACGGCATGTTTCCCACCGCCAGCCATGTAGAGCGGGCTCGCCTCTGTCTCTCCTGCCATTTCGGCGACACGCAGCGCTTCGTGACGCACAAAATGATGGCTGCAGGCCATCCGCGCATGAGCTTCGAGCTCGACACGTTCACTCATATCCAGCCTGCGCACTATCGTGCGGACGGCGCGGCAGCCCGGGAAAGACGCCTGTGGGACGGTGTGCGCATCTGGGCGATCGGACAGGCGATTGCAGCCTCGAGCCTGCTCGATATCTTCAACGACCCGAAACGCGGGCGTGACGGCCTCTTTCCCGAGCTCGTGCTGTTCGACTGTCATGCATGCCACAACGTCATGTCGGGCAAGCGCGCGTCCGGTATGCGTCTCGGCGTAGGCCCCGGCATCGTGCGTCTGAACGACGCGAGCCTGCTTATGTTGAAGCAGATCGTGCGCCGGGTGAGCCCGGCCGACGAATCCGCCTATGCCGCGCAAGTGACGCGCGTGCATAAAGCGATTGCGTCGGGTAACGACGCGCACGATCAGGCGCGCGTGCTGCGCGGACAGATTGCCGCCCTTCAGCAGAAGATCGCTGCGTATTCCTTCGCGGCGGAAGATCTGCGCGGCATCATGCGCGGCTTGATCGACGACGGGCTCGGCGGCGAGTACACGGACTACCAGGGCGCGGAGCAAGCCGTCATGGCGCTCCAGAGCGTCGCCGATTTCATGGCGCGCCGGGGATTGATCAAGGCATCGTCGATCGCGGCGCCGATGAAGACGTTGCTCGCCGCGGCGGCCAACGATGAAAAGTACCGTGCCGCCGATTTCGCGCGCGCGTTGCAGGCCCTCAAAGCACGCCTGGATACGGAGGTGGCGAAGTGACCGAACGCGTCAACATCGCAGTCATCGGCTCCGGCCCGGGTGGACTTTCTTGCGCTGCGCGCGCCGCGGAGCTCGGCCTGTCGCATGTGCTGCTCGAAGCCGAAGACCACCCCTCCCACACCATCTACCGCTACCAGAAGGGCAAGCACGTGATGGCGGAGCCGGTCGTGCTGCCGCTGCGCAGCCCGCTCGCTTTCGCCGCCGGCAAACGCGAGGCGATCCTTGCCGCCTGGGACCGGGACATCGAGAAGTACAAAGTCAATCTGCGCTTCCGCGCGCAAGTGACTAAAATCACCGGCGAAAAAGGCGCGTTCGAGATCCGCACCGCCGCGGGCGACGTATTCCACGCCGAACATGTGGTGCTCGGCATCGGGCTGCAAGGCAATCTGCGCAAGCTCGGTGTGCCCGGCGAAGACCTGCCGCTCGTGCAGTACCAGCTCGACGACCCCGACGCCTACGCAGGCGAAACGATCGTCGTCGTGGGCTCGGGCGACGCCGGGATCGAGAACGCGCTCGCGCTCGCGGAGACCAACCGCGTGATCCTCATCAACCGCAACGAGGAATTCGCGCGCGCCAAGCAGGGCAATCTCGATGCGATCCTCGCCGCGATCCAGGACGGGCGGATCGAGTGCCGCTATTCGACGAAAGCAGTGCGCGTCGATGCCGCGGAAACAGACGGCATGCCGCTCGTGTTCGAGGTGCAGACACCCAACGGGCGCGACACCATCGCGTGTCACCGCATCATCGCCCGCCTCGGCGCCACGCCGCCGCGCGGCCTCGTCGAAAGCTTCGGCGTGCGCTTCCCGAGCAAGGATCCGGCCGCCGTGCCGCAGGTATCGGCGCAGTACGAATCGAACGTGCCCGGGCTGTACATCGTCGGTGCGCTCGCGGGGTACCC
>JBLNBW010000063.1:0-29789 GCA_050260255.1 Rhodospirillaceae bacterium | reverse complement strand
GTGCAGGCTTTCCGATGCGGGCCAGCAAGGCCTGTTTTGCGCGCGTCATGTGTCGCTCTCCTTTCGCAGCCCGGATGTGGGCAACAGGAGTCGAGCAACGCTCATGCCGTTCGCGTAGCGCTGGTCGCGCCGCCTCGACGTTCCTCCTCGCGCCGCCCCAGCCAGATTGCGACTCCCAGCCAGGCAACCGCGATCGGCAGTGCCGCGAGCGCCACTGCGGACAGCCCGGCCCCTATGCTTCGCAGCGCAATCGCAAGCCATCCCGACACCGCGTCGCCGGCGCGATAGACCACGGTATCGATGAAGTTCTTTGCTTTGTATTTTTCCTCGCGCGGAATGACGGTGAACAGGATCTCGCGCGCGGGCTTGGACAGCGCAAATTCTCCGGCGCGGCGCGTCACGCCGAATGCAAGCATAACGAGCAGCGCCGGGAAGGCGCTCAGCACACCGAAGCCTATCACCGCGAACGCAGGCAGCAGCGCGAGCGTCACCGTGACGCCGAGCCGGCGCAGCATCTGCCCCGTGACGATCAACTGCAGCGCAAGCGTGAGCGCGTTGACGATGAGATCGAGCGTCGCGAAGAGGCGCGTGCGCTCCGCCGAGGATGGATACGTATCGGACACGAGGCGTGCGGTTTCGACGTAGAGCAGCGTCGACAGCACGGTGTACGCGACAAGATAGAACGAGATTCCGAGCAGGTAACGGGATGAGAGCACGGCCCGTATGCCGTCCCACACGCCGCCGCCGAGCGCTTCGCCGCGCGAAGTGCCATGGCGCGCTTGCCTTCGTTGCGCCCACGCGGACAGCCGCATAGTACAGAGCAGCGAGACGGCCAGCAGAATGGCGGAAACGAGCAGCAGGAACACCGCGCCCGTCGCCGGGACGACGAGCGCCGTCAGCGCCGGACCGAACAGCGCGCCCACGGTGCCGCCTGCGGCGATGAAGCCGAACAGCCGCTTGCCCTGGCTTTCGCTGTACAGATCCACCATGAAGCTCCAGAACACCGAGACCGCATAGAGATTGAAGACGCTCAC
Organism: Rhodospirillaceae bacterium; assembly: GCA_050260255.1. Taxonomy (GTDB): domain Bacteria; phylum Pseudomonadota; class Gammaproteobacteria; order Burkholderiales; family SG8-41; genus JAQGMV01. Next base: position 28,755 of record JBLNBW010000063.1, on the reverse strand, counting down.
CCAGACGAAGAAGGCACGCGCAGCCGGCACGCGCAGCGCCTCGTACTGGAACACGCCGTAGAACACGAGCAGATTGCTTATGAAGAAGAGATACACCGCCGGCAATGCGACGCGGCGCTCCCAGCGGGCGGTGAGGCACCCGAACAGCGGCACGGCGACCATCATGACGACGAGCGTGGCGGTGAACAGCCACGGCAGGTTGCCTACGCCGGCCTGTATGCCCATCTCGTCGCGCACCGGACGCATGATGTAGTACGAACACAGCAGGCACAGGAAATAGAGAAAGGACCAGGCGACCGCACTCCATTCGTCGCGGCGTATATCGGGCAGGGCGAAGCGCATCGGCGGAGTGTAGCAGCAGGCCCGTCCGCAAACCGCGGCGTCAGTGTGGCGCACACGGTACTGCTTGCACCGCTGCGGGCACAGTGCGGCGCAGCACGATGCGTGCGTCATCGAAGCACGTGGCCGCTTGACTCGTGTCATTGACCCGGCCTGCGCCGAAGCAGCATACTTGCGCGCTTTGTGCGGGGCGCTTCGCGTTCATCCCCGATTATCCCGGCTTAAGGAGTCATACATGCGACTGGTCACTTTTTCCGACGCCAAAGGCATGCGCGTAGGCGTGCACGACACGGAGACGAACACCATCGTCGACCTCGCGGCGACGACGCGTCTGCCGAAGGAAATGACTGCGTTCGTCGCGCTCGGCAAGACCGGTTTGCAGCGTGCGCGGCGCGCGGTGAAAAGCGGCGAGGGCCGGCTGCCGTACGCGAGCGTGAAGATACATGCGCCTTTTCCCCGTCCCGCGAAGAACATCCTCTGCGTGGGCAAGAACTATCACGAGCACGCAAAGGAGTTTCACAACAGCGGCTTCGATGCGAGCGCCGGCAAGGACGCGGTGCCCGAAGTGCCGATCATGTTCACCAAGTGGCCGAATTCCGTGATCGGTCCGGGCGAAGCCATCCCGAGCGCGAACGACTACACCAACTCGACAGACTACGAAGGCGAGCTCACGGTCGTGATGGGCGAGGGCGGTCGGAACATCTCGAAGGAAGACGCATACGCTCACGTTTACGGCTACACGATCATCAACGACGCGACGGCGCGCACCCTGCAAAACCGTCATCGGCAGTGGTTCCTCGGCAAGAGCCTCGACGGCTATTGCCCCATGGGACCGTGCATCGTGACGGCCGACGAGATCGACGACGTCACGAAGCTGCACCTCATCACTCGCGTGAACGGCGAGATCCGGCAGGACGCGATGGTGAGCGACCTGATATTCGACATCCCGACGCTCATCGCGGATCTGTCGCGCGTCATGACCCTCGAGCCCGGAGACCTCATCGCGACGGGAACGTGCGCCGGCGTCGGCATAGGCTTCAATCCGCCGAAGTATCTAAAGCCCGGCGATGTCGTCGCGATCACGATAGAGCCGATAGGTACGCTGGAAAACCCCGTGGCGTGATTTTTTGGTGAGGGGCGAGGATACAGAGCAAGACGGCTCCTTCCCCACACGTCCATCCCGACTCCTGACTCCATACCACGAAACGATGAAATTCGTCCGATACGACCGAAGCGGTGCCGTGCGGCTCGGGCTGCTCGATGGGGATCAAGTCTACGATCTCCTCGATGCAGCTCCGACCGGCACGTTGACCAAGGTGCTTGGCGCGTTTTCCAATACGCTCGATCTGATCGCCTCGGGTGACGAGGGAATCGAAGTTGCGCGCGCCGCACTTCAGGCGGCGAAAAAAGCCGGCGCCGGGACGCCGCTTGCGAAGGTCAAGCTCAAGGCACCCATAGAGCCGACCCTCATCCTCTGCAGCGGCGAGAACTACTGGGATCACCGCGAAGAGAAACCGGAGGTCACGCGCAAGGATCCCGAGTTCTTTCTGAAGACCGCCCTCGGCGTCATCGGTCCCGAAGACGACATCCTGCGCGACGAGCGTGTCACGAAAAAGCTCGATTACGAGACCGAGCTTTTGATCGTCATCGGCAAGGCCGGGCGGCACATCCCGGCCGAGCGCGCGCTCGAGCACATTTACGGCTACACGATATTGAACGACGTGACGGCGCGCGATCGGCAAGTCACGCTGCGTCCGGACGGCTCGTCCGTCTATAACCTGGGGCCGGGCAAGAACTTCGATACGTGCGCGCCCATAGGTCCGTGTCTCGTCACGCGGGACGAGATCGCCGACCCTCAGCAATTGATGTTGAAGACGTACGTCAACGGCGAGCTGCGTCAGAACAATACGACGGGCAAGATGATCTGGACGTGCGCGCAGCTCGTCGAGTTCTTCTCGACCTTCGTCACGCTGCGCCCGGGCGTGGTGATCTCGACCGGCACGCCCGGGGGAACGGCGTGGGGCACCGACGCCGAGCTCGGGGGCAAGAAGCCCATGCGCAAGGACGTCGCGCCGGCGGGCGGCTATCTGCAGCCGGGCGACGAGGTCGTGTGCGAGATCGAGCGCATCGGACGGCTCAGGAATCGCGTGGTGGCCGCGTGAAGTAGAATCAGCAACCGTTGGCCTGCGCGGCCGGCGGCTTGCAAACGGCACCACGTGGAACACAAACGAGGAGAAACCATGATACGCACGTCCTTGGTCTGTTGCCTTGCACTGGCATCTGCGGCGCCTGCGCTCGCGCAGGAGGCATTTCCGAGCCGTCCCATCACGATGATCGTGCCGTTTCCGCCCGGCGGAGTGGCCGATACCACCGGGCGCCCGACGGCTATCGCGATGGAGAAAATCCTCAAGCAGCCTGTGATCGTGACGAACCGGCCGGGTGCGGGCGGCGCGGTCGGGAACGCGGCTGTCGCAAACGCCAAACCCGATGGTTACACGGTGCTGATGGCGCTTTCGAGCATTTCCGTCATACCGGCGGCCGATGCATTGTTCGATCGCAAGCCTGCCTACTCGCTGGAGCAGTTCGAGCCGATCGCGCTGGTGTCGGCCGATCCGACGATACTCGTCGTGCATCCGTCGCTGCCCGTGAAGACCGTCAAGGAGCTCGTCGCGCTCGCCCGCAGCAAGCCCGGACAGCTCTCCTACTCGACATCCGGCATCTACGGCGCGTTGCACATGCCGATGGAAATGTTCCTCCACGCCGCGAAGCTCAAGATGCGCGCGGTGCACACGACCGGCGGCGGCCCGGCCATCACATCGGTGCTCGGCGGCCACGTCGACATGACGGCCGGCGGCCCGGCGGCCATCACGGCACAAGTGAAAGCCGGGAAACTTCGTCCGGTCGCGAGCTGGGGTGCGAAGCGGCATCCCAATTACCCCGACGTGCCCACGTTCAAGGAAACCGGCTACGACGTCGAGTACTACATCTGGGCCGGCATGTTCGGTCCCAAGGGCATTCCCGAGGCGAATTTGAAGGTGTTGCGCGATGCCGTGCGCAAGGCCGTTGCGGACCCGGAGTTCAAAGCGGCGATGGACAAGGTGAACTCGCCGATCCAGTACATGGATGCGCCGGAGTTCAGAAAATACTGGGAAGCGGATGCCAAGCGCCTTGCGGCGGCGGTGAAGGCGATCGGACGGCAGGACGAGAAAAAATAGCGCCCGCAACGTCGGGCGGGTGAGGGGCGATGGGTGAGACCCAAGAGACAGTAAGCGCGCCGACGAAGCGCGGGCTGCGCAGCGACCAGGCATCGGGCGTGGTGCTGCTGCTGCTCGCGCTGTTCATCGGGTGGCAGAACCGCAGCTATCCGCTCGGAACGCTGCAGGAGCCGGGACCGGGTTATGTGCCGCTGATGCTCGCCATATTCCTCGGCATCGTGGGATTGCTGGTTGCATTGCGCGGCACACGCGCACAGCCGCTACGCGACATCGCTTGGCCCGAGGCGCCGCGCGCGGTGATCATACTGATCGCTTGCGGCGTAGCCGCGTACGCGCTGGAGCGGCTTGGTTACCGCCTTACGGTGTTCGCGCTGCTCGTATTCTTTCTCGGTGTGATCGAGCGCAAGCGCTGGTACTCGGTGCTATTGGTATCGGCCGGGTTTTCGCTGCTCTCCTATTTCCTCTTCGATACCGTGCTGAAGGTGCAGCTGCCTCACAGCCCCTGGGGATACTGATGGGCGAAACGCTGCAGAACCTGATGCTCGGATTCTCGGTGGCGCTGCAGCCGTCGGTGCTCGTCTATGCCTTCATCGGCTGCATCATAGGCACGCTCGTCGGCATGCTGCCGGGACTCGGGCCTTTGGCCGGCATCAGCCTGCTGTTGCCCGCGACGTTCGGCTTGAATCCCATCATCGCCATCGTCCTGCTCGCCGGCGTGTACTACGGTGCGATGTACGGCGGATCGACCACTTCGATATTGATGCGCATCCCGGGCGAAGCTGCTTCGGTGATGACCTGCATCGACGGTTACGCGATGACGCAACAGGGGCGTGCGGGACCCGCGCTCGCCATTGCCGCGATCGGATCGTTCTTCGCGGGTTCCGTCGGCGTGGTGGGATTGATGCTGATGGCGCCGACGCTTGCCGCCTTCGCGCTGCGGTTCGGCCCGCCCGAGTATACGGCTCTCCTCATGCTCGGGCTGTTCGTGCTGTCGTACTTGAGCGGCGGCTCGATGCTGAAGACGCTCGCCTCGGCCGCGATAGGGCTGCTGCTCGGCATGATAGGCATAGATGCGATGAGCGGTTACACGCGCTTTAACTTCGGTCTGATCGAGCTCGGCGATGGCGTGGGCATCGTGCCCGTCGCCGTGGGCCTTTTCGGTGTGTCGGAGATATTGCTGACCGCCGGTCAGGATGTCGTGCCGAGCGTGCAGAAGCCCAGGTTGCGCACGCTCGTTCCCACCGGCCACGATCTCAGGATTTCCGTCGGTCCTATTGCGCGCGGCAGCTTCATCGGCTTCATCATCGGCATCATCCCGGGCTCTGCACACATCATTTCATCGTTCGTCTCGTACGGCATAGAGCGCCGCATTTCCCGGCATCCGGAGCGTTTCGGCAAAGGTGCGATCGAAGGCGTCGCGGGGCCCGAGTCCGCGAACAATGCGGCCGCAACGGGGGCGTTCGTGCCGATGATGGCGCTCGGCATTCCGACGAGTCCGATCACCGCCGTGATGATCGCCGCGCTGATGGTGCACGGTGTGACGCCGGGGCCGACGATGATCCAGGACCGGCCGGAGCTCTTCTGGGGCTTCGTCGCCAGCATGTACGTCGGCAATGCAGTGCTGCTGATACTGAATCTGCCGCTGGTCGGGATATTCGTGAACCTGCTGCGCATCCCGTATGCGTATCTCTATCCTTGCATCCTCGCCTTCTGCATCCTGGGATGCTACTCGGTCAGCAACAGCACCGTGGACGTCTGGATCATGTTGATCATGGGCGGACTGGGCTACGTGCTGCGCAAGTTCGGCTACGATCTCGCGCCGATCGCGTTGGGGCTGATACTGGCGCCCATGCTGGAGTTGTCCGTGCGGCAATCGCTGGCGATGAGCGCAGGCGACTACTCGATCTTTCTGCAGCGGCCGCTGACCGTGGGCATGCTCGTGCTCGGCCTCGTCGTGCTGTTCTTCAGCCTGAAGCCGCTCTTTGGCAAGCAGGGCAAGGACTGGCGGTCCGAAGTGGGTCTCGAAGACGAACCGCCGCCCGAAGCCGCACCTCAGTCGAAGCCGTAAAGCCGGGCGGGATTCGTCACCAGCACCTGCTCCCGCAGGCTCGCGTCCGGCACCCAAACGGTGAGGAGGTCGGTGAGGTCGCCGTCGTTCGGCATGCCGCTCTTCACCATTACGTGCGGCCAGTCCGTTCCCCAGACCACTTGCTGCGGCGCTGCATCGAGCAACGCGTGTGCGTACGGCGTTACATCGGCGTACGGCAGCGCCTGCGACGAGATGCGATAGGGCCCGGTGAGCTTCACCCAACAACGACCCGCACGCATGAGGCGCAGCATCGCCTGGAAGCCCGGATTGTCGAGCCCCTTGTCGGCGCGCATGTATCCCAGGTGGCCCAGCACGATGGGCACCGGGAAGTCGGCGAACAGCGCGTCGAGCTGCGGGAACTCGTCGGCGTGCATGAGAAATTCCACGTGCCAGCCGAGCGGCTGTATGCGGCGCGCAAGCGCTGCGAGCGGGGCGATGTCGATGACGCCTTTGTTCTCTTTCACGTCCACCACGTTGATACGCACGCCGCGCACGCCGGCCGCATGGAGGCGCTGAATCTCGCCGTCGCTCACATCGTAGTTCACCACGGCCACGCCTCGGCAGCGCGATCCCATCGCCGCCATCGCGTCGAGCATCGCTTGGTTGTCGGTGCCGTAGACGCTGGGCTGAATGAGGACCGCACGCTGTACGCCGAGCGTGGAGAGCAACGATTGATACGTCGCCGGCAGCGCATCGGGCGGCGTGTAGATGCGTGCCTTCGAATAGGGATAGACGGACCAGGGGCCGAACACGTGGGCGTGACAGTCGCAGGCGAGCGCGGGCATGGCAACGCGCGGCCTGCGCGGCTTCGGATCGGCGCCGGCGCAGAGCGGTGCGGTTTCGAGCTCGGCTCGCAGGGCAGGAGTGATGTCGTTCATGTGGGCAATCCGTTATCGCAGGTGGAGGGCAGTGCGGAGTCGCGCGATGCCCGTTCACGGTTGACGGCATTACTTCTATACTCGGCCGAATGTTACCCGATCCGTCAGCGTCCGTGGCTGCCGTTCGCCGTCTGTGCGCGGCGCTGCTCGTCCTTTCAGGCATGGTCTCGACGGTCACTGCCCATGCGGATGACATAGCGCGCACCGGTGGGCCGTACGTGCCCACGCCACAGGAAGTCGTCGATCGCATGCTTGAGCTCGCGGAAGTTGGACCGCGCGACTACGTCATCGATCTCGGCTCGGGCGACGGGCGCATGGTGGTCACTGCGGCGCGCCGTCACGGCGCGCGCGGGCTCGGCGTCGAGCTCGACCCGGAACTCGTGAAGCGCAGCATCGAGGACGCCGAGCGATTCGGTGTCGCCGACCGGGTGCGCTTTCGCGTCGAGGATGTCACGCGCACGCCGCTGCACGAGGCGACCGTGATCACGCTGTACCTGTTGCCCGGTATCACGAGACTGCTCGTGCCGCGCTTCCTCGCCGAACTCGCACCGGGCTCGCGTATCGTCGCGCACGATTTCGATCTCGGCGACTGGAAGGCCGACCGCGAAATGACGGTCGACGTGAACGAAAAGTACGGCTCGGTCGGCACCTGGAAGTCCCGACTGTTTCTTTACACCGTGCCGGCCACCATCCGAGGCGCGTGGGCGGTAGAGACGCGGGGGCCGCATGCCGAGCGCATGCTTCTTCGCATCGAACAGCGCTACCAGGAGATCACCGGCACGGCGCTACTTGCCGGAAAGAGCTACGTGATTTCGTCCGGCCGTGTGCGCGGCTCGCACGTCGAGTTTCGACTGAGCGCCGAGAACGGTGCGTCCGATGCGCATTACGAAGGCACCATCGATTCCGGCGGTATGCAAGGGGTGATGGAACGGAACGGCAGACGCGTCGCCTGGTCTGCGGCGCGTCTTTCCGCGGCAGCGGCCCGGTAGCCCGCTGAGTCCCAAGAGTTCGTTCCTTCCACGCGGCATGTCGGTTGCACGGGCTAGGAGCGGCGTGGCCGCGCCTCTCGATGCGGAATTCCGACATGCGATACGTGGTTGTCCTGTTACTCGCTGCCTTTCCGGCTGCAGGCGCCGGCGCTGCAGATTCGCATGCCGATTCCAAGCAGCAACGCCAAAGTGCAGCCGCACGCGCGGCGCGCTCGGACGCGGCGATGGAGCAGATGATGCGCGCCGACGTGAACAAGGACGGCACCGTGTCCCGGGACGAAGTCGAGCGGCTCGATAGCCGCATGAGTCCTCAGTTCAAGGCCGCGGACGTCGACCGCGACGGCAGGCTCACATTGCGCGAGTTCGAGCGGCTGCGCGACTTAAGCCGCGGTGCGACGAGCGGCACCGCAATGCGCGGCAGTGCGGCGGGCAGCGGGTCAGGTGCTCCCCCGCGCTGACGGCAGGCATGGGCTTTGCGGCCGGAACCGGCAGAGGCAAGCGGCCTCCATCCATGCCATATCATTGAGGAGTCCAAGATGAGCAAAACGGTAACTGCGTTCAGCAAGGCGGCGATTGCCGCGGCAGTGCTGGGGCTGGGGCTTGCGGGTGCGACGTACGCGCAAACAGCGAATCCCAGCGGCCCGGCCGGCAGCTCCAATGCGGGCGTGAAAACACCGTCGACCGGCGGCAATGAAGTATCCCCGCGTCCGGGCCCGTTGCCCGGTAAGTCCGCAACGTCCGTAATGCCGGATGAGAAGCCGGCGTCGACGAGTGAAGCCGGGGACGCGCGTCCAACGGACAAAACGATGGGCGGGGCCCAAGACTCAGCGTCCGCGCCGAATCCCAAGACGCCGAAAGATGTGAAAGAAGCGGGCGATCCGCGGCCGCTCGAGCGCCAGGGCGCTACGCCGGGCGAAACGGGCAAGGGCACGCGCCGGGGCAACGCGTACTGAGACCCTCCGCAGGACGCGTGCTGTGTCCTGCACTGCGGCCCGTCCTCGTCAGGGCGGGCCGTCGTTTTTCATTTCCCGCTAATTGAAGTTGCTGCGGTAGCGCGTGTAGTGCTCTAGTACGCGCGGCACGTAACTGCGCGTCTCGGCGAACGGGGGAATGCGCAAGCCCGCGCGGATCACGGCTTTTTCGCCTGCGTTGTATGCGGCGAGCGCGAGGCTCAGGTTGTCGTTGAACATCATGAGCAGATCGCGCAGATAGCGTGCGCCGCCGCGCAGGTTCTGCATCGGATCCCAGATGTCACGAACGGCGTAGCGGCGTGCCGTATCGGGCATGAGCTGCATGAGCCCGACTGCGCCTTTGGGTGAAAGCGCGCGCGGGTTGTAGCCCGACTCGACCGTGATGACCGCGTGAAGCAGTGCCGGGTCGACCCGTTCCTCGCGTGCCACGTCGCGTATCAGACTCGCATAGCGCTGGCTGGATCGCAGTGCGGCGCCGGGCACCTCGCGCGTCATCGTGGGCTCTGCGCCCGCGCCATAGGTGACCTGAGGCCGCGACAAGGGGTCGCGCTTGTACAGCTTGTAGCGCGAGTCGAGTTGTACGTTGCTGAAATGCGTCGTGCCGTTTTCGTCCACGAATCCGTAGATGTCGGCGCGCGCGACGGCAGTCAGCGCGAGCAGCGCGGGCAGAGCAAGAACAGCCGCTATGCGGGAAGCGTGCATTACAGTTGGAGTGGGTGGGAAACGAGCGCCACGATGGTACTACATGGCGCCGCCGGCGTTCAGGTAATATATCTCGCCCCGCGGCCGGCTCCGCCGCGTGCAGGGCGTCAACAGGGAGGAGATCATGGCTGGAATCGTACTTCGCTATATGCGTTGGCTGGCGTGCGCCGCCTTCGCATTCGTGGCGGGCGCCGCGTGCGCCGCCGAAGCGGGCAAGGTGGAAATCTGGTGGCTGGGCCAGTCCGCAACCCGAGTCACCACGCCGACCGGGAAGGTCATTCTGATCGATCCGTGGATCACCAAGAATCCCACCACGCCGGAGCAGTACAAGAACCTCGATGTGATCGGCAAGCCGGACGTGATCCTCGTCACGCATGCGCACGGCGACCATCTCGGGGACGCCGTCGACATCGCGAAAAAGTGGAACGTGCCCATGTGGGGGCCCGCCGGCATGAACCAGACGCTCACCGCGATAGGCGCCATATCGGCGGAGCTCGCGCCGCGCATGAACAAGAGCGGCACGATACAGCCGTTCCCCGGCGTGAAGATCACACAGACGCGCGCAGAGCACAGCTCCGAGCTGATGTGGCCGAACGCGCAGGGCAAGCCCGAGAGCATGGTCGGCGGTGAGCCGGTCGGTTACATCATCGAGCTCGAAAACGGTTTCAAGATCTATCACATGGGCGACACCGGCATTTTCGGCGACATGAAGCTCATCGCCGATTACTACAAGCCCGATCTCATCCTGATCCCGATCGGCGGCCATTACGTATTGAGCCCGAAGGACGCGGCATTCGTGACCAATACATGGCTCAAGCCCAAATTCGCGATCCCGATCCACTACGCGAGCAATCCGTACTTGAAGGGCACGCCCAAGGAATACATGGACGCTCTGGGAAACACGTCCACGAAGGTGTTTCCGATCAAGCAGGGCGACAAGCTGTCGTTCTAAGGGGGCGGGAAGCGTGAGGTGGAAAGCCGTAAGGGCAATGCGCAGAGCCGTCGCGGCGCTTGCGTTCGTCGCGATCACGGCGCATGCACAGAAGGAGCCGGAACGCACCGGCGGGCCCTACGTACCCACGCCGCAGCTCGTCGTCGATCAGATGCTGCGCTTCGCGAACGTCGGTCCGAACGATTACGTCATGGATCTGGGTTCGGGCGACGGCGTCATCGTCCTCACGGCGGCACAGCAGTACAAGGCGCGCGGCATGGGCGTCGACATCGATCCCGAGCTCGTCAAGCTCGCGAATCGGGAGGCGGCGCGGCTCGGCATCGCCGATCGCGCGACGTTCAAGGTCATGGACGTGTTCAAGGCGGACCTCTCGCGTGCGACGGTGGTCACGCTATATCTGCTGCCGGGGATGATGATCAACCTGCGGCCCAAGATCTATCTGGAACTCAAGCCCGGTACCCGCGTCGTCTCGCACGACTACCACTTCGACGACTGGCGGCCGGACGATTCCCTGACCTTCGACGTGCCGGAAAAGGAGAAAATCAACGGCACGCCGCGCGCCACGATCTATCTCTGGATCGTCCCGGCACGCGCTGGCGGCCGCTGGAACGTCGCGGTGGACGGCGGCGAGCGATACGAGATCACGTGGCGGCAGAGTTATCAGATGCTCGATGGCACTGCCCAGGCCGCAGGCCGTACGCTCAAAGTGCAGGACCCGGACCTCAAGGGCGAGCAGATCGGCTGGGTGCTCGCAACCAAAGGCGGGCGCTACCTCTTCACCGGCCGCGTGAACGGCGACGCGATGCAGGGCACGGTGGATTTGGGGCGCGGCAAGACGGCGCGATGGACTGCCGTGCGCGTCGGCACGAGCCAGGCTTCAGTTCAGTAGCAGCGCGGCGGGCACGTTTTCTACGACCGCCCGTCGATAAATCACTTCGGTAAGTGCGAGATCATGCGCCGCGGCGTTGTGCGCGTCGGTGACGATCCTGCCGCCCGCGAAGAGCCGCGCATCGAGGCGCACCGGCCGCGCCAGCATGTCGAACAGTGTGTCGCGGTGCTGTGCCGGCACATGGTCGAACACGACTGCGTGCCGGTCGGGCAACGGTGCTGCTGACGCCGCGACGAAGCTGTTGATGTGGACGGCGTTGGGCCAGTCGGGCCGATAGAGCGCAAGATGCGGCAGCACGCTGCGCAGCGTCGCAAGGAAATGCGCGTATGTCACGGGATGCTCGAGATCCGCGAACGTATTGAACACCGCGATGCCGTCTGCGCTCATGCAGCGCTTGAGATCGGCGAAAAACTCCTGCGTGATGAGGTATTCCGGCGTACCGTCGCCCTGGAAGAGGTCAACCACGATGACGTCGTATTGCTGCGGACGGCAACTGCGCACGTACGTGCGCGCGTCGGTGATGTGCGTGCGCACGCGCGACGGATCGTAGCCGAAGTAGCGCCGTGCCACCGCGAACGACACGGGATTGATCTCCACGACGTCGACGGACGAGGCGTACTGCGCGAGATGCATAGGTACTATGCCGGCTCCCATGCCGAGTGCAAGCACGTGCTGCATGCCGGGCTTGTATCCCCGGGCGAGGCCCTCGAGCGCGTAGGTGTAGAACGACATCGAGGCGCCCGTCGAATCGACCGTGTTCTGCGTCATGCCGTCGTGGAAGTAGATGCGCTGGTATCGCCGGCTGTCCGCATCCGCGTCGCTGCGCAGGATCTTCACCGTGCCGAAGAGCGAGCTCAACGTCGCCTCCACGCGCCAGTTTTCTCCGGCATAGGAGACCGGTCCCAGCCGGCCGGTATACGCGTCGGCCTGCCACATCAATACTGCCGAGCTGCCTGCGGCGACAATGGCGGTCGCCATGATCGCACGTCGAGCGCCGAGAGCAGGCGCGAAAACGGCCATGGCCATCGAGAGGAGCGCAAGCGTGAGCGCGATGAGAAGCACGGCGATGTAATTGGTGAGATAGGGGATGAGACCGAACGCGGTGATCAGCACCCCGGCGACCGAGCCTACCGTGCTCACGAAAAATACGCTGCCGGAGCCGGCATCGCCGGAATCGTGACGTGCGCGCTCGCCGTTGATGGCGACGAGGAGCGGATTCATCGCCGACGTGAAGACGAGTGGCGCGAACAGGAGAAGCACGCACGCCGCGAAAGCGCCCAGCAGCAGACTCCAGTTGGCGAGCGGCGCGAACACGTACGGATAGATAAGGCACGCGGCGACGATCGCCACGGCAGCGGCGGCCGGCATGAGGGCATAGAGCCTCGCGAGACGAGCCGGCGCTGCGCCTCGCGTGAGCCGTCCGCCGGCCCAGTAACCGAGCGCGAGCGCGATCAGCGTGATCGACAATATGCCGGTCCAGATATAGAGGCTTACGCCGAAGTAAGGCGTCATGACGCGCGAGGCGAGAAGCTCAAGCGCAAGTATCGCGGCGCCGGAGGCGAAAATCACGAGGTAGAAGAGCATGCGCGGGATAGATCGTTCTGTATAATTGCCGCCTTGTTCCGCGAATCTTAGCAGACCGGAACCGGCGGCGCCGCGAGAAGGAGAGGTCGGGCGCACGTCACTGCAATTGCCGCCCAGGCATCGTTCCGTCGTTCGCCTGACAGGCACCGGAAAGGAGATTACTCGTGCTTGCGCTACAAGCCGTGCGACGCAGCCTGGCGTCCGGTGCTGTTGCATTGGCGGCGTTGATGCTTGCGAATACGGCTATGGCGGCGCAGGCGAGCGTGCCTTATGTCCCCACGCCGCAGGAAGTGGTCGAGCGCATGCTGGACATGGCCAAAGTGGGCCCGCACGACTATCTGATCGACCTCGGCTCGGGCGACGGGCGCATAGTCATCACGGCTGCGAAAAAATTCGGCACGCGAGGCTACGGCGTGGATCTCAATCCGCAACGCGTGAAGGAGGCGAACGAGAACGCGCGCAAGGCCGGGGTGGCGGACAAGGTCTCCTTTTATGAGCGCGACCTCTTCGAGACCGATCTCTCGCAGGCCAGCGTGATCACCATGTATCTGCTGCCCAAGGTCAATCTCATGCTGAGGCCGAAGCTGCTCGATCTCAAGCCCGGCACGCGCATCGTGTCGCACGATTTCTCCATGGACGAGTGGCAGCCGGAGCAGCATGTGTCGATGCCCGCGCCGGACAAATACGGCGGGGCGGGCGGCACGAGCGACATCTACCTCTGGATCGTGCCGGCGAAACTGGCCGGGACATGGCGCTGGGAGATCCCTCTGCGCAGCGGGGCCGTGCGCTACGAGCTTCAGGCGCAACAGCGTTACCAGATCGTCACGGGCACTGTCACAGTCGGCGAGCGGCGTGTGCCGCTCGAAGGCGTGAAGCTCACTGGCGATCACATCGCGTTCGCATTCACGACGGAAGTGGGCGGCGCGCCGGTGAAGCACCTCTTCTCGGGAAAAGTTGCCGGCAGCGCCATCACGGGCACGGTAGAGCTTTCCGGTCCCCGCCTGCACAGCGAGCAGCAATGGGAAGCCACCAAGGCACAACAATGAAGCATCAGGCTGCGAGCGCCTGCCTCTCACCTCATCACTCCAACTCTTTACGGCATTCAGGATGAAAAGAACCATCAAGGCAGTATGTGGCCTGCTGCTGTGCGTCACTATGGGCGTGCGAGCGCAGGATTTCGGTGACACACCGTACGTCCAGACGCCGCAGAACGTCGTCGACAAGATGCTCGAAGTAGCGCATGTCACCGCCTCGGACTTCGTCATCGACCTCGGCTCGGGCGACGGACGCATGGTCATTACGGCGGCGAAACGCTATGGCGCGCGCGGCTTCGGCGTCGATCTCGACAAGCGGCTGGTCGCGCTCAGCAACCGGCGCGCCGCCCAGGCGGGTGTCGCCGATCGCGCGAAGTTCTACGCGCAAGATCTGTATGAAACGGACTTGAGCCCGGCATCGGTGGTCACGATCTACCTGCTGCCGGAAGTGAATCTCATGGTGCGGCCCAAGTTGCTCGCCACGCTCAAGCCCGGCACGCGTGTCGTGTCCCATGACTACGACATGGGCGATTGGCCTCCGGACTCTTCCTTCACCATGGATGCGCCCAACAAGCCGGTCGGCCGGGACAAGAAAAGCAAAGTGTTCTATTGGGTCGTTCCTGCTTCCGTCGCCGGCAAATGGCGCTGGCGTATGGACGCGGGCAGCGGTCCGCAGGACATCGAAGTGGAGCTGAAGCAGAACTTCCTGAAGATCGCCGGGGTGCTCGGCGCCGGCGGCGCCAGGGTGCCGCTCGAAGAGACAGAGCTTTCCGGCGATCGCGTGCGCTTCACCGCAACCGTAACCTCGGGTGGAAAACCGGTGCGTTATACCTATGCGGGCCGCGTCATCAACAACGCCATGGAGGGCGACGTCGAAGTATCGCGGGATTCCGGCAAGGCAAAAACGGCCTGGAGCGCCGCGCGTACCGAAGTGTGGCAGCCGGACCACGTGACTGCACCGCCGCCGACGTTGCAGCCGATCAACTAACCCCATGCGCCGGGCTCTGGGTACAGCAGCAGTCGCCATGGCGCTTGCAATGCCGGCATACGGCCTGGCGGCGCAAGAGCTCGATGTGCCGACGCCGTATCTATCGTCGACGCCGCTCAATGTCGACGAAATGCTGCGGCTCGCCGCCGTGACGCCTTCGGATACGGTGTACGACCTCGGCTCCGGCGATGGACGCGTCATCATCGCGGCAGCTCGCGATTACGGCGCGCGCGGCGTCGGCGTGGAGCTAGACGCGAAGCTCGTCGCCGAAAGTGCCGAGAACGCGCGCCGTGCCGGCGTCGCAGATCGCGCGTCGTTCCGGCAGGCCGATGTGCTCACCGTGCCTGTCGGCGATGCGACCGTGGTGACGATGTATCTGCTTCCGCCGCTCGTGCGCAAGCTGCAGGATCGGCTGTATGCGGATCTCAGGCCGGGCGCGCGTATCGTGGCGCACGACTATCCCTTTCCTGATTGGGGCGCGGACAGGCGCGTCGTCGTCTCGAAGACGTTCTATCTTTATACCGTGCCCGCCCATGTCGAGGGGACGTGGAAGCTTGCCCTCGACGCGGGCGGCGCGCGCACGTATGACTTGCAGTTCCAGCAGCGCTATGAGCAAGTGAAAGGCGCCGCACGGGTTAAGGGCGGAATATTGCCGGCGTTCGAAGCACGCGTGAGCGGCGAGCATGTCGCTTTCATACTGGCCGACGGCGACTACAGCTGTCGCTACGAAGGCACCGTTCGCGGCGATCGAATGGACGGAACGGTGCGCTGGGGATACGGGCCCGCGCAGAACACGGGGCGCTGGCATGCGACGCGTGCCGCCGAAAAGGGCGATCGCTGACATGCCGATGCGCGCGGTCGCCGCAGCCCTTATGCTGGTCGCGTGGTCGACGCAACCGGCGCGCGCCGAACTCGACGTCCCGTACGTGCCGACGCCGCAGGTCGTGGTCGACGAGATGCTGCGCGTAGGCAAGGCGAGCCGCGACGATTACGTGATCGATCTCGGCTCGGGCGATGGCCGCATACTGATCACGGCAGCGCGGAAGTTCGGCGCGCGCGGCCACGGCGTCGAGCTCGACGAGGAGCTGCTTGCGCAAAGCAACGAGAACGCGCAGCGCGCCGGTGTGGCCGACCGTGTGGAATTCCGCAAGGAAGATCTCTTCAAGGCCGATCTGTCGCGCGCCACGCTGATCACCATGTATCTCGTGCCCCGCGTGAACGCGCGATTGCTGCCGCGGCTCGTGGAGCTTGCTCCCGGCACGCGCATCGTTTCGCACGACTTCGATCTCGACGGCTGGCGGCCTGACGCGAAGACGACCATACGGAAAAACATCTTCCTGTGGATAGTGCCGGCGCGCGTCGAGGGTCGCTGGAAGACGCATCTTGAGCTTGCGGGGGGAGCCCGCGACCTGGTGCTCGAATTCCGCCAGAACCATCAGGACGTCGACGGCCTCGTGTACGGCGGCGTGCGACCCGCGCAGGTGTGGCAGCCGATGCTTGCGGGACAGCGCTTCACGTTCACCATCGTCGACGATCGCGACCGCGAGGACGAGGCGAACCTATACATCGACGCGCGCGTGCACGGCGATCTCATGGAGGGCGAGATGCAGCGCGGCGTCGGTGCCCAGGCGGTGCGCATGCGATGGCGTGCCGAGCGGATAAGCCGGTGAAGCGCCTGCTGCGGCATGCCTGCGGCTGGCTTGCGCTTGCGGCAGCGTGCGCGCATGCGCAACAGGCGCTCGACGTGCCTTTCGTCGGGACGCCCCCTGCGGTGATGGACGCGATGCTCGCGCTGGCGAAAGTCGGCAAGGACGATTTCGTCATCGATCTCGGGTGCGGCGACGGACGGCTCGTCATCGCTGCGGCCAAGAGATTCGGCGCTCGCGGCTATGGCGTGGACCTCGATGGCACGCTGGTCGGCGAGGCGCAGCGGGAGGCCGAGCGGCAGGGCGTCAAGAATCTCACGGAGTTCGAGGTGCGCAACCTCTATGTCACCGACATCAGTCGTGCGACGGTGCTCACGCTCTATCTTTTTCCGCGAGTGAACCTCGATTTGAGACCGCGGTTGTTTCGCGAGCTCAAGCCCGGCACGCGCATCGTGTCGCACGAGTTCGATTTCGGGGATTGGCAGGCCGACGCCCAGACTGTGGTCGACGTGCCGGACAAGCCATATGGACCGCCGCGCAGCGCCGTCTACTTGTGGATCGTCCCGGCCGATGCATCAGGACGGTGGGTATGGCACGCGGCTGCGCCCGCCACGGGGACGTACGAGGTGACCCTCGAGCAGACGTTCCAGAAAGTCAAACCCGCGGCGGGGCAGGGCGCACACCGCATCGAAAGCCTGCGACTCGAGGGTGACCGGCTGACTTTCGTGCTGCATGCCGGCGGACAGCGCCAGGAATACAAAGGGCGGGTCAATGGCGACGTGATTTCGGGTACAGTGTCGACCGGCGACGCGACGGCGTCCTGGACCGCGACCCGGGTCGCTCGCGGCACGATGAATATCGAAGCGGCGCGCACGGCGCCGCCAAGCTACGCAAAGGAGAGTCGATGAATTCCGTTAAAGCCCTTACGCTGAGTCTCGCGCTGTCGTGCGGCCTCGTGTCCGCATCGCACGCGCAGGAAGGCCGCGGCGATGTGGTGTACGTCCCCACGCCGCAGATCGTGGTCGACGAAATGCTCAAGATGGCGAAGGTGGGGCCGAAGGACTATCTGATCGATCTCGGGTCGGGCGATGGTCGCATCATCATCACGGCGGCGAAGCAATACGGCGCACGCGGGTTCGGGGTGGATCTGGACACGTATCTCTTGTCCGAGGCGAACAAGAATGCGCGCAACGAGGGCGTGGCCGATCGCGCGCAATTCTACGAGCGCAACATCTTCGAAACCAAGCTCGACTCTGCGACGGTCATCACGAGTTATCTGCTGCCGCAGATGAACCTCAAACTGCGGCCGACGATCCTCAACCTGCAGCCCGGCGTGCGCGTGGTCGGACACGACTACCACATGGGCGAGTGGCTGCCGGACGAGCAGAAGACCATACCGGTGCCGGAGAAGCAGGTGGGCACCCCCGGCGTGAGCTACATCTACCTCTGGTACGTGCCGGCGAAAATCGCCGGAACGTGGCAATCGCGCATCAACACCGGGCAGGGCGAGGTCCCGTACGAGTTCTCGCTCGAGCAGACGTTCCAGGAAATCGCGGGCGTGATGCGCGCGGGCAGGGACACCGCGAAGTTCAACAGCAAGGTGCAGGGCGACCGCGTGAGCTTCGTCGCTTTGCCCAAGATCGGCGACAAGACGGTGCGTCATGAATTCAATGGCCGCATCAAGGGCGATCGCATCGAAGGCACGGTGAAGATCGGCGAAGGCGCCACGGCGCGCCAGGCGAACTGGGTCGCACGCCAGACGCAGCGCCGCGAGCCGCGCAAGCCTGCCGACGACGTGGGCGCGTGACATGAGCGCGAGGGAGGAGACCCGCGGACAACCGCACCAGACGCTATCGCTCTTCGACGCGGTAGCAATGATCGTCGGGCTGATCGTTGGCGCCGGCATATTCGGCACGCCCTCTATCGTCGCCGGGGCCGTGCAAAGCGATGCGATGCTCGTTGGGCTATGGATCGCGGGCGGCATCTTCTCCATCGTCGGCGCGCTCTGCTACGGCGAGCTCGCCACGGCCTTTCCGTCCGCAGGCGGCGAGTATCATTTCATACGGCGCGCCTACGGTTCGTCGCTTGCGTTTCTCTACGGTTGGGCGCGCATGACGGTGATCGTCGCCGGATCGATCGCGGTCTTCGCGTATCTGTTCGGCGATTACATGTCGCGGCTCTTCAGCTTCGGCGCCTATTCCTCGGCAGTCTGGGCTGCGCTCGTCGTCGGCGTGCTGACCGTCGTGAACTATGCGGGCATACGGGAAGGCAAGACCACGCAGAATCTGTTCACTATCCTGGAAGTCGGCGGGCTGGTCACTATCATCGTCTCCGGCCTCATGGTTGCCCCGGATCCTGTTGCAACGGCGCCCGCGGCCTCGGGCTCGGGCCCGTGGTACATGGGTGCCGGCATCGGCTCCGCGCTGGTCTTCGTGCTCTTCACGTACGGCGGCTGGAACGACGCGGCGTACATATCCGCAGAGGTGCGCCAGCCGGAGCGGAACATGGTGCGCGCGCTGCTCTTGTCCATCAGCCTCGTCGCGCTGTTGTACGTGCTCGTTAACCTGGCGTATCTCAAAGGTCTCGGTTACGACGCGATGGCGCGGTCGGACGCCGTCGCAGCGGACTTGCTGAAAGCCTCGTGGGGCGGGACGGGCGAGAAGCTCATCTCCTTCATGGTGGCCGTTGCGGCGCTGACGTCCGTGAACGGATCGATGATCGTCGGGGCGCGCTCGAACTATGCGCTCGGCCGCGACTGGCCGCTGCTCGGGTTCCTCGGCCGATGGCACGATGCGAGCGGATCGCCGCGCACCGCGATGCTGGTGCAGGGTCTCATTGCGCTCGCGCTGGTGGCATTCGGGGCGGTGCAGAACGCCGGCTTCAAGGGGCTGGTGGAGTACTCGCTGCCCGTGTTCTGGGGATTCTTTCTGCTGGTCGGCATCGCGGTGTTCGTGTTGCGGGTAAAGGAACCGGATGCGCCGCGGCCGTTCCGTGTGCCGGGTTATCCCGTCGTGCCGGCGATTTTCGTGATCGGCTGCGGCTATCTCCTGTATTCGAGCCTCGCGTATCACCGCGCTCATGCGGTGGTGGGCCTGGTGGTGCTGGCGATCGGTGCGGTGGTCATGCTGCTCGGCCGCCGCTCTCCCGCCGCCTCCAGTAACTGATAGGGGCCTGGCAAGCCGCGAGCACCGCTGTCGGCGGTCGCACCACCGATTATCGGTGCGACGACTCCGGCGGCGAGCTTGCCGGCTTGCAGTTATATCGACGCCGGGCGGTGCGCAGGCTTACCGCTTGCAACGCAAGTCGCGACAGGTTCTGCAGGCGACGTTCCCTAGGCCATTTCGCTGTCCCGGGCTCGCAGAGCTGTCCACTGGCTATTCCTGCCTGCATACATCATGAAGCCTTCAGAATCATCCGAGCTGCCTGCCCTCCAGGGAAAAACATTCCTGTTGCTGGTGATGCTGGTCTCCATCGCGTTTGCGTGGATTCTGTGGCCGTTCTACGGCACGGTGTTCTGGGCGGTCGTGCTGGCGATCGTGTTTGCACCGCTCTATCGGCGGATCGCCGCGGCGATAGCGCCTAGACGCACGCTCGCGGCGCTTGCGACGGTGGTGGTCATACTCCTGGTGGTGATCTTGCCGCTCGCGCTCGTTGCCTCGTTGGTGGTACAGGAAGGCGCGGCGCTGGTCGGGCGGATACAGTCCGGGGAGATCAGCTTCTCGCGGTACATGCAACAGATACTGGACGCATTGCCCGCATGGCTCACCAGTCTGATGGACAGCTACGGCCTCACCAGTCTCGCCGACCTCCGCGAGCGGCTGTCCGCCGGCATCACGCGGGGCATACAATTCATCGGCACCCATGCGCTCAGCGTAGGCCAGAACACGTTCGAGTTCGTCGTCAACTTTTTCCTGATGCTGTACCTGCTGTTCTTTTTCCTGCGCGACGGCCAGGCGCTTTCGCGGGGCATCAAAGATGCCTTGCCGCTGCAGGAGGACCTTGAGCGCAAGCTCTTCATCAAGTTCGTGGACGTGATTCGGGCGACGATGAAGGGCAACATCGTGGTGGCTGTCGTGCAGGGTGCGCTGGGCGGCTTCATGTTCTGGTTTCTCGGCATACACGCGCCGGTACTCTGGGCCGTGCTGATGGCTTTCCTGTCGCTGCTGCCCGCGGTCGGCACGGCGCTGGTCTGGCTGCCCGTCGCGATTTATCTGCTGGTGAGCGGCCAGCTATGGCAGGGAACGCTGCTCATTGCGTTCGGCGTGCTCGTGATCGGACTCGTTGACAATGTCCTGCGTCCGGTCCTGGTGGGCAAAGACACGAAGATGCCGGATTACCTCGTGCTCATGTCGACGCTGGGCGGCATGGCGATATTCGGCCTGAACGGATTCATCATCGGCCCCGTGATTGCCGCGATGTTCATCGCGGTCTGGAGCACGATTGCCGCATCGCATTCCGCAGGCACCGCGGCCTATCCCGAGGACGAGACGCCTGCGCTGACGAACAGCGAGAAGCCGCGGCGGCTCGCGCGGTGACGAGCGCAGCGAGTCAGACGTTGAGCAGCTTGAACTGCGCGCGCTCTATCCCCACGCCGACCGCTTCGCCCGGCTCGTAGATTTTCCCGCCCATGTAGTGCGGCTCGTCGGCGGTGAGATCCGCCTCGCCTATGCGCACGACATAGCGCACGAATTCTCCGAGGAACTCCCGATGCGCTACGGTGCCTTCGAGCCAGACGCGGGCGGGATCACGCTGTGCGCCATTGCCGGACAGGCGTATCGCATGCGGACGTATCGCGAGCTGTGCGCGTCCGCTCGCCGGCGCGTCCTGCCCGATCGTCACGCGGCCGAGGCCGCTTGCTACGAACGCCGCGTTTCCATCGGCGCGTTCGATCTCGCCCTCGAACAAATTGATCGTGCCGACGAACTGGGCGATGAACCGGTTCACGGGATAGTCGTAGAGCTCCATCGGCGTGCCGATCTGCTGGATCACGCCCTGGTCGAGCACGGCGACACGGTCGGCGATGGATAATGCCTCTTCCTGATCGTGCGTCACGAACACGGTCGTGATGCCGAGCTTGCGCTGCAGGGAAAGCAGTTCGCTGCGCATATGCACGCGCAGCTTGGCATCGAGGTTGGACAGCGGCTCGTCGAGCAACAGCACTTTGGGCTCTATCGCGATGGTGCGAGCGAGCGCCACGCGCTGCTGCTGGCCGCCGGAGAGCTGGCTCGGACGGCGCGCGCCGAGCTGTTCGAGGCCGACGAGCCGGAGCGCATCGGCCACCTTGCGATCGATCTCTGCGCGCGGCAGCCGGCGCTCTTCGAGTCCGAACGCCACGTTTTGTGCGACGGTCATGTGAGGCCAGAGCGCGTAGTTCTGAAACACCATTCCGATATCGCGGTCCCACGGCGGGACGCTCGAGATGTCGCGGCCGTCGACGAGGACGCGCCCGGCATCGGGGTGCGCGAAGCCGGCAAGCACGCGGAGCAGCGTCGATTTGCCGGAGCCCGACGGCCCGAGCAGCGCGAAAAACTCTCCGGGCGCAATGGCGAAGTCGATGTCGCGCAGCACGGCGGTGGCGCCGTACGAGAGCGCAATGTTTTCGAACTGGACGGCTACCTTGCTCATAAATCCTTCAACGCATGTTGCACTTCTAGTCGGGTCGTGCGCGAGTGCACGATACGGTGCGAGGCGTACGTGCCGAGCGCCACCAGCACGACGGCGACGACGCCGAGCGCCGCGCCGGGCCCGCGACCCGCGATCGACTGCATGTACAGGTAGATGCCATACGACACCGGCGCGTCGGATGTCGCGCTAACGAGCATGATCGTCGCCGACAGCTCGACTGCGGCGGTGAGAAAGCTCGTGACGAAGCCGGCGAGGATGCCGCCCGCCATGAGCGGAACGACGACGCGCGCGATGGTGCGGCGTGTGTTGGCGCCGAGATTCTGCGCCGCTTCTTCCATGGCAACGTGGATTTGCTGAAGCGCCGCCATGGATGAGCGCAAAGCGTACGGCAGCCGCCGCACGGCGTAAGCGAGCGCGATGATGAGCCAGAAGGAAACGACGGGCATGTCGGTGAACGGTACGTTGAAATCGCGAAACGTCCGCAGATAGCCGATGCCGAGCACCACGCCCGGTATGGCCACTGCGCTCGTCGCCACGAAATCGAGAAGCTTGCGGCCCGGCACTTTCGTGCGCAGGATCAAATAGGCGATGGCAGTGCCGATGATGACGTCCAGGCTCGCCGCAATGCCGCAGTACAGGGCCGAGTTCCACAGCATGTGCGGCGAATCCTGGAACATGGTTACGTAGTTTTGCAGCGTGTACGCCTCGGGAATGACGCTGAAGCTCCACACCCGGCTGAAGGAGAGGAGGAGGATGCCGACGTGCGGCGAGAGCACGAGCAGCAGCACGAAGACAATCCAGCCGTACGCGATCACCGCCTGCCAGGGCTTGAGCTTCTTCACGGCAAGCGAGCTGCCGCCGCGCTGCAGCGTCGCATAGTCGCGGTTCTTCAGCGCGAGCGCCGAGCCCCACAGGGCGACCACCGAGGCAGCCACCATGATCACGCTCGCGACGTAGCCTATCGGATCGTCTATCCCTATCGAGGTGATGCGCAGATAGGCCTGCGCCGCGAGGATGTTGGTGACGTTCAGCACGAGGGGAGTGGCGACGTCGTCGAAAACCTTGAGGAAAACGAGCGCTGCGCCCGCAACGTAGCCCGGCATCGCGAGCGGGAACACGATGCGGCGAAAGAGCCGCATGCCGCTTGCGCCGAGATTCTGGGCCGACTCCTCCATCGCGCGATCGATGTTGTTGAGCGCGACGATCAAGTTGAGGAGGATGAACGGGAAGTAGTGCAGCGCCTCCACCCAGATCACCGCGTTCAGACCTTCCATGATGGGCAGATTGATGCCGAACCAATCGTCGAGGATCAGGTTGAGCGATCCGCTGCGTCCGAACAGGAGCTGCATCGCCGTTGCGCCGACGAACGGCGGCATGATGAGCGGCAGCACGCCCAGGGTCTGTATCAGCAGCGCGCCGCGGAATCTGAACCGCGTGACGAAGTAGGCGAGCGGCAGGGCGAAAATCGATGAGATGACCACGCTCATGCCGCCGACGATGAGGCTGTTGTAGAACGACTCGCGCATCAGCGTGATGGCGAAGAACGACTGAAAATGCGCAAGCGTCACACTGCCGTCCGCGTTGGTGAACGCGACGTAGACGACAGTGAAGACCGGAATTGCAAGAAAGACCAAAAGGAAGAGGCCGATCACCAGGGCGATCATCGCCTGCGCGAAGGAGTACTCCCGTCTGGCCGGGCGGGCCAGCGCAGCGACTGCGGACTCAGCCACGCTGGCATTTCCGGCGCGCGTACGCCGCCTCTATAGCGATCACGTGTCGTTCCGCGGTGGCGTGAGACTTACTTCGCCATCGCGGCGGCCTGGTTGGCGAGCTCCACGGCCCGCGCGTAGTTCTTGCGCGACGTGCTGTTCCAGTATTCCTCGAGACCGGTGAGCTGCTTCGTCTTCTGCGCGTCGCGCTTGGTGTCGCGGAAGAGGGCAACGAAGGCCTTGTCCTGTGCCTTCGTCTCTCCGACGATCGGCGAGTAGGCGAGATCGCGCGCCTCGTCCAGCAGCTTCTGCGCCTGTGCGTTGCTCTTGCCGGCTAGCTTCGCCGCGGCCTGGTTGATCGCTTTCGTCGCGGCGACGAGCTCCTTGTGACGGAAGGTGATCGTCTGATCGAAGATCGAGCTCACCAGGTAGTAGCGCGCCTCGGACAGATCGGAGTCGAAGTTGACCTTGGGCTTGATCGTTCCGGCGAACGGATTGGGAAACCCGGGCGGCGCTTTCTTGTATACGCTGGGCAGTACCGGCAGGCGGCTGATCTTCGGATCGAAAAGCAGTTCCTGGCCTTCCGGCGATAGCGTGAAGTTGATGAACTTGCGCGCGTTCTCGGCGTTTTTCGCCCCGGCAACCAGGCCGATGTTGGCCGGGACGATGGCCGTGACCGAGGGGTAGACGAATTCAGTCGGGAACCCGGATGCTTTCGCCGCCAGTCCGAAGAAGTCGATCACGAGGCCTATGCCGTACTGCCCGTTGTTGACGCCGTCCGGGACGCCGAAGCTGCGCTCGGTGATCGCCGCACAGTTGCCTGCAATCATGAGAAGCTGCCGCCACCCTTTGTCCCAGCCCTCGCCCTGCAATATGGTTTCGACGGTGAGATGCGTGGTGCCCGACCGCGAAGGTGACGAGATCGCCACGTGGCCGAAGTACACCGGCTTCGTGAGATCGGCCCATTCCTTCGGCGCCGGCAGCTTGTTCGCCTTCATGTACCGGGTGTTCCACATGATGCCGTAGCCGCCGAGCGCCTGGCCCAGGTAATAGCCCTGCGGATCGTTGATGGGGTAGTTGCCGATCTTGGCCGGCACTTCCTTGGCCGGACTCTCGATTTTCGCGAGGAGTTTCTCGGCCGACAGCACTTCGAACGCGTCCGGGGCGGAGACCCAGAACACGTCCGGCTTGTTCGCCGCGGGCGCTTCGCGAATATACGCGATGCCGGCCGGCGTGGGCTTGTTCAGGATCTCCACGCGCATGCCCGGATTGCGGGCCTCGAAAGCTTTCTTGTAGGTCTCGGTGAGTTCCTTGGGAAAGGACGTGACGACGACGACCTGCTGCTGGGCGCGTGCCGAGGGCGTCAATGCGATGGCAAGGCCGGCAGCGGCGGCGAGAGCGGTGAGACGACGGGCAACGGTCATGGCTGGGTCCTCGTTATGCTTGTTGTCAGGTCTGAAAACCGCGACGTAACCTCTAAAGTGCCGCGAAAATTCTAACCCAAAGGTCCGCCGCGGGCTTGAATTTGCCGTACGGGACCCCATGTAGGCCGGTAGCCTAAAACAAGATGGAGCATTCCTCATGAGCGAGACGGCGACCAAGGAAACCCTGGGTTTCCAGGCCGAGGTGAAGCAGCTGCTGAACCTCATGATCCACTCCTTGTACAGCAACAAGGAAATCTTCCTGCGAGAGCTCGTATCCAACGCGTCCGACGCGGCCGACAAGCTGCGCTTCGAGGCCCTGACCGACAAGGCGCTGTACGAGAACGATCCCGATCTCAAGATACGCATCAGCTACGACCCTGCCGCACGCACCATCACCGTGTCCGATAACGGCATCGGCATGTCGCGACAGGAAGTCATCGACAACATCGGCACGATCGCGAAATCCGGAACGCGCGAATTCTTCCAGAAGCTCACCGGCGATCAGGCGAAGGACGCGCATCTCATCGGCCAGTTCGGGGTAGGCTTTTATTCATCGTTCATCGTCGCGGACCGGGTGACGTTGACGACCCGGCGCGCAGGCTTGACGTCCGAGCACGGCGTGCGCTGGGAATCGGACGGCAGTGGAGAGTACACGCTCGAGATGGTGGAAAAGCCCACCCGCGGCACCGAAGTGACGCTGCATCTGCGTGAAGGCGAAAACGAGCTCGCCAACGGCTGGCGCCTGCGTTCCATCGTTCGCAAGTACTCGGACCACATCACGCTGCCCATCGTGATGAAGAAAGAAGAGTGGGACAAGGACAAGAACGAGAACCGGCCCACCGACGAAGACGAGACGATCAATCAGGCGAGCGCGCTGTGGGCACGTCCCAAGAGCGAAATCACCGAAGAGCAGTATCACGAGTTCTACAAGCACGTGGCGCACGACTTCGAGGCGCCGCTCGCCTACACCCACGCGAAAGTCGAAGGCACCAAGGAGTACACCCAGTTGCTGTACATCCCCTCGCGCGCGCCGTTCGACCTGTGGGACCGCGATCATCGCCGCGGCATCAAGCTGTACGTCCGCCGCGTCTTCATCATGGACGACGCCGAGCACCTCATGCCGCATTACCTGCGCTTCGTGAAAGGGGTGATCGACTCCAATGACCTGCCACTCAACGTCTCGCGCGAGATCCTGCAGGAGTCGCGCGACGTCGAGGTGATACGCGCAGGCTCCGTGAAGCGCGTGCTGTCCATGCTGGAAGACCTCGCAGAGAACCAGAAGGACAAGTACGCGACGTTCTGGAAGGAGTTCGGCCGTGTGTTCAAGGAAGGCGCCGGCGAGGACCATGCCAACCGCGAACGTATCGCCAAGCTCATGCGCTTTGCGTCCACGCACAATGACAACGACGAGCAGAATGTGAGCCTCGCCGACTATGTATCGCGCATGAAGCCGGAGCAGGACAAGATCTATTTCGTCACCGCCGACACGTTCACCGCGGCGCGCAACAGTCCGCACCTGGAGATCTTCCGCAAGAAAGGCATCGAAGTGCTGCTCCTCGCCGAACGCGTCGACGAGTGGATGGTCGCGCACCTCACCGAGTTCGAGGGCAAGCCGCTGCAGTCGGTTGCGAAGGGCGGGCTCGACCTGGGCAAGCTTGCCGACGAGGAGGAAAAGAAGGTGCAGGAGCAGGCTGCCGGCGAGAACAAGGATCTCGTGGAGCGGCTGAAGAAAGTCCTGGGCGAAAAGGTGAAGGATGTGCGCGTGACGCACCGCCTCACCGAATCGCCGGTGTGTCTCGTGTCCGACGAGCAGGACCTGAGCATGCACCTCGAACGTATGCTGAAGGCAGCCGGGCAGAACGTTCCCGTTACCAAGCCGATACTGGAAATCAATCCGCAGCACGCGCTCGTTCAGCGCCTGAAAGGCGAGAGCGACGATACGCGCTTCGGCGAATGGACGCAGCTGCTTTTCGACCAGGCCTTGCTCGCGGAAGGCGGAGCGCTCGAAGATCCTGCCGGGTTCGTGAAGCGCCTCTATCATCTGATGCTCGAGCTTCACGGCTGATCGCGATCGGGCGGCGCCGCGTGATGGAGGTGCCGCCCGGTTGGCTCTCCTTCGCGGCGAGGTTATAGTGCTTCAGTTTCGCATCGGGGAGGAGGGACATGAGATACAAACGCATGTACGTGCTGGCTGCGGCGCTGCTCGCAGCCATCGACTGCACATCAGCAGCCGCCCAGGGCTATCCCGATAAATCCATAGTTTTCGTTGTGCCGTTCGCGGCCGGAAGCGCGACGGATGGCGTTGCCCGTATCGTGGGGCAGGAAGTCACACGCGAAAGCGGCCAGCGCGTGGTCGTCGACGATCGTCCGGGCGCGAACGGCTTCATCGGCGCGCAGCTCGTCGCGAAAGCCGCGCCGGACGGCTATACGGCGTTCGTGACGACCAACACGACGCACGCGGCCAACCAGCATCTCTTCAAGCAAATACCGTATGACCCGGTGAGGGACTACGCGCCGGTCACGGCACTCGCCAAGGGTTATCAGGTAATGGTCGTGAATCCGCGCGTTCCCGCCAAGACGGTTCGGGACTTTACTGCGCTCGCCAAGAAGACGCCGGGCCGGCTCACTTTCGGCGAAGGAAGCTCGTCGGCGCGCGTTGCCGTGGAGCTGTATCAGCAGATGAGCGGCGCGAAGCTCGTGCACGTGCCCTACAAGAGCAATCCGCTCGGGATCACGGATCTCATCGGCGGGCAGATCGACGTGATGATCGTCGATATACCCACAGGTCTGCCGCAGGTGCAGTCGGGTCGGTTGCGCGGCCTCGCCGTGACGAGCCGTGCCCGCTTGCCGCAGACGCCCGATCTGCCGACGATGAACGAGGCCGGCATCGAAGGATACGAGATGAGCTACTGGTTCGCGGCATACCTGCCTGCGAAGACGCCTGTGCCGGTCGTGAAGCGACTCAACGAGCTCATGGTGAAAGCTGTGGCCACCGACGCCGTGAAGTCGTTCTTCGCCAAAAACGCATTGGAGTCCTATACCACCACGCCGGAGCAACTTGCTGCTTTCCAGGACGCCGAAACGGAAAAGTGGGGGCGCATCATACGGGCGGCCGGCATACAGCCTGAATAACACGGCGCCGGGCGGCGCAGTTCGAGCGGTCGCTACAAGCGTGCCGCAGCACTCTAGACGGGCTTGCGCAGCGCGCAATGCGCCAACGCGGTGAAGTGGCTCAGTCGTAATCTCAATCGCACGATCGAAAGCAGCCGCTCGAATTCGCGACCGAAGGGTATGCGCGCGTAATAATTGTGGCCGAAATATCCGACGTACTCTTCCACCTCGTAGCCGAGCGACTCGAAGCGGGTAATCATGCTCTTCGTCGGCCCCCGACACCAACGGTAGTACGCGGGGAACTTTGTGGTGTCCTCAGTGCGCCGCGACCGATGCGGTTGCACGAGACGGAGCAGCGCATGAGAAAGCCTGTCGGGCGTGATCGCATTGACCACGAATGGCAGCGCGTAAAGCGTAGGGAAGATATGCAATGCCGTTCCACCGGGGGCCAATATTTTCCATATGTTCCGATGCAGCGTGAGCGGATCGTGAATGTGCTCGAGAAGAAAAATCGAGAAGGCAAAATCGAACTTCCGGTCGATCGTTTTCTCGATACCCGGCGCGGCCATATCGACCTGTATCGTCCTGTAGCCGGGTGGCGCAAGCGCGA
>JBLNBW010000062.1:0-13460 GCA_050260255.1 Rhodospirillaceae bacterium | reverse complement strand
AACGCGGGCTGCATTTGAGGCTCGACGCGTGTCTCGCGCTCGGTGCGAAGCTCGGGCGCAGCCTGCGGCTCCATGAGCGCGTCATCACGCTGTTCTCCGAAGGCGTCCTGCAAGCGCCGGCGCAACCGCCGCTCCTGCCACCAGTTGTACAGGTACACCGCGGTAACGACGAGTATGCCGATACCGAGCAAGCTCAACTGAAGGTCGCTCATGAGCCGCGGCCGCCTTAGGCCGCCTCCTCGGTGAGTTTCATCGCCTCGTCGATGTCCACGGCCACCACGCGCGACACGCCGGGCTCCTGCATCGTAATGCCGAGGAGCTGCTGCGCCATCTCCATCGTGATCTTGTTGTGGCTGATGAACAGAAACTGCGAATTCTCGGACATGCGCTTCACGAGCTCGCAGAAGCGGCCGGTATTGTAGTCGTCGAGCGGAGCGTCGACCTCGTCCAGCAGACAGAACGGCGCAGGGTTGAGCTGGAACATGGAGAACACGAGCGACAACGCCGTCAGCGCTTTCTCGCCGCCCGAGAGCAGATGGATCGACGCATTCTTCTTGCCCGGCGGCTGCGCGATGACCTGTATGCCGCTGTCGAGGATTTCTTCGCCGGTCAAGAGCAGCTTGGCTTGCCCCCCGCCGAACAGCGCCGGGAACATGCGGCTGAAATGGCCGTTCACTTCGTCGAAGGTCTGTTGCAGACGCTCACGCGTCTCGCGATCGATGCGACGTATCGCATCTTCGAGCGTCGTCATCGCCTCGGTGAGGTCGGCCGACTGCGCGTCGAGATAGGTCTTGCGTTCCTGCGCGGCCTGCAACTCTTCCAGCGCCGCGAGATTCACCGCGCCCAGCGCCTTGATCTCCTCGGTGAGCCGGTTGATCTCCGACTGGAAAGTGCCCGAGCGCATGCCTTTCTGCAGCTGCGCCTGAAGCTCTTCTTCGTTCCCGCCCGCCTCCGCGAGCTGCTGCGCATACTGCTCTTCGGTGAGCCGCGCTTCCTGCTCCTTCAACCGCACGTCGTTGAGGCGGTTACGCAACGGATCGAGCCGCTGCTCGCTCGTGTGACGCTCGAGGTCGACGGACTTGAGCTGTCCTTCCATGCCTTCGAGCGCATCCCGGGCCTGTGCGAGCGCCTGTTCGCGCGTGACGCGCATGGCGAGCGCCTCCTGCAGCTGCGCCTGGCATGCGGTCTCGTCACAATCGGCAAGACCCTGCCGCTCCTCCTCCAGGGCGGCTTTGACGCGCGCGATGTTCTCTGAGTTGACGCGTATGGTGTTTTCGATCTCGGAGATCTTGAGCGCGCAGGTGCGCAGCTCGAACTGCGCTTCCTGATGCTGATGACGCGCGTTCTGCAGCGCTTCGCGTTGCAGATTCAGCGTCTCCTGGGCCTGCGCGTAGAGTTCGCTCGCGGTGGCCAGTTGCTCGCGCGCTTCCTCCGCTGCAGCGGCAAGGCGCTCGACGCCGCCTTGCGCCTCTTCGCGCTGGCGCTCTTCGTTTGCAATCTGCTCGCCGATTTCCGAAAGCTCCGATGCGATCTGCTCTCCGCGCTGGGTGGCGCGTTGCGCCTGCTCGTTCAGGCGCATCGCCTCGATCTGCAGGCCATGATGCCGCTGCTGCAGCTGCTCGACCTGCTCGCGCGCCGCCGCGAGCTCCTCCTTATGACGCTCGATGGCGGCTTCCGCACCTTCGACTTCGTGCTGCACGGCCTCGACGGCGCCGCGCTGCACTTCGAGCTCGGCCTGCAGCTGCTCGATCTCGCGCTGACGCGACAACACGCCGTGCAGCTCGGTGTCGGCCGCATGGAAGCTTACGCTGTGACGCGTGTAGATGTGACCTTCGCGCGTAACCAGCATCCCGCCCGGCGGCAGCTGCGCGCGCATCGCCATACCGGCTTGCCCATCCGGCACGACGAACACGTCGAACAGCCATTCCTGCAGCGTGCCCTCGAGGCCCGGCTGGCGGCAGGTGACGTAGCGCCGCAGCGGCTCGAGGCCCGGCATGGCGCTCTCGGCGCCGGACGCCGCGGCGCTCGCATCGACGACGGTCATCTTCCCGGGCGGCGCATCGTGCAGCCATTCGCCCGGTATCTCGAACCGTTCCAGCGCGATGCCGTTCAGCCGCTCGCGCAGCACCGCTTCGAGCGCGTCTTCCCATCCCTGCTCTATCGTGATCCCCTGCCAGAGACGAGGTGCCTGATCGAGCCCTCGTGCCGCGAGCCACGATTCCATGCCGGCGCCGCGCGCGATACGGTCCTGTAATTGCTGCAACGCGTGCACACGCGCCTCGGTCCCCGTAGCCTTCTGCACCGCGGCTTCGAGCGCGCTCTGCTGTTCGCGAAGCGCCTGCTCCAGGCGCGGCAGCTCCTGCTCCTTGTCCGCAAGGGCCGCACGCTGCTCCTGCAGCGCGTACTCGATTTCCTCGACTTCGGCCTGCGCGCGCTCCAGCGCGTCGTTGTCGGGTTTGGGCAGCGCCGCCTGTTCTTCCTGCAGCCGCTCCTGGCGCAGGTTGAGCTGTTCGAGCACGCGCTCCGCGTGCGCGAGCTTCGTCTGCTCGACATGCAGCGCCTGCTCGTGCTGAGCGAGCTGCCGCTGCAGCTCGTCGCGTCGGGCATTGCTCGCGCGGAACGCTTCTTCCGCGACCGGCAGCTTCTCCGCCTCCTCGGCCAAGCGGCCTTCGACTTCCTCGACACGCGCCTGTGCCTGCTCGTGGCTCTGACGCGAGGCTTCGAGCGATTGCTCCGCGGCCGACAATCCCGCTTCGTTGTTCTCGATCTCGGCAGTCAGCGTCGCGACCTGGTGCTCGATGCGGCTGCGCTTGTCGCGGATGTGCGCAATCTGCTGCTCGAGACGTGCGACTTCGGCGTTCACCTCGTACAGCTGGCCCTGCGCCGCGTGCACCTCATCGCCTGCGCGGTAATGGTGATCGCGCAACTCTTCAAGCCGCTTCTCCGCTTCCCGCAGCTTGGCGGTCTCCGCCTCGATCTCGATCCCGACGCGCTCGATCTCGCGTGTGTAGCGATTGCGGGATGCGGCGGCCTCGTTGCGCTTCGTGAGCCACCACATCTGCTGGGTGGCGTCCAGCTGGCCCTGCAATTCGTGGTATTGCTTGGCAACCTCCGCCTGGACCTGCAGGTGCTCGAGCTGTTTGCCCAGCTCCTGGCGGATGTCGTCCACCCGAAGCAGATTCTCGCGCGTGTCCTGGAGACGCCCTTCGGTCTCCCGCCGGCGTTCGCGATACTTCGACACGCCGGCCGCCTCCTCGAGAAACACGCGCAGCTCTTCCGGCTTTGCCTCAATGACGCGCGAGATCATGCCCTGCTCGATGATCGCGTACGCGCGTGCGCCGAGGCCGGTGCCGAGGAAAATGTCGGCGATGTCGCGGCGACGCACGTGGATGTTGTTGATGAAATACGACGAGTCGCCGTCGCGCTGCAGAACCCGCTTGATGGAAATTTCGGAGTATTTCGACCACTGACCGGCTGCTTTGCCGAGGCTGTTGTCGAAGATCAGCTCGACGCTGCACCGGTTCACGGGCTTGCGATCGCCGGAGCCGTTGAACAATACGTCCTGCATGGTTTCGCCGCGCAGGTGACGGGCCGAAGTTTCGCCCAGCACCCAGCGGACGGCATCGATGATGTTGGACTTGCCGCAGCCGTTGGGGCCCACGACGCCGACGAGCTGACCCGGCACCGGGATGTGTGTGGGATCGACGAAAGACTTGAAACCGGCGAGATTGATCTGAGTAAGACGCACTATTTCCGCTGCCGCTAAGGTTATAATTCGATGAAAAATCTGCGCGCCATTCTAACTGATTTGCCCTGCGGGCCTAACAGCCCTCGACACGATGCCGACCCGACCCAGCAAGGCCTTGGAAACGTTCCCGAATCCCGCCCCGGACCGGGATTACCGTATCCACATGGAAATACCGGAATTTACCTGCCTGTGTCCGAAAACCGGGCAGCCGGATTTTGCGACGCTTTATCTGGATTATGTGCCGGATCGGCTGTGCGTGGAACTGAAAAGCCTCAAGCTGTACATCTGGTCGTACCGTGACCAGGGCGCGTTTCACGAAGCGGTGACGAATAACATCCTCGGCGATCTCGTCGGCGCGACGAAGCCGCGTTACATGCGTCTGTCGGCCCGCTTCTGGGTCCGGGGCGGCATCTACACGACCGTCGTCGCCGAGCACACGAAGCGCGGCTGGAAACCGCCGCAGCCCGTCGATCTCGCTGCGCTGCCCGGTGCTGCGGGCTGAACCGGAAGCCGGCGTCGCCATGCGTTTATAATCGCGCGTTTTCGCACGCCACGCGCGCGGCATAAGGCCATAACAGCCGTGAACCCTAATCTCGATCGCCTACAGACGTATCCGTTCCAGAAGCTCAGCACGCTGCTCGAGGGCGCAGTGCCGAAAGCAGGCCTGCGCGTGATCCCTTTGTATATCGGCGAGCCGAAGCATCCCACGCCGGCGTTCATCAAGAAGGCGTTGACCGACAGTCTCGATGGCTTGGCGTCCTACCCGATGACACTGGGTACGCCCGAGCTGCGCAAAGCGATCGCGCAATGGCTGGAGCGGCGCTATGGCATACCGCCGGTCGACCCCGACACGCAAGTGATACCGGTCGACGGCAGCCGCGAGGCGCTGTTCGCTTTCGCACAAGCGGTCATCGACAACCGCAAGAAAGACGCGCTGGTCCTCTGTCCCAATCCTTTCTATCAGATCTACGAAGGCGCCGCGCTGCTTGCGCAGGCGCAGCCGCACTATCTCAACAGCCTGGCGGAAAACGGATACGCCATCGATTACGATGCGATCGCGTCCGACGTGTGGTCGCGCACGCAGATGATCTATGTCTGCTCGCCCGGCAATCCGACCGGCCATGTGATGCCGCTCTCCGAATGGGAGAAGCTCTTTGCGCTCTCGGATCGTTACGGCTTCGTGATCGCATCGGACGAGTGCTACTCGGAAATCTATTTCTACGAGGACAAGCGGCCGCTCGGTGCGATGGAAGCCGCGCACAAGCTGGGCCGCACCGGCTATCCGCGCCTGGTGGTCTTTTCGAGCCTGTCCAAGCGCTCGAACGTGCCGGGCATGCGTTCCGGTTTCGTTGCGGGCGATGCCAAGATACTGAAGCAGTTCCTGCTCTACCGTACTTACCACGGCTGCGCGATGAGCCCGCCGATACAGGCAGCCAGCGTTGCCGCCTGGGGCGATGAAGCGCACGTGGTGGAAAATCGTCGCCTGTACCGCGAGAAGTTCGATGCCGTGTACAAGGTACTGAAGCCGGTGATGACGGATCTCGACATGCCGGATGCCGCCTTTTACTTCTGGATGCCGACGCCCGGCGACGATACTCACTTCACGCGGCGGCTGTACGAAGAGCAGGCGGTCTCCGTACTGCCCGGAAGCTACCTTGCGCGCGACTCCGGCGGCGTGAATCCAGGCCGCGGCCGCGTGCGCATCGCTCTCGTGGCGTCGACCGCCGAATGCACCGAAGCCGCACAGCGGATACGCGATTTCCTGTCCAAGTACTAGATAACCAGAGGATGAGTCATGCAGCAGCTCGCAACCCTGATCGAGCAGGCGTGGGATAACCGCGCCGCCCTGTCCCCGACCAGTGCGGACGCCGCCGTCCGTAATGCCGTCAACGAAACGATCGCCCTGCTCGACGGCGGCAAGCTGCGCGTCGCGGAGAAGCAGAACGGACAGTGGGTCACGCATCAGTGGGTGAAAAAAGCGGCACTGCTGTCTTTCCGGCTGCAGGACAACGTTCCCATGCAGGACGGCTACAGCCGCTATTTCGACAAAGTGCCGTCGAAGTTCGCCGACTACGACGCCCAGGCGTTCCAACAGGGCGGATTCCGTGTCGTGCCGCCCGCTGCGGCGCGCAAAGGCGCATACATCGCGAGAAACGTCATTCTGATGCCGTCCTTCGTCAATATCGGTGCGTACGTCGATGAAGGCACGATGGTCGACACCTGGGCTACGGTGGGCTCGTGCGCGCAGATCGGCAAGAACGTCCATCTTTCCGGCGGCGTCGGCATCGGCGGCGTGCTCGAGCCGCTTCAGGCCAATCCTACGATCATCGAGGACAACTGTTTCATCGGCGCCCGCTCGGAAATCGTCGAGGGCGTGATCGTCGAAGAAGGTAGCGTCATATCGATGGGCGTCTTCATCGGCGCGAGCACACGGATCTACAACCGGCAGACGCGCGAGACGCTGTACGGCCGCGTCCCCGCAGGTTCGGTCGTCGTGCCGGGATCCCTGCCTGCCGCCGACGGCAGCTGCAGCCTTTACTGCGCGGTCATCGTAAAGCAGGTCGATGCGAAAACGCGCGCCAAAACGAGTATTAACGATCTGCTGCGAAGCGACTAAAGCGCGCCGCGCAGACCTTTCCAAGCCTGCACGGAATCGGCAGAATAACCGCACCGTGCGGCGATGACGCGGGCGCGCCACGGTTGTGACAGAACAACGTCGGGGGAACGATGGATTTATTGGACGAGCTGAAGCGCCAGGCCGAATCGCAGAAAAAGCAGCAGGAGGCCCGCGAACAGGACCAGGCGCAGATCCTCACGTCCATCCACGAGGCGCTCGGCGGCATGTCGAAGTATTTCACCGAGCTCGCCAATTCCTTGAATGTGGTCAAGCCCGAAGTCGCGCGCAATTACGTCGTGCACGGCACTTCCACGCTTCAGCGTCTTTTGCAGGGCGACTATTTCGTCCGCGAGCGTAAGAAGAGCATAGATTTCCGCGACTACTTCGAGCAGGTGACGCTGCGCTTCCACGCCGTGGGGCAGCAGGTGCTGTCGATCGAGTGTTTCGCAGACCACGCCACCGACCGGCTGCGCAACTATCTGCAGGCTTACGGCCTTCGCTTCGAGACCCAGGCTTTCCGCAACGACCGCGGCGTCACGCTGCGAACGGTGTTCTCCGTGCTGCCCGACGTTCCGGCCACGATCACTGCAGTAGCGGATTGGAATACCGGCACCATACGGCTCAAGATGCGCAACGTCGAGACGATCGGCGACGCCGAGTACTGTTACGAGCCGGCGGAAGTGGACCGCAAGCTGCTTGACGAGCTCGCAAAGCTGATCCTCGGCCAACCGAACGAATTCCGCACGATGGGACGTCACCAGGAGTCGCTGCGCGTGCGCATCGTCGCCCGCCCCATCGAGCGCGCGCCCGAGCACCAGGCGCAGGCGGAGTCGCTGCCCGTTCGGCAGCCCGAATCGAAGCCCGGCCTGTTCGGCGGCCTCAAATCGCTCTGGAAGAAATAGACCCGATGTTCGTCACTCCGCTGTTCAAGCTGATGGCCGACAAGCAGGCCTCGGACATGTTTTTCACGGCGGGTGCGCCCATACAGATCAAGATCAACGGCGTCGTCATGCCGGTGAACAGCCAGGTGCTGGATGCCGAGCAGGTGAAGCACATCTCCTACGAGCTCATGACCGAGGCGCAGATCAAGGAGTTCGAGAGCGGCCACGAAATGAATTTCGCGCAAAGCGGCGGAGCGGAAATGGGCAATTTCCGCATCAACATCTTCCGTCAGCGCAACACTGTCGCCATGGTCATCCGCTTCGTGAAGCCCGACGTGCCGGCGTTCGAATCATTGGGTCTGCCGTCGGTGCTGAAGGAAGTGATCATGGAGAAGCTCGGGCTGATCCTAGTGGTGGGATCGACCGGTTCGGGCAAGTCGACCACGATGGCATCCATGATCGACTATCGCAACACGCAGCGCACCGGTCACATATTGACGATAGAAGACCCGATCGAGTTCTCCTTCAAGCACAAGAAGTCCATCGTCAACCAGCGCGAAGTGCGGGTGGACACGCACAGCTATCAAAACGCCCTCATCAGCGCGATGCGCGAAGCGCCGGATCTCCTGATGATAGGCGAGATCCGCGACAAGTCCACGCTCGAAAGCGCCCTGCTCTTCGCACAGACAGGACATCTGTGCATGTCCACGCTGCACGCGAACAACAGCTACAACGCGCTCAACCGGATCATCAACTTCTTTCCGCGCGACGCACGCGAAAGCCTCCTCGCCGACATGTCCATCGCGCTGCGCTGTATCATTTCGCAGCGGCTGGTACGCACGACGGACGGCAAACGCGTCCCGGCGGTGGAGATCCTGCTCAACACGAAGCACCTGCAGGAGCTCATCAAGGAAGGCAACATGGGCCAGATCAAGGATGCGATGGAGCAGAGTCTGTCGCCGGGCTCCCAGACCTTCGAGCAGGCGCTGTTCCATCTGTACATGAGCGGCCGCATCACGATAGAAGAAGCCATGGCGAACTCCGATTCGCCCACGAACCTGCACTGGCTCATCAGCAACGCCGGCAAAGCGCCCGGGGCGCCTTCAGCCCAGGCGCAGGACGCTGCCGCAACGAAAACGCCCGCGGCGCCCGACGACCTGTCGAGCATCAAGCTCAACCTCGACGCGCTGGGTTAAGGCGTCTCCTGCCCCGCACGTGAATCGAGACAAGCCGAAGAGACGCCGGCTGCGCGAGGTCATTCATGCAGCGATACGAGCGCTGCGCGAGGCCCGTGTGTCCTTCGGTCACGGTACCACCAACGCACGCGACGAGGCCGCCTATCTCACGCTCCACACGCTGGGACTGCCCCTGGATACGGCGGATTGGGACATCGAAGTATCGACTGCCGATGCGGCGAAAGTCGAAGCGCTGGTGAAGCGCCGGATTCGCGAGCGCACTCCCGCTGCCTACATCACGCACGAAGCGTGGCTCGGCGAGTTCCGCTTCTACGTCGACGAGCGAGTCATCGTGCCGCGCTCCTTCATTGCGGAGCTGCTCGTCAGCGACCTCGCACCGTGGATCGCGCAGCCGCGCCGCGTGCAGCGTGCGCTCGATCTCTGCACTGGCTCCGGTTGCCTCGCGGTCCTGCTCGCGCACAGCTTCCCGCGCGCAACGGTCGACGCCGTGGACATTTCCCGTGACGCACTCGCCGTCGCGCGGCGCAACGTCAAGGACTACGGGCTCGAAGGCCGCGTCGCGCTACTGCGTTCGGACCTCTATGGCGGCGTGACGGGCCGTTACGACGTGATCGTCAGCAACCCACCGTATGTCACTGAAGAGGCGATGCGCGCGCTGCCGGTGGAGTACCGCCGCGAGCCCCGCATCGCGCTCGCCGGCGGGAGCGACGGCCTCGATCTCGTGCGGCGCATCCTGCACGAAGCGCCTCAGCACTTGGAAAAGGACGGCTGGCTGGTCGTCGAAGTCGGTCACGCACGCAAGCGCGTGGAGCGCGCCTTCCCCCGCCTGCCGTTGATCTGGGCGGAAACCAGCGCGGGAAACGATTGCGTGTTTCTGATCAGCCGTGAGGCGCTGCTTGAGGGCTTGGCGCGGTCGACTCCAGCCACGACAGAAGCTGCTTCACCTCGGCGGTCGGGAGCTCGAGGAGCTGGCCGCGCTTCAGCCGGGGCGGCAGTGCGACGAAACCGAAACGCACGCGTATCAGGCGGCTCACGGTAAGGCCGAGCGCCTCGAAAAGACGCCGCACCACGCGATTGCGTCC
The DNA here is from genome assembly GCA_050260255.1 of Rhodospirillaceae bacterium. Lineage (GTDB taxonomy): Bacteria > Pseudomonadota > Gammaproteobacteria > Burkholderiales > SG8-41 > JAQGMV01. The sequence goes on along the minus strand of JBLNBW010000062.1, from coordinate 3,936 downwards.
TTCGCGCAGCACGATACGATACCAGTGGTTCGATCCTTCGCCGCCTTCGTCGTCCACCGATTCGCAGCGCGCGACCCCGTCGCTGAGCTTGATGCCCGTAACGAGCTTCTTCATGTGCTCCCCGGAAAGCTGGCCTATGATGCGGACGGCATACTCGCGCTCGATCTCGAAGCGCGGGTGCATCATGCGGTTGGCGAGATCGCCGGAATTGGTGAAGATCAGCAGGCCGGAGGTGTTGAAGTCGAGCCGGCCGATCGCGAGCCATTTGCCGTCGCGTAGCGGCGGCAGTCGGTCGAACACGCTCGCGCGTCCTTCGGGATCGTCGCGGGAGACGATTTCGCCTTCAGGCTTGTGATAGAGCAGTACGCGGGGCAGACGCTCCCGCGCGGACCAGTGCACGATCTTCGATCCGATCTTGATGACATCGCCCGCCGAGACGCGCGCGCCTATCGTGGCGACGGCTCCATTGACGGTCACTTTCCCTTCGGCGATCCACGCCTCCATCGCGCGCCGCGACCCCAGCCCGGACTGTGCCAGGATCTTCTGAAGCTTCTGCGAAGGAGCCGGCTCCGTGCGGGCCGCTTCGCGGCTGCGCTCCCGCGTCGTCGGCGGCCGCGGGCGGCTCGGCCGCGGACCGCGTGCTGGGCGGCGTGCGCTCATACTTCCCGCCGCTCGAGCAGCGCCTGCGCCAGCGTGCCGCTGTCGACGTGCTCGAGCTCGCCGCCGACCGGCAGCCCGCGCGCTATGCGTGTCACTTTCAATCCCTGTGCACGGACGAGTTCGCCGATGTAATGCGCGGTCGCCTCGCCCTCCACCGTGAAGTTGGTCGCGAGTATCACTTCCTTCACCGTCCCGTCCGACGCGCGTTTCACGAGACGATCAAGCCCGATTTCGCGCGGCCCCACGCCGTCGAGCGGCGAGAGCGCGCCCATCAGCACGAAGTACATGCCGGCGTAGCTTTGCGTCTGCTCCATCATCATCACATCGGCTGGCGTTTCGACCACGCACAGCAGCGACGCGTCGCGCCTCGGCGATCGGCACAACGCGCAGACCGCCTCCTCGGCGAAGCTGTTGCACTTCTCGCAGTGCCGTATGCTTTCGAGGGCGAGCCCCAGCGCGCCGGCCAGGCGACGCGCCCCGCCGGGGTCCCGCTGCAGCAGGTGATACGCCATGCGCTGCGCGGATTTCGGCCCCACGCCTGGGAGGCAGCGCAGGGCGGCGATCAGCTCGTCGAGCGACGGCGATTTCATCGACCGGTTAGGAGTAAGGGGTTAGGCGTGACGCGCGAAAGCGAGGTATTCGGTTCACGACTCCTGACTCCTCGCCGCTCACTCGTCACCTTCTGACGCACAGCGTCAGAACGGCAGTTTGAAGCCCGGAGGCAACGGCATGCCGGCGGTGACACTCGCCATCTTTTCCTGCACCGTGCTTTCGACACGGCGCACGGCGTCGTTCACCGCCGCAGCAATCAGGTCTTCGAGCATCTCCTTGTCATCGGAGAGCAGGCTCGGATCGATCGAAACACGCTTCACGTCGTGGCGGCACGTCATCACGACTTTTACCATGCCTGCGCCGGCCTGGCCTTCGACTTCGACCGTGGCAAGCTGCTCCTGCATCTTCTTCATGTTGTCTTGCATCTGCTGCGCCTGCTTCATCAGGCCAGCCAATTGGTTCTTCATCATGATGGTCGTCCTACTGTATGGGTTTGATGGAGGACTCGTTCACCCGCGCGTCGAAGTCTTCGACCAGCTCGCGTACGAAAGGGTCCCCTTCGATGTCGGCAACCGCCTTGGCGTGCCTGCGCTGCTTCTCGCGGTCGGCAACGTCTTTCGGGGAATTGCCGCTTGCGTCCCCCACGGCTATCGATATCTTGAGGTCGCTGCCATAGCGCTTGCGCAGCGCATCCTTGAGCCGCTCCTGGTAAGCGCCTTCGAGCAGCCTCTCGTGCACTTTCGCGAGCATGAGCTCCATGCAGCCATCGGCGTGCCGCACGAGCTCGCAATGCTGCGCGAGTATTTTCGCCATGCCGTTGACGCCGATTTCCTCGATGATCGCGCTCCATGCGGCGGCATCGGCGCCTTTCACCGGAGGCGCCGCCGGCCGAGACGTCGCAACGGGCGCTGCCGCCGTTGCGGACGGCGCGGGTGCTGCCGGCGCCGCGCTCGCGCTTTGCGTCCGCGACGGCGAAGGCGCCGCCCCGTGGCCACCCCGCTCCGGCGCAAATGCGAGCATGCGCAGCAACGTCATCGTGAATCCGGCATATTCGTCCGGCGCCCAGCCGATGTCGTTACGTCCCTGCACCGTAATCTGGTAATAGAGCTGCAGCTCTTCCGGATCGAACAGCCCGACGAGCGCATCCAGTGCCGCGCGTTCCGGATCGTCCGCCGGAACGGCCTCCGGCACGCGCTGCAGCAGCGCGAGCCGATGCAGGATGACGCCGAGATCCTGCAGCGCCATTTCGAACGACAGGCTGCGTTCGGCCATCTGGTTCGCTTCGGCGATCACCGCCGCGCCGTCGCCTGTGCCGATCGCCTGCAATATTCGATAGAGGTAGGACTGGTCGACGGCGCCGAGCATTGCACGCGTGGAAGCCTCTTCGACCTTGCCGCCGCCATGCGCGATCGCCTGATCGAGCAGCGACAACGCATCTCGCAAGCTGCCTTGCGCGGCACGCGCAATGAGTGTCAACGCGGGCGCCTGCGCCGGGATGCTCTCCGCCTCCAGCACGGCTCTCAACCGCGCGACGATCTGCTGCTGCGGGATCTGCTTCAAGTTGAACTGCAGGCAGCGCGACAGCACGGTGACCGGGATCTTCTGCGGATCCGTCGTCGCCAGCACGAATTTCACGTGCTCGGGCGGCTCTTCGAGCGTCTTCAACATCGCGTTGAAGGCGCTGCGCGAGAGCATGTGCACTTCGTCGATGATGTAGACCTTGTAGCGGCCGCTGGTCGGCGCGTAAAGCGCGTTCTCGAGAAGCTCGCGCATGGCGTCGACCTGCGTGTTCGAGGCGGCGTCGAGCTCGATGAGGTCGATGAATCGCCCGCTGTCGATTTCCGTGCACGCCTTGCACACACCGCATGGCTCGGCCGTGACGCCCTTCTCGCAATTGAGCGCCTTCGCGATGATGCGCGCGATGGTCGTCTTGCCGACGCCGCGCGTGCCGGTGAAAAGATAGGCGTGATGCAGTCGCTGATCGCGCAACGCGTTCGAGAGCGCGCGCACGACGTGCTCCTGCCCCACCAGCTGATCGAAAGCGCGGGGCCGCCACTTGCGGGCGAGTACTTGGGTCACGGTGTGGCCGACTTCATGAAATGAGCGGTATTTTAACCGCTCTCACAGCACGGTTTTCAGAAGTGATACTGCAGCCGGATCTGGTTGAAATTGATGCCGTTGTTCGGGCTCTTGATGCCGCCGTTGGACAGATGCTGAAAGCGGTAGGACACGTCGTAGGCACCCTTCGCACCGAACCGGTAGCCCACACCGAGGTGATCGCCGAACTGGAATGCCGTGCTGAAGCGCTTGTCCCCGATCGACGTGCGGGAAAGCACGTGAAAGCCGATCGCCGCCTCGCCGTAAAGGCCGCGCCTGTCGTTTTGCTGCAGCCGGAACACCGGCGTGAGGCCGATCTCCGTGATGTCTTCGTGCTGGCCGGGGGCCACACTGCCCCGGTGCCACTGCCCTATCCCCAGATCCCAGTAGCCGCCCAGATGCCAGTTGCTGCCGCGGAACCACTGTTTCTGCCAATCGGATTGCACTGCGATGCGGGCCATGTCCGTGCCGTCGCCGCGGCCGAGCTCCAGCGCTACGCCGTCGATGGCCGACGCGGCACCGCTCGCCAAGGTTGCGCAAACCACCGCCGCTGCCATCAGACACGTCTTCATCCGCTGTCGCTCCGATTGGTTGATGAGAGGTGGCGAGCCTTGCCCCCGGCACTTG
>JBLNBW010000061.1:0-3642 GCA_050260255.1 Rhodospirillaceae bacterium | reverse complement strand
CGGCGTTGGCGTTGGTGCTGCAGGAACAATCATGACCCATTTCTAAACTCCTGTGAGAAAAGTGGGGCCCTCGTGGAGCCCGTGTTGCATCAGATGCGTTGGGCGACGGCAGCGGGCTGCGTCGTTACGGCCTTGGCGCGGGTGAGCAAGCGCAGCGCGAACCAGCCGAGATAGATGACGCCGATCGAGAAGACGACGTCGCCCGGCACGCGCAGCCACACCAGCGTTTCCATCACCGACGAGTGGATGATCTCCGGCGAACGGGCATACCACAGGCCGTGCGCCACGGCGGCCCACGCCTGATAGATACCCGCCGGCAGCAGCGAGAGGAACACCATCATGCCGAGGCCGATGTTGAGGCCCCAGAAGGCGGGCTTGAGCAGGCTGTCCGCCCACTGCGCGCGATCCGAAAGGCCGCGCAGGCAGAAGAGCATGAGGCCGATGCCCAGCATGCCGTAGACGCCGAACAGCGCGGCATGCCCGTGGGCGGGCGTCATGTTGAGGCCTTGCACATAGTAGAGCGAGATGGGCGGATTGATCGCGAAGCCGAGCAGGCCCGCGCCGACCATATTCCAGAAGCCGACTGCGACGAACGACAGGATGGCCCACTTGTACGCGGCGACCCAGGGCGCGGCCTGGCTGCGTTTGTAGTTGCGATAGCCTTCGAAGCCGATCATCGCGAGGGGCACGACTTCCAGCGCGGAGAAGATGGCGCCGATGGCGATCACCGAGGTCGGCGTGCCGGTGAAGTACAGATGATGCAGCGTGCCCAGTATGCCGCCGAAGAGGAACACGATGGTTTCCAGCACGATTGCGCTGTTGGCGCTGGAGGCGCGGATCAGGCCGAGCTTCGTGAAGAGCAGGGCGATCACCGCGGTGGCGAACACCTCGAAGAAGCCCTCGACCCACAGGTGCACCAGCCACCATCTCCAGTACTCGATCATCGAATAGTGCGTGTGCTTGCCCCACGCAAGCGAGGTCGCGTAGAAGAGGCCGATGCAGGTTGCGGAGACGAAGACCATCGCGATGAGGCCGCGGCTGTCGGAGGGGCGCTTCAGCGCCGGCCAGAGGGCGCGGCCCATCAGGAACAGCCACAGCATGAGCCCCGCGAACAGCAGGACTTGCCAGATGCGACCCATGCTCGTGAACTCGAGCCCCTGGTTGCCGAGCCAGAAGCTGAAGTCGACGCCGAGCCGTTGCAGCGTGCCGAGCCAGCCGAAGGCGGTGGATCCGACGACGACGAAGACGAGCGCCCAGAACAGCACGTCGACGCCGAGCTTCTGGAACTTGGGCTCGTGGCCGGACAGCACCGGCGAAATGAAGAGCCCGGTGGCGAGCCACGCCGTGGCAATCCAGAAGACGCCGAATTGCGTATGTATCGTGCGCGCGACGGTGAACGGCAGGAGTTCTCCGATCGGCAGTCCGAAGAAGCTCTGGCCTTCGACGGCATAGTGCGCGGAGATCGCCCCCATCCCGACCTGTGCGAGCAGCAGCCCGATCACGACGTAGAAATATTTCTTCGTCGCTTTCATGGATGGCGTCGCCCTGAGCGAGAGCATTGGGTCGACCTTCGGCGGCGCCGGATCGTGCTCTTCGGGGCGCGAGTTGTGAAAGAGAATCATCGCTGCGATGCCGGCGATCAGCAGGATCACGCTCGCGACGGACCACAGTCCGTTGCCGGTCGTGGGCGTATTGCCCACCAGTGGCTCATGCGGCCAGTTGCTGGTGTACGAAAGATGCGACTCGCCGGGACGGTCGGTGGCGGCGGACCACGCCGACCAGAAGAAGAACGCGGGAAGGGCGTCGAGATCCTGCGCGTTTTTGAGCGTCCCGGCCATCATCGCGTATTGCTCGCGCAAGGTGTTCAACTCGGGATCGTCGCCGAACAAGCCCGTGTAATGAGCGGCGACGGCCTTGATGGCGCGTGCGCGCTCGTCGGAGACGCGCACCGTGCCGCTCGCATCGTCGTAGGTGTTGGTGCGCATCTCGGCTTTGAGTGCGGCGTCCACCTCGGCGCGCTGGCCCGGCGTGAGCTGCTCGTACGTCGTGCGATAGCGGCTCGTGGCGAGCTCGGCGCGCAACGCGATCGCTTCGCGGTGCAGCCAGTCCGCCGACCAGTCGGGCGCGATATAGCTGCCGTGGCCCCATACCGTGCCGAGCTGCTGGCCGCCGGCGGAAAGCCACGCCTGCTGGCCGCGCTGCACCTCATCGCCGCCGAACAGGACTTCGCCCTGTACGGTCGCGACCTGCTTCGGTATGGGAGGTGCGGATAAGTAGATTTCCCGTCCGATGTAGCCCAGGACGGCAAAGGAAACGAGAAAGATGATGCCCAACCAACGCCACAGCCTGCGCGTGCCCTGCATGACGATCTCCCTTTCTAGGGGTTGTTCGGGATGAAATGAGATAAGAGGCAGGATACATACATCTTTAAGAAGATGCAAACAGAATGCATCTTTAAATCGGAGCGCGTATACTGACGCCATGCAGCTCACCCGCTACACCGATTACGCCCTGCGCGTGCTGATCTACCTTGCGCACAAGGGCGAGCTCGCGACCATCAGCGAAATCTCCGACGCCTATAAGGTTTCGGAGAACCACCTCATGAAGATCGTCCACGGGCTCGCGAAGCTCGGTTACATCACCACGCTGCGCGGCAAAGGCGGCGGCATGCGGCTCGCGCGGCCTGCAGCCGAAATCAATCTCGGGGAAGTGGTGCGCAACACCGAGGAGACGCTGCATGTCGTCGAGTGCCTTGCCGACGACTATGACGGGGGATGCTGTCTAGCGCCGTCGTGCCGGCTGAAAGGCGTGCTGAAGGAAGCGCACGACGCCTTCTTCCGCCATCTGGACCAGTACACCATCAGCGATCTGATCGGGAAGCGCGCGGCTTTCGCGCCCATCCAGTTCCATCCCAAACTAGCCGCCGCCAAGGGCAAGCCGCGCCACGTTGCATAGCGCGCTGCCCCTCATGTAACTTTCCGTTGTAACCGGCCGAACTACGCTTTAAGGTTGCGGTACGCCGACGCTCGTCGGCGTTTTTCCACGTTATTTCGGAGAGAGCGGATGCACGCGACGTTGCCGTTGATGGAGGCGACCGATTTTCCCGCCATACGGCGCCGAACGCTGGAGACGGTCCAGGTGAATCTGGGCTACCGGTGCAATCAAAGCTGCGTGCATTGCCACGTCAACGCGGGTCCGACGCGCACCGAGAGCATGAGCCAGGCGACGGTGTTCGAAGTGATCGCATTCCTGAAAGCGTCGGGCGCGCATACGCTGGACATCACCGGCGGCGCGCCCGAGCTCAATCCGCATTTTCGCGCGCTCGTCGAGACGGCCCGGTCGCTGGGCGTGCGGGTGATGGACCGATGCAATCTCACCATCCTCGAGCAGCCGGGACAGGAGACCCTCGCCGACTTTCTTGCGGCGCAACGCGTCGAGGTCGTGGCGTCCCTGCCGTGCTATCTCGAAGACAACGTCGACCGGCAGCGCGGCAAAGGCGTGTATGAGGCGAGCATACGCGGGCTGCGGCGGCTCAATGCCCTGGGGTACGGCGCATCCGGTACGGGCCTCATGCTCGATTTGGTCTACAACCCGCAAGGACCCGTTCTGCCGCCGCCGCAGGCGGGCCTCGAGCGCGATTAT